>JBJHCH010000074.1:0-18817 GCA_050485905.1 Paracoccaceae bacterium | reverse complement strand
CGGGGTCGAACCAGATCGTCAGCGAGCCCCGGCGCTTGAGCGCTTCATTGTAGGCTGGCCAGTTCCTGGTCTTGTAGGTCGGGGGTGTGGGTCTGCTCATGCATCCCGGCTACCACGCTGGATTCACGAGATGAATCCCTCACGGGATTTGTGCAACAGAGCCCCCATGAACTGCGCGGCACCAACATCACCCAATGGTGCAGATGTACCAGAAGCCGACACGTGCTGACTCAAAGGTCGGAGAGCGGACCCATGCAGCTGCGGCGGCGCTGTTGGTGCGTATGGCTAGAACGTCCATTCAACCCGGGCAGCCAGTTCGACGCAGCGTTGCAGTAGTGGCGAGCTCTGCGAACGCTGGCGGAGGTGCGCCACCAAGGTTATCGGCTAGCGCAAAGTTTAGACGGGTGGCCGCCGCTGGCTCGTCGCGCCGCAGGTCAGGATCGCCTCGTCTGCGCAACGGGCCATTTCCTGGGAATGGGTGCGGACTGTCGAGACCGCGCTGTCCGGTCGGGGGTCGACACCGACGCCGCCAGCGTCTCGTCACGATCGCGCAAATCCGGCGCTTTGTCATTGTGTGCGCAGCGGGCAAGTTGCATCGTACGCGAAAAAGCATCGAGAGGTGATCAGTCCCATGCAGATCAGTCGACGCCTGTTCGGGCTGGGGCTCGCGTCCCTTGGCCTCGTGGCCTGCGCGCCGTCCGGTCCGGGCCGCGTGGGCCCCAGCACCCGGGCGGCCCTGCCGGACGACCTGCGCCCGGTGCCCAACGGCGACTATGACACCTGGGTAGCGTCGTTCCGGGGCCGAGCGGCTGCGCAGGGGATCTCGCAATCCACGCTGGGCGCGGCATTTTCGGGCACCGGCTATCTGCCCGGCGTGGTGACGCGCGACCGCAACCAGACCGAGTTCAGCCGCACGCTGGAGGACTACCTGTCCATCGCCGTGTCCGACGAGCGTGTGCAGAAAGGGCGCGCGGCCCTGGCGCGGCATCGCCGGACGCTGAGTGCGACCGAGGATCGCTTCGGCGTAGAGGCCGAGATCATCACGGCGATCTGGGGGCTTGAGAGCTTCTATGGCGAACGGCGGGGGGAGGTGCCGGTGATCTCGGCCACTTCGACATTGGCCTTCGACGGGCGGCGCGGGCAGTTCTTCGAGCAGCAGCTGATCGCGGCGCTGCGGATCCTGCAGAACGGCGATGTCGAGCCCGCGCGCATGACCGGCAGCTGGGCCGGCGCGATGGGCCACACGCAATTCATTCCCACCTCCTACCTGCAGTTCGCGGTGGATTTCACCGGGAACGGCCGGCGTGACATCTGGTCGGATGACCCGAGCGACGCGCTGGCCTCGGCGGCGTCCTACCTGCAGCGCAACGGCTGGACCCGCGGGCTGCGATGGGGGGGCGAGGTTGGAGCGGGGGCGCCCTCGGGCACGGTCATCCAGCCACAACCGGGCGGCCCCCGCTTCGCCACGACCACCAATTTCCGCGTGATCAAGCGCTACAACAACTCCGATGCCTACGCGATCGGTGTCGGGCACCTGGCCGACCGGATCGGGGGGGCGGGACCGCTGCGGGGCAGCTTCCCGCACGATGCCAACGGGCTGACCAAGGCGGACCGGATCGCCCTGCAGGAGCGACTTACGGCACGGGGCTTCGACACCCAGGGTGCGGACGGGGTGATCGGCAGAAACACCGAAGCCGCGATCCGCTCTTATCAGGCAAGCCGAGGTTTGCCTGCGACCGGGACACCGTCGCCGGCGCTGCTGCAAAGTCTGCTGTGACTGAGAGGCCTCCGTCCCGGACCCTTCGCCCTACCAGTTCGGGGTAGTGCCTAGAACCGGCGGCTCAGACAGCGGGTATTGTGCCTTCCCGCAGATGCCGCGGCAAAGCTACTCGAAAAGCGTGGGGAAGCTAGATATTGCCCGAGAACCTGCAACCTCTGCGTTTTGTGGCATAGCTATCCATAGCTTCCAAAGGCGCTACCAGCGCCGGCAGAATCTGTTTGACCCGTACTGCTCGATGTGACGGCGAAGAATGAGATGCAGCGCAAGTGGTTCCCTAGTCGAGATCGACGCGGTTGTGTCTTGGGTGCCGCCGGTGGTGCTGATCGCTCCGCCTAGTCTCGAGGACAGCGACACCGTTTCTGTAGGCCAAGTTTCTTGACGCAGGATCTGTGTGCATCGAACGCCGCGATACCGCCGGCGCCATGCACCGCGCGCGGATTTCGCTTGTCGGTCAGGATTGAATCAGGTCAGCATTGGACATCTGCACCGCGAAAGGGTCACCCGATGTTCCTTCGTGCCGTACCGTTCGCCGTCCTCCCTCTTGTCATGCCGCTACCAGCGACTGCCGATCTGGCCGGGCGCTGGGTCTCGGTCGGGCCGAACCTTTTCGCCGATGTCGAGGAGCATCTCGAGGTGCTCGACATCGCACCCGACGGTGCGGTCACGGTCGAGGTCTGGCGCATGCCTCCGCTTCTCGACGTGACCTGCGTCGATCCCGTGCACCCCGATCCCGAGCGCGCGGATTGCACCAATCCCGTCAATATCGCCCGCGGCCGGGTCGCAGCAGACCCTGACGGCCGCTTCAGTATCCTGTCCGATGCGGCACTCGCCGCGCCCTTCGACGATCCACGCGAGGTCGAGAACTGGCAGGAGAGCAGTGCCCTCTCCCCCCTCGGCTGGGAATTCGCACTCGACGGCGATCGGCTGGCGGTGACCCGGGTGATCGACCGAGGCGGGATGGGCTTCCGGCTCACCCGGCTCTACCACCGCGACGGGCCGGAGTTCGACACGCAGCTATTCGGCTTTCTCACCTTCGTCCACAGGCAGCCGCTTTCGGCTACAGTTTGCGGGCTCGACGTGATCCTCGCCGATCCTGGCCTGCGTGCCGAGTTCACCGCGCATCTGGCCACTACCGTACCTGTGATCCACGAGATGCAGCGCGAGGCCCGTGGTCGCGCCGCGGCGGGCGATCCGCTGACCGAGGAGGACACCGACGCGGCCTCGGTCATCTTCGTCCGGCAGGTGCGCGGCGACCCTGCATCGGCGCCCGAGGGTTTCGACGCTGAGGGATGGGCGGCGCTCGTCGACACCATGCGCTGGGCGGCATTCGGGGACTTTGGGCCCCTGTTCCCGGCGGCCGAACCCGTCTGGGACGCCATGCGCGACTGCGACGAGGTGCTGCACGCGCCGGTCCTGCCGCTGGCGGCAGAGTTGCCGGAGCTGCCACCGCCCGACGTCGCCGCGCTGATCTCTTCCGGCTTGCTGCCAGAGCCCGTCGGCGACGACGAGGGCCTCGCCGGCATCTGGATGCACGCATTCGGAATGAGGAACGATCCTGCCGCGATGATGCGCCCGGCTGGCGCGGCCGGGGACGAGTCACTCCAGTTGCCGGACCATCTCGAAGTGCTTCAGATCGCGCGAGATGGTGTAATTTCGGTCTTCCTCTACCGTGACGATCCCGACATCGGTGCGCCCTGCGCCGCCGATTCCACCCTGCCGTTCTGCGCCTATCCAGTCGAGGTGCTGCGCGGCCAACTCACACTCGACGGCACGCGCCTTGCCATCGTCGAGGCCGAGCAGGTGACGCCGCCCTGGCTCGGCGACCGCTTTGCCGCCGCATGGGCGGAGCTGCAGATCGCCGCGGACGACTGGGAGTGGCGTCACTCGGGCAACCTGCTGGAGATCTCAGGCGAGCGCGCCGGTGCCCCTGTGACGCGGCGCTACCTCCGCGTCGGCCCCGGCTTCCCTGCCGCCTTCGACGAGTTCTACGCCAACCTTGCCTACCGGCTGGACCTGTCGATGACCCAGGCCGGCTGCGCGCTGGACGCGATCCTCGTCGAACCCGACCTTGCCCCCGCCCTGACCGCCCATATCGAGCGGATGCTGGCGGCGGTCCGCGCGCTGGCGGACCTCTACGATGCGGCGCGCGCATCGAACGATCCGGCGGCGATCGCCCGATACCGAGAGATCAACTCGATGATCAACGATCAGGTCTGGTACCCCGACCTCGCCGTCGTTGCGCCCGAGGAGATCGACCCGGACGCCTGGGCGACGTACATCCTGAACGAACGCTGGATCGATGGCGATGGGCGCGGCAAGGGTATAGCGCTGTTCCCCGCCGCGGTTCCGCTTCTGCCCGCGATCGAGGCCTGCGTGGACAACCGCCGTTGATTCCCCGGCACACATGCACAATCAGGCGGCCGTCCATCGACACGATCCACGACGGGTTCCCAGCCAGAAGCGCGGTTTGCAGAGGAGCGGAACTTTAGCTGCAATCTTGGAGGTTGCCGCAATAGCATCCGTCCGCTTGCTCTCTTTTTGCGGGCACCGCAGGGGCGAGCCAAGGGCATGCGCTAGCGGCGAAGGCCCAGGAGGGCTCGATCGACAGCCTCGCTCTGTCAACTTGGCTGCCGCAAAGACAAACGGCCAGTCTCGCGAAACCGCATTTCGGAAGGCCAAGCGACCTGAATGATGTCAAAGGGTCGGGCACGTCGAGGTGGAGTCGGCCGTCGCAGGGGGCGGTTTGCGGACTGATGCGGCTGCGGCATCGCGCACGTCGCTGACCGCCATAGCAGCAATTCGATCACCGAGCGCGTCGTCGAGGCGTAGCAAGACGCGAGGAGGCCTTCATGTCGCAGGGCTGGCGCGCGCTCATCGGCGTCCGCCATCGGCTGCCCAGAGCGTGCAGGCAAGTCATACCGCCGGGGCAGTCTGGTCGATCTCGGCGCGCGGGGTCGTAACGCTCGCCGGCGGGGCGCACCTACCCAACCGCCGGTCTTTCTGTCCGGGGTGAATGCAACCTATTGGTGTAATTGTAGATTTGCGCGAAAGATTCGGATATGATCTGCGCCGCGTTTGCTGTTCCAGCCCGCCAATTTTCAATGGAGGTTCGTGCCCCACCCAACCGGAGGATTGCCAATGCTCTGCCGTATGCCCGCTTTCGTGCTTGCACTTCTCGTCACCTCGCTCTCGCTGGCCAGCACCGCCGCGGCCGCCACCCTCACCCCGAGGGCCCTTAGCCTGGACGAACTTGGCCTCCTCACCACGGAGAACCCCACCGGCGAAGAACTCCGGAACATTAATGCGTGGTTCCTTGACAACACGCTGGTCGAGGTCGCGACCAGTGGCGGCACGGCGCTGATCGCGGTTGAGAACAATGAGAGCGACAGCCACTGGATCAACGGCTCGATCCGGATTTGCGACGGCAGCGTGGCCGACAATCCATTCGCCTGCGACGGCAGCGTCCGGCTGCTCGAACTGACCCTCTCGATCACCAAGAATCCAAGCGTCACGATGGGCGTGACCCTTGAGCACACATCGGTCAATCCGTACGACCTTGCGGTCGCGGTCGTCGGGGGGCTCAACCCCTTCGACCCCGCCGCGCTTCTGGCCGGAACCTTCATGGCCGAACTGGCACTGGACATTCGCGGTCCTGACGGCGTTGGCGATGGACTCACGGTCACGCGGCTGATTGACGACGCCTATTTCCCCGACGCCTATTTCCGCGGCCGCCTTGGCGTCGACGAGGACGCCACGCCGGTCAGTGTCCTGGGCACCGAGACCGACGGCTTCGGCGACCCGGTCGGAGTTGGGCCCGCAAACAAGCTTGAGGTTCCCGCCGACACCCCTGGCTCACCGGCGACCTTTACCCGGATCGCAAATTGCCTGTTCTACTGCGATCAGAGCATGGCGGCGATCTGGTTCACCGCGCCCGGGGTACCGAGTTCTGACTTTGCCGACACCACCGTCGTGGTCAAATCCAGCGTGACCTTCACCTACGAGCTTGCCCCGCCACCGGCGCCGATCCCGTTGCCCGCCGCGGTCTGGCTGCTGCTGGGCGGCTTGGGCACGCTCGGCCTGCTGGGCCGCCGCCGGCTTTCCGGGACCTGAGAGCCAGCCGCCGGGACTGCAGCTGCCTGGCTTCGACCGTAACAGGACCGGATCGGCTGCGCATCGTGCCAGGGTCGCGATGCGCAGCGATCCGCGGTCCGGATGGTACTCTCAGCCGGGCAGCGCAGGGCTCAGTGCGCTCGCCCGGCGCATCGCTTCGCTCCTGACCGGCCGCTTTGGGCCCCTTCGGGTCCGTTTCCATGGGCGGGACCCGGCGCGCTGCTAATGCCAAGATGCAGGAAGCGCCACCCGCAGCCGCGCCAGCGTCACCTCCGGCGCCGGCGTCCTTTTGAGGATCGCTGCCACGACGAAGAGCGCAAGCAGTGTTAACCGCAGGACGCAGGTCAGATAGGAGACGGTGACTTCCTTACGCAGAGTTCGACGCAATCAGTTTGTTGCCTTTGGCTCGCTGGCTCCACTAGGCTCCAGACTCATTGATCGTCAAAGCCAGAACAGGACGGTTGCGGCGAGGGCGACGGCGGAAAGGAAGGTCTTGGCGCATCGGTCGTAGCGGGTCGCGATCCGGCGCCAGTCCTTCAGACGACCGAACATGATCTCGATCCGGTTGCGGCGCTTGTAGCGCCTCTTATCGTAGCGGACAGTCTTCCCGCGCGACTTCCGACCGGGGATGCAGGGGCGTATCCCCTTGTCTTTCAGAGCTTTCCGGAACCAATCCGCATCATAACCCCGGTCTGCGATCAACCATTCGGTCGCGGGCAGACTGCCCAGCAGGGCCGCCGCGCCGGTGTAGTCGCTGACTTGACCGGCCGTCATGAAGAACCGCAGTGGGCGACCCTTCGCATCTGTCACGGCATGCAGCTTGGTGTTCAGCCCGCCCGTCCTCGGGGAATTGATCCCCCGGATCAATTCCGGACCCTCGGACTGCGCCCAATCAGGCGACCTCGCTTGTCGTCGGGCCCCCCTTTTTCGACCGCAGGCTCGAGGCCGTGCGGTGCGCCTTCAGATAGGTCGCGTCGATCATGATGATCTTCTGCTCGGTGCCCTCGGAGGCCAGCCCTTCCATCATCCGGGCGAAGACCCCCATGTCGCCCCATCGCTTCCATCGGTTGTAGAGCGTCTTCGGCGGTCCATACTCCCGAGGCGCATCGCACCAGCGCAATCCATTGCGATTGATGAAGATTATGCCGCTCAGGACGCGTCGGTCATCAACGCGCGGCTTGCCATGGCTCCTGGGAAAGAAGGGCCGCAGCCGCTCCATCTGCTCGTCGGTCAGCCAGAAAAGATTGCTCATCATCACCCCCGTCAGTGCGAGAGCTAGAATCACGCAGGCCGGGCAGCCTCAAGCCAATCAATGGGTCCTGACCCTAGCCGCCAGTGAGCGAGAGCGCATCAGCACCTGGAACCTCACGTGTGCCGGATACTTGGGTATCCCCGACACGGCTGCTATCACTGCCCCGCAACCCGACGCTGAGTTCGTGCTTGATGGCAAGTGGTTACGGGTTCTTGGGGACATCGACCAAGGCTTTGCAGAGCGCATTCAAGCGGCGCTCGAGGCCAATTGACGTTGCCCCCAACTTTTATCCAACGTGAGCGATATTTCGGGTTTGAGTTTTGCCCATTTGGGCGGGTTGGGCAACGGGGGCTGGCCCGGCAAGGGCATGGGGCTGGTTCATCACGGCGACCGCGGGTCCCAATATCTGTCCACTTGCTACAGCGAACGGCTGGCCGAGGCAGGCATCGAACCCTCGGTGGGCAACGTCGGTGACAGCTACGACAACGCGTTGGCCGAGACGATCAACGGGCGATTCAAGGCCGAGGCCATCCGACGCCGTGGACAATGGCGCAGTTTCGACGCGGTCGAATACGCCACACTGGAATGGATGGACTGGTTCAACAACCGCCGTATCCTCGAGCCGATCGGAAACATCCCGCCCGCTGAAGCCGAGACCAACTTCTATGCGGACTTGGAAACTGAGACCATGGCCGCGTAACTGACGTCAATCAGCCTCCGGCAAACCCGGCGCGGTTCACCTTCCACTGGAAGCCATGTGAGGAAGAAATGACAGCACTGGACACCAAGCCCCTTGTAATCTGTGCCCCAGAACCGCGCAGCCTTGACCTGATTTTCACGCCCCAGAAGCTGGCAGAGCTTCTGTCACGATACGACCTGCTTGAGGTTTCCGAGGGCCGCATCGAAGACCTTCCTGAGGAGCGCCTCGGGGCGGCACGGTACATACTGGGGCAGCCGCCGATCTCATCAGAAACACTCGCGAAACTGACAAGCCTTCGCGCGGTGCTGAACGTGGAGTCGAATCTCATCGACAACATGCCCTACGATCAGGTGTTCGCGCGGGGGATACATGTGCTCACGACCGGTGCAGTGTTCGCAGTACCTGTGGCCGAAATCGGCCTCGGCTTCGCCCTTGATCTGGCGCGCGGCATCAGCAGGGCCGACCAGGATTTCCGCGAAGGCCGCGAGAAATGGGGCGGCGAGAGCAATGCAGGCGCCCGTCTGCTCACCGGGGCCGAGGTCGGGATCATCGGATTTGGGGACCTTGGCCGGGCCATGAACCGTCTGCTCACTGGGTTCCACTGCAAGGTGCGGGCTTTCGACCCTTGGCTACCGCCGTCGATGCTCAGGGACCATCTGGTGGTCCCCGCGAGTCTCGACGAGGTTCTTGAAACGTCGGACTTTCTATTCGTGATGGCCGCCGTTACTGCAGAAAATCGTCGGTTTCTGGGCGCAGACGAGTTTGCACGCATGCGACCTAGATCGGCATTCATCCTGCTCAGCCGCGCGGACGTGGTCGAGTTCGATGCCCTGCTCGATGCAGTTGAACGGGGCCATATCTTGGCCGCGAGTGATGTCTTTCCAGAGGAGCCAGTGTCTCCAGACCATCGCGTTCGGCGTCTCGAAGGGATTCTCCGCTCGGCTCATCGGGCCGGCGCGCTCGACGTGGCATTCAAGCAGATGGGTGACATGGTACTGGAAGACATGGAACTGATGGATCGCGGGCTTCCCCCGATACGCTGCAAGCGCGCGGAAAGAGAAACTGCAAACCGCATGCGTTCACGGCCTGTGGACAGAAACTGACCCGTCATTGGCGATACCCACTTGTAGAAGACCTCGAAACTTCGAAGAGTGGCGGGGCTGCGCCTGTTCATGCCGATAAACCTACGCATCCATGGCGCGTCCTGTTCTCTTGGGAGGAGACAATGATGACTGCATACTTCAGGAAAGCAGCGGCTACCGGGCTGCTGGCGGCTTCCATCACCGGCATGTCGGGGATGGCTCATGCGCAGGAGCTTACCATCGCATCCTCGATGCCGGCGCTTGAGTTCCCGTTCTTCGTTCACATGCAGGGCGCACTTGCAAACGAGGCTGCGTCGATCGGTGGAATCGAGTTGATCGAGACCGATGGTCAGAATCAGACGACCAAGCAGACCGTTGATGTCGAGGCCGCGATCATCCGTGGCGTCGATGGCATCATCATCAGCCCGATCGACGCGGTTGCGATGGGTCCCGCGCTTCAGCAGGCGGTCGAGGCCGGTATCCCCGTGATATCGATTGACCGTAGGGTCGAAGGGGTTGAAGGGATATTGTCGCATGTCGGCGCCGATAACGTGATCGGTGGTCAAGCACAGGCCAACCTGATCATCGAGATGTTCCCGGATGGGGCAACGATCGTAAACCTTCAGGGTCAGCCAGGGTCGAGTCCGGCCATCGACCGCAACAAGGGTGTGCATGACATTCTGGATTCGATGTCGGACAAATACGTCTTTGTAGCCGAGCAGACCGCCAACTTTGCCCGTGAGCAGGGTGCGTCGGTCACCGAGTCGATCCTTGCAGGTCTTGATAGCCCGCCCGATGTGATCGTCGCGGCGAATGATGACATGGCGCTGGGGGCCCTGCAGGTAGTACAGGAGCAGGGGCTGGATATTGCGGTCATCGGTTTCGACGCCCTGCCCGAAGCGCTGGCGTCCGTGCGTGACGGCGGGTTGACGGCCACCGTGGAACAGTTTCCCGGCGGCCAGAGTGCGCAGGCGCTGCAGATGATGGTAAGCCATCTGCGCGAGGGCACTACGCCAGAGCCTCTTGTCCTGCTGCAGCCGATCACGATCACGGCCGACAACATCGACCAGGCAGAGCGGTTGGGCGAGCTTCAATAGGTAGTCCCGCCTTCATCGATTGCCGATGGCCGGATCGCCCGGCCATCGGTGATGGCATGTGCGGACGATCAGGCAGGCTGATGAATGGGCATGACACCTCTCTCTAAGCGTTCGGCTGAAGCATGCGGGTTGAGCACCTTTCAACTGATGGTGCGATATGCCGCACCGATCTTTCTGTTGTTTCTGGTGATTGTCTTTGCGCTGCTCGAGCCGCGGTTTCTGCATCCTCTGAACATCCTCAACGTGCTGCGTCAGGTGTCGATCTCGGGTTTGGTGGCCGTCGGGATGACCTTCGTCATCCTGACTGCGGGCATAGACCTGTCGGTCGGCTCACTTCTGGCGTTGTCAGGTCTGGTCGGCGCGTGGGTGGCGAAAGGAGGTATCGCCGACCGCTTCGCTCTTGAGGTCGGGGCATCTGGCGGCAATCCGGTCTATCTGGCGGCTGCCGCGGCGATACTCGTGGGCATGGCTGGCGGGTTGCTGCAGGGCGTTGCCGTCTCTAAGCTGCGAGTGCCGCCATTCGTTGTGACCCTGGGGGGACTGACCGCCTTTCGCGGGTTGGCGCTGTTGTTTTCGGGGGGGGGGCCGATATCAGGCTTTCAGCCGGATTTCACCTGGTGGGGGCAGGGGCGGATACTGACGGTTCCCGTGCCGGTCATCATCTTCTTTACTGCAGCGATATTGGCGCATCTCGTGCTGCGCTATACCCGCTTTGGAAAACATGTCTATGCTGTGGGCGGCAATGCGCGCGCCGCCGCGTTGAATGGAGTGCCGGTCGCCCGGATCACCATCAGCGTGTATGTCATCAGTGGCTTTTTCTGCGGGCTGGCCGCCTTTCTCCTGTCGGCAAGGCTCAATTCGGCCGAGGCCGTGGCGGGATCGGGACTGGAACTTACCGTGATTGCTGCCGTAGTGATCGGCGGCACCAGCCTGTTCGGCGGGGTCGGCTCCATATTTGGCACCGTCACGGGGGCGCTGTTGATCGGAGTTCTGACCAATGGGCTGGTCTTGCTGAACGTGTCATCCTTCATCCAACAGATTATTATCGGCGTGATCCTTGTGGCGGCCGTCGCCCTGGACCAGTTTGCCGCCGACCGGAGGCCGACCCAGTGACGGGGCCTGTTCTCGAACTCCGAAACGTATCCAAGCAGTATGGCGCAATCCACGCCCTAGAGGATTTGGATCTCGCCCTGATGCCCGGCGAGATCGTGGGACTGATGGGCGATAACGGCGCGGGCAAATCCACGACGGTCAAGCTGATTGCCGGGAATTTCCAGCCTACCTCAGGCGAGATCTTGCTTGGCGGCAGGCCGACCCGCTTTGCCGACAGCCTTGATGCCCGCGATCAGGGCATTGAGGTCGTCTATCAGGATTTGGCGCTTTGCGATAACCTTACTGCGGCGGACAATGTCTTTCTCGGGCGAGAGATAACAAGGCGGATAGGCCCGCTACGCATCCTCGATTATCGCGCGATGGCCGACCGCGCGGCGGAGCTTTTCGCAGAACTGAAATCCGAGACGCGCCCGCGCGATGTGGTCCGCATGATGTCGGGTGGGCAGCGGCAGGCGGTGGCGATCGCCCGGACCCGGCTGATCAATGCCCGGATCGTCTTGATGGACGAACCTACCGCTGCCATCAGTGTCCGGCAAGTGGCTGAAGTGCTCGACCTGATCCTCAGGCTCAAGGATCAGGGGGTAACGGTCGTTCTCATCAGCCATCGGATGCCCGATGTATTCACCGTAGCAGATCGCCTGATCGTACTGCGTCGCGGGCGAAAGGTGGCCGACAAACTGATTTCCGACAGTTCAGCCGAGGAGGCGACAGGACTGATCACCGGGGCGATAGAAAGGGCCTGAACATCCCGCCGATCCTATCAGCACAATCAACACTTCCGAACCGGGCCCTGTCATGCGATCCCCGGTCGCGTCGCGAATGCTGTGTAGATTCCCTGATGGCGCAATCCGGGCATGTGAAGGATTGGTTTCTCGGGCGGCGAGGTCAAGGCGCATCGGTTCGAGCGGTTGAGACAGGGTCTGCCACCGGTCAACCTTCCGCATCTGGATCTGGCCGGAGGTGATCAGCGCCTAGACCAGCTTTGGCACCGTCTCGGCGCAGGGTAGCACGATCTGGGTCTTGATGCGGCGGCGGAACTCCTCGTGCAGGCGCTCGATGGCGTGGTGGTCCGCGCGGACTTCAATTGTGATGGATCGAGGTGGGGGAAGGTGAAGAGCCGATCACCTGTTTCCCGAGGCTGTCGGCGACCGTCCGGCACTTCAGGTGCCATTTGCACAGGAAGGCCTTGCGCCTCTTCTCGATCTCGGGCGCAGTGTCGGCGTAGATCATGTCTCGGTAGCCCTCGGCCACCTCGTCCCGAATGTGCTTCGGGGCGTGTGCCAGGAGGTTGTGATGCTTGTGAGCCATGCAGCGCTAGATCGGCAGATCCTCGCCTCACAGCGCCACGGGCGCGGCCTCGAACCCGCCCTTGAGCATGCCAATGTCGTGGTGCAAAGCAGCTTTCGAACTCGGTCAACTCTCGGCTTCTAGGTGTTTGATTTCTGAACAGGTTGAACGGAAGCCAGAGGCTCCGGCACCGGTGCTGGCAGCAACTTGTCGCGCCCGGACATGATGTCGCCCTGCACCTGTTCGGTCAGGCGCTGTGCATCGCGGCGGCGGACATCGTCCAGCGCTTCGGTCACGCTCGCCTCGTCCAGCCCAAGGCGGCGCAGGCCTTCGGCTCCCATCAGCAGGGCCGACTCGACTGTCTCGCGGATCTCGAAATCGACGCCTGCACGGATCAGCTCCATCGAATGGCCGCGGTCGTAGCTGCGCGCCAGCACGGTGGCATGCGGGAATTTGTGCCGGACCAACGCCGCGATGGCGTTGACCGCGCTGCGATCATCGATACAGATCAGGATCACCTGCGCCCGCTCCGCGCCTGACGCGTGGAGGATGTCAAGCCGCGTGCCATCGCCGTAGTAGACCTTGAAGCCGAAGCGCGCGGCCTCGCGGATGCGGTCGGGGTTGTTGTCGATGACGGACACCTGCGCGCCCCTCGCCAGCAGCATTTGCAACGCGATCTGACCAAAGCGCCCGAAGCCGATCACCAGCACCTGCCCTTTCAGCCCATTCGCCGCCTCGACGCCGTCCAGCGTGATACTCCGATTGCGCAACAGGCGGTCGGCAGCGATCAGGATCAGCGGTGTGATCGCCATTGACAGGATGACGACCGTGGCGAAAATCGCATTATCCCGGGCATCGATGACCCCGCCGGCCAGCGCGGCGGTATAGAGGACGAAGGCGAATTCGCCGCCTTGGGCAAACATGATAGTACGGCGCAAGGCGGCCAGATTGGCTCCGCCAAAGGCCCGCGCGGTCGCATAGATGGCCGCCGCCTTGACCAGAACATAGGCAACCAGCATGGCCAGCAGCAGCGGCCATTCCGCGGCGACGACGGCGAGGTTCAGCGACATTCCGACCGCCAGGAAGAACAGCCCCATCAGAAGGCCCTTGAACGGCTCGATGTCGCTTTCGATCTGATGGCGATAGCTTGAGCCGGAAAGCAGCACCCCGGCCAGAAACGCACCCATCGCCATCGACAGGCCCACGGCCTCCATGAGCAGCGCCGCGCCCAGCACCACCAGCAGGGCCCCGGCGCTCAGGACTTCGCGGGCGCGGGCTCGCGCCAGCAGCGCGAAGAACGGATCCAGAAGCCAGCGCCCCGCCACCAACAGCACCGCCAGCCCGGCCAACGCCAGGGCGCCGGCGCCCAGGCCCCCCTCGCCCTGCCCGAGCGGCGAGAGGAAGGCCACGACCGCCAGCAATGGCACGATCAGCAGATCTTCGAACAGCAGGATAGAGACGGACTTCTGCCCCTCCGGGGTGGCGATCTCGCCGCGCTCCTGCAAGGTCGACATGATCACAGCGGTCGAGGACAGGACGAACCCGGCCCCGGCGATGAAGGCCGTGACCGGCGGCAGCGCAAATACTACGACACCCGTCACGGTCAGCAGGGCTGTCGCGAGGCTCACCTGGGCCAGCCCCAGCCCGAAGATCTGCCCCCGCAGCGCCCAGAGCTTCTGCGGACGCAATTCAAGCCCGATGACGAACAGGAACATCACCACGCCCAGCTCTGCGAAGTGCAGGATCGCGTCCGGATCGGTGAAGAGCCCCAGCACCGAAGGCCCGACAAGCGCCCCGGCGGCAAAATACCCCAGTACGGATCCCAGCCCCAGACGCCGAAAAAGCGGCACGGCAATCACCGCCGCCCCCATCAGCACAACCACCGGGCCGATGGTCGGCGCCAACCCTTCTGCGGCCATTGGCTTGCCCCTCAACAACTGGAGCGCCGGCGCGGCAGCGCCAGGCGTCATTTCCTCTGTGATGCCGGCCGCCGCTACCGTTCGAAAGCGGGCGATGGTTCCCTCAGTCCGGCGGCTGCACCGGACCCGATTTAACGTCAGCTCTTCGGCTGGCGCAACACGTCCTGCCATTCCGGATGGCGGCCGAACTGCGCCTTGGCAAACGGGCAGAGCGGCACGATCGTGACCTTGTCGCGCCGCGCGTCCTCGACCGCCTGGCGCACCAGCCGCTCGCCCGCCTTCCGCCCGCGCAAGACGGCCGGAACTTCGGTGTGGTCGATGATGATGAGACTGTCGCCGGCGCGGCTGTAGGTCATCTCGGCCTCGGCGCCGTCGATGACCAGGCGGTAGCGGCCCTTCGTGGCGCCGTCTTCCCGCTCCACCGGCACGTCAGTCGGCGAGGGCGCATCCCCTGCCCGGCCGGCGCTGGGGCGGCGCACCTTGCGCGGCTGGCCGGGGACGCATTCCAGCAACTCGCGGTCCCACTGTCCCAGGTCGGCGGCGGCCTCGTAGGTCGAAACCAGAAAGGCCATCAGGGCCGCGTCGGGATCGGCCGCGGCCTGCACGGCATCGTAGGGCAGGATGAACTCCGACAGGCCTTCGTGCCAGAACGCCGCATCGGGCTGGACCGTGGCGCTCCGATAGCCGGCGGGCGTCGGATAGGCGTATGCATAGAAGGCCGCATAGTCGATGCCATTGCCGCCCGGCCAGAACCCAGCCGAGGACACTTCGCGGTCATAGGCTTCCTGTGCCACGTCGTCCGGCAGCGAAGGGATCCCGGCAGGGTGGAGCGGCGCGCGGCGGCCAGAGAAGCGGGTGACCGCCAGATCGAGCGCCCCCCAGAACAGGTGAACGGGGCTGGACTTGCCGAGAAAAGAGGTCCGGAACCTGCCCAAGACCCTGTCAATCGCCACCAATGCCTGATGGTAGCGCTGCACCGCATCCCGGTCATAGGGGCGGTCGCGATGATCCTCGCTGAACGGGACAGGGTTGGGCACCTCGTTCGGCGTGTCGTTGAAGGTCGACGTGCCGCCGAGGTCGGTGATCAGCTTCACGAAATTCGCGCGAAACGCCGCGACCGTGGTCGGCCCCAGCGCGAATGTCGCCACGCGGCCGTTGCCGCAGGTCCCTATGACCCTGTGCTCGAGGAAATCGAACCGGATCTCGATCCCCGGACCGTCCGGTATCGGCGAGGATGTGAGGCCGGTCGGTGTGACATAGAATGTCGCGTTCCAGGAATGGTTGAGCCAGGGCGTATGCGCCAGCCGGTATTTCCCGACGATCTGCAGATACAGATGCAGGGCGGAACAGGTCTCGCGCCATTCAAGGTAGTCGAGTCGGGGCCAGGTGGTGCTCATTGCGCGTCTTCTCCATCCAGGTACGCTCCCGCACGGGAGTCGGTCGTTTGGCTGCAGGGGCGCCTGACTTGCGACCCGGCAATCATCTCGCCATGGTCGCTCAGTCCGGCAACGGGATATGTTCGTCGCGGTCATCGACCGGAAGATCGAAGCGCCCCTTGCCCCATCTCTCGGCCCGCCACTCGGCCTTGGCCTCCTCGATCCGCTCGCGTGACGAGGCCACGAAGTTCCACCAGATGTAGCGGGGGCCTGAGAATGTCGCGCCACCAAGGATCATGAGCCGCGCGCCCCGGTCGCCGGCGGCGACCGTGATCTTGTCGCCCGGGCGGAAGACCATCATCCTGCCCGCATCAAAATCCTGCCCTGCGACTGAAATGGAGCCTTCGACGATATAGATACCCCTGTCTTCGTGGTCGTCCGGCATTGGCAGTCGGCTACCCGACTCGAGCTTCACATCGGCATAGAAGGTTTCCGACAGCATCGTCGCGGGCGCGGTCGCTCCATAGGCATTCCCAAGGATCAGCCGAACCGACAAGCCACGGTCCTCGATCATCGGCAGCGCCTCCTTGCCGTGATGTTCGAAACTGGGTGCCACATCTTCATGGGAATCGGGCAGGGCCAGCCATGTCTGTATGCCGAACAGGCTGTTTGGACCGGTGCGCGCGGCCGCCGATGTGCGCTCGGAATGCGAGACACCGCGCCCGGCGACCATCCAGTTCAGAGCGCCAGGACGGATCACCTGATCGGCGCCGGTGCTGTCACGGTGGTGGAAGTCGCCGCGGAAAAGATAGGTTACCGTGCCAAGGCCGATATGCGGATGCGGCCGGACATCGATGCCCTGACCGGTCAGCAGTTCGGCCGGTCCAGCTTGGTCGAAGAAGATGAACGGCCCGACCATCTGTCGCTTCGGGGAAGGCAGCGCGCGTCGCACCTCGAAGCCACCGAAATCACGGGAACGCGGAATGATGAGCGTCTCGATCGCATCCACGCCCACCTCATCGGGGCAGCCGGGGTCGAGTGCCGGGTTCCAACTCATGCGCGTCGTCCTTTCTTTGGCTCGCGGTCGGCGACGTGCGCGCCGACGCAAAGGCCTGATTCAGACGCATCCGCAATGCCCGAGCGGTTGGGCGATCCCGGTGCTTTCGAGGTGCAGATTGGTGCTGCAGCCGACCAGTGGCTAGCCTCGGGACGCATACATCTGTGTCGCGCCAAGCGGAACGCGGGCGGGTCACGCGCAGCAAGCGGTTCGGCGCCGCACCTGTCTGCCATCAGCGCCTTGCGTCGTTCGGATCCTGGCGGTCGAGCCCCCACATGGCCGGATCTCGTGCGCAGTGTTCGATCAGCACTTCGGCCAGGACGCGGATTTTTCGCGCGGGATGCTGACCGGGCGGCCGGACGACATAGGCGCCCGCCGATGGCGCCGGATAGCGGGTCATGATCGGGACAAGGGCGCCGGAAGCCAGATACTCAGCAATGATGCAGTCGGGGAGCCAGGCGATACCGAGCCCTGCCGCGGATGCGCCGGCGAGCGCTGCTGCGCTGTTGGCCTTGAACCTGCCCTGCGGCTGAACCGTGACGATCTTGTCGCCATCCAGGAATTGCCAAGGTTCCGTTCCCTGCATGAGCGCTTCATGTGCGACAATCTCGTCCGGCGTCTCGGGCGCCCCATGCGCCTTGATATAGTCCGGGCTTGCAACAAGCGTTCCATGAATCGGTACGATGCGCTTCGCGATCAGGTTGGAATCCGGAAGGTATCCAACGCGAAGGGCGCAATCGAAACCTTCCGCGATCAGATCGACGAAACGGTCGCTGTAGGACGTCTGGATATGCAGGTGCGGGTGGCGTTGTGCCATTACCACGAGCGCGGGGGCGAAGTGTGTTGGCCCGAGCGACAGCGGCATGGCGACCCTGAAACGGCCACGCAACCCACCAGTCGGCAAGATCGTTTCCCGCGCCGTATCGATCTCGGCGCTGGCCCGGGCCGCATGGTCCCTGAACGTCGAGCCCGCCTCGGTGACCGCGGCACCGCGGGTCGTCCTTGCGAGGAGCTGTGTGCCGAGTTCCGCCTCGATCCGGACGAGCCGCCTGCTCACGATCGACTTGGAGACGCCGAGCCGGCGCGCGGCGGCCGAGACCCCCCCGGCGTCGGCCACGGCGACGAATGTCTGTAGATCCTCGATGTTCATTCCGGCGTTCCCCGTTTCGCGACACAGCTTGCGCGACTATGGCACTATCGAATTACCCAAGGGAACGGAAATTTGCGAGCATCCGCGATAGCAGCGTCGTCAAAGGATGCGAGCATGGAACTTTCGGCCTTTCTGGCCTTTCTCTTCGTCCGCGCAGCCCAAGCTGCGACGCCGGGTCCGTCCACGGTGTTCATCGTGAACAACGCCGTTGCCTACGGGTGGCGCCGCGCACTGGCCGCCCTGAACGGCGATCTGGTGGCGATCGCGTTGCTGGCCACGCTTTCCATCATCGGATCGGGCGCTCTGCTCATGACCCATCCGGTTGCCTTCCTTGCCCTGCGACTTGCGGGTGCGTCCTACATCCTCTGGCTCGGATGGACCTTCCTTCGTCCTGCCCCGCCGCAAACGGATCCTGCGGCCATGGAGGCGGCCCATGGGCGTTGTTGCAAAACTCTTCCCTTTGAGGATTCACATCGCGAATCCATGCGGTTAGATGGTCTGCATGAGCAAACCCACACCCCCGACCTACAAGACCAGGAACTGGCCAGCCTACAATGAAGCGCTCAAGCGCCGGGGCTCGCTGACGATCTGGTTCGACCCCGAGATGAGCTGGGATGCCGCGCCGACAGGCAGGCGTGGCCGACGGCAGACCTACAGCGATACCGCGATCCAGACGTGCCTGACGATCAAGGTGCTTCTGTGGTTGCCGCCCGTGATGCAAGAGGTTTCTGACCGTGTTGGCATGTGATCGAGTGCGGTCTTCTGTCAGGCCTCAAGGTGCGGCACTTACAGGCCGCGGGCCGGAATGGTGATCTGCGGATAGGGTCCAAATCTGTTCGGCGGCTAAACTGCTGCTCTCAGCACCTTCCTGGTTTTCCCTATCCAGATCTTTTC
>JBJHCH010000073.1:0-19093 GCA_050485905.1 Paracoccaceae bacterium | reverse complement strand
GGCCCTCGTCATCGGCGACTTCCGCAACAAGACCGAGCATTTCGGCCTTCAATGCGGGGCCGAGGGCCGAGAAGGGTTCGTCCAGCAGCAGAAGCGGTCGCGCCCGAAGAAGCGCACGCGCCAGCGCAACACGGCCCTGTTGTCCGCCTGAAAGCGCTGCCGGTCGGCGCTGTCCCATACCTGCCAGACCTACGCGGTGCAGCGCCGCCTCGACTCGTCCGCGCTCGTCTGCCGTCAGCTTCAGATCAGTCTTCAATCCCAGTGCGATGTTCTGAAAAGCGGTCAGATGCGGAAACAGGTTATTATCCTGAAAAAGCATGCTCAACGGGCGGTCGCCGGGGGCGAGATGCGTCACCTCTTCCCCTGCCCAGAGCAGTCGTCCTGATGTAACCGGCACGAAACCCGCCAACGCACCGAGTAGCGTCGATTTTCCCGCCCCTGACGGACCGATCACGGACACGCGCGAACCAACAGGTACCGTCCAGTCGGCCGTCAAACGAAAGTCGTCCCAACGAACTTCCACCCGATCCAGCCACAGCCCCTCAGGTCGTGCCATCGCCCCGCCCCCCACGATCGAACAGCCAGAACAACAGCAGGCTGAGCGCCAGCAGCAACAGCGCCGCCGCCGCCGCGTCGCCCATGCGGTAGGCCCCCATCAGCCGGTAAAGCTGCAGCGGCAACGTCGCCCCCTCGGTCCCCGCGAACAGCACGATGACGCCCAGATCGCCCATCGACAGCGCGGCCGCTAGCCCCCCAGCGAACCCCAGCGGCCGCCGCAGCCGCGGCAGCGTTACCAGCCGCAGCCGGGTCAGCCCCCCGATCCCCAGACTGTCCGCCAGCCGCCCCTGCGTTGCCTCAATCTGCCGCAACGCGGGCAGGATCGCGCGCAGGGCAAAGGGCAGCGCCATCGCGGCATTGACCAGCGCTGTGACCGGCAGTGCCACCCGCGTCGGATCGACCAGCGGAAAGACAAGGATGAACAGCCCAGTCCCGATCACCAGTGGAGAGGCCGCCAGCGTCAACATCCCCACACCGTCATAGATTGCGCCCATCCGCAGCACCGCATGAGCCAGCGCCAGCGCGAAGGCGAGGCAAAGCAGCGTCGAGGCCAAAGCCACCGCCACCGACCGCGCCGCAGCGCGCCAGACGGTTTCGGGCAGTCCCGGCAGCCCCGGCAACCCGTTCGCCACCACCATCGCCAGTGGCACCAGCAGGAACCCCGCCGCTAGAGTCAGGACCAGCGCGTCGAGCGCTCGCGCGGTCAGGGACAGGGCATCCCAGCGTTCCACCGCCCGGTCCAGCCCCCCACCCATCGCCGCCGGCACCGCGACCCACAGCGTCACCGCCGCACCGATGCCGCAGATCGCGAACTGCACCATCGCCAGCAGCGCCGCGCGCCCCAGATCGAAATCGAACCGGAACGCCTGATAGATCGCCAGCTCCACCGTCGTCGCCCGCGGCCCCCCGCCCAGCGTCAGCGCCACGGCAAAGCTGGTCAGGCAGATCAGGAAGATGACCAGGAAGGCGCCCGGCACCACCTCGCGCAGCATCGGCCACTCCAGCCGCCGCTGGATGTCGGCGGGCGAGAAGCCGAGGCTAGCCGCCAGCCGGAAGCGCTCCGCCGGGATCGACAGCCAGCCCTGCAGGATCAACCGCGTCGCCAGCGGCAGGTTGAAGAAGACATGGGCGAGGATCACCCCCTGCGGTCCGTAGATCGACACCGGCGGCAGGCCCAGCCATGCCAGCCCGTGGTTGACCAGCCCGTTGCGCCCGAAAACCGAGATCAGCCCCAGCACCGCCACCAGCGATGGCAGCAGGAACGGCGCACCCATCAGGGTGATCAGCCAGCCGCGCCCCCGGAATTGCCGTCGGGCCAGTGCCCGGGCCACCGGCAGCGCCAGCAGCACCGACAGGGCGGCCGAAGCCAACGCCTGCCAAAGCGTGAAGCGGATCGCCGCCCAGTCGGCCGCGCGCAGCGCGCCCGCGCCCTCGGCCCGCAGGGCGACTGCCGCCAACGCGCCGAGGGTCAGGATCAGCAGCAGACCCGCCACCGCGATGCCCGCCGCCGACCCGAAACCGGGCCGACGAAATGCGGGGCGCGCGGCGGCGGTCATCGCCTCAGTTGCTCAGAGCCGTCAGCCAGCGGTCGAGCGCGGCGTCGCGGACGGCGGCGGCCTCCTCGGGTGCGAACAGCAGCGAATGTTCCGGGCGGTGCAGCGTCTCGAAGCCGTCCGGCAGACCGGCCTCAGGCACGACCGCCGGATACATCCAGTTGGTTTCCGGGATCACCGACTGGAAGGCATCGGTCAGCATAAATTCCAGAAACTCCCGCGCAAGGTCCGGGTTCTGGGCATTCTCCAGCATGCCCGCCACCTCCACCTGCATGTAATGCCCCTCGGCGAAGGGCGCGGCGACCTTGGTGTCGTCATCTTCCGCGATGATGTGGTAGGCGGGCGAGGTGGTGTAGCTGAGCACCATGTCCGCCTCGCCCTCCAGAAACAGCCCGTAGGCTGCGGACCAGCCGGGGGTGACGGTCAGCACGCGGGGGGCGAGGGCGTGCCAGATCTCGGCCGACCGGTCGGGATAGGCGGCTTCGACCCACATCAGCAGGCCAAGGCCGGGGGTGGAGGAGCGCGGGTCCTGGATCACCACCGAAAGGTCCGAGGCGATCAGCGCCTCGAAACTGTCGGGCGGTTCGGGCAGGCGTTCGCGGTCATGGACAAAGGCGAACCAGCCCCAGTCGTAGGGCAGGAAATGCGGATCGTCGAAGGCAACCGGCAGGTCGTGTTCGGCGGTGATGCCGTGGGGGGCGAACAGCCCCGTGGCCTGCGCCGCGGCGATCAGGTTGGTGTCGAGGCCCAGCACGATATCGGCCTGGCTGCGTGGGCCTTCAAGCTGCACGCGGGCCAGCAGGGCGGCGCCGTCGCCGGTGCCGACGAGGTTCAGCGTGCAGTCGCAGACCTCCTCGAACGCGGCCTTGACCTGCGGGCCGGGGCCCCAGTCGGAAACGAAGCTGTCGTAGGTGTAGACTGTCAGTTCGGGGGTCTGGGCCTGGGCGCCAGTGGCAGCCAGAAGCATCCCCGCGGCAAGCATCGGATAGCGCATAGTCATCCTCCATTTGCGACGGGCGGAGTCTTGAAGGATGATCAACCTTCCCTCCGCCGGTCCTAACCGGTTCAGGTTCAACGGGTTCGCGGATCGCATCTCAGCCCTTGCGGGCACCCCGAGGTGAGGGGGAACCTAATCCCCCCGTGCGGGCGCCGCAAGGGGGGCTTGAGGGGGGGGCGGCAGGCGGATAGACCGATGCCCGAAGGAGCCGCCCATGTCCCACAACACATTCGGCCATCTGTTCCGCGTGACCACCTGGGGCGAAAGCCACGGGCCTGCCTTGGGGGCGGTGGTGGACGGCTGCCCGCCGGGCGTGCCGGTGGAGGTGGCGGCGATCCAGCACTGGCTGGACCGGCGGAAGCCGGGGCAGAGCAAATACACCACCCAGCGGCGCGAGGCGGATGAGGTGGAGATCCTGTCGGGCGTGTTCGAAGGCGTCAGCACCGGCACACCGATCAGCCTGATGATCCGCAACACCGATCAGCGGTCGAAGGATTACGGCGACATCGCCGAGAGCTTCCGACCCGGCCACGCGGACATCACCTATCACCAGAAATACGGGCTGCGCGACTATCGCGGCGGCGGGCGGTCCAGCGCGCGGGAGACGGCGGCGCGGGTGGCGGCGGGCGGCGTGGCGCGGGCGGCGCTGGAGGTGCTGGCGCCGGGGCTGCGGATCACGGGCTCGATGGTGCAGATGGGGCCGCGGGGGATTGATCGGGCGCGGTTAGACGAGGCCGAGATCGGTCGCAATCCGTTCTGGTGCCCCGATCCGGTCGCGGCCGAGGACTGGGCCGGCTATCTGGACGAGCTGCGCAAGTCGGGCAATTCGGTGGGGGCGGTGATCGAGGTGGTGGCGACGGGGGTTCCGGTGGGGCTGGGGGCGCCGGTCTATGGGAAGCTGGATACCGAGCTTGCCGCCGCGATGATGTCGATCAACGCGGTGAAGGGGGTGGAGGTCGGCGCGGGGATGGGGGCGGCCACGCTGACCGGGGTGGAGAATGCCGACGAGATCCGGATGGGGCCGGAGGGGCCGGTCTATTCCAGCAATCATGCGGGGGGGATTCTGGGGGGGATTTCGACCGGGCAGCCGGTGGTGGTGCGGTTCGCGGTGAAGCCGACCTCGTCGATCCTGACCCCCCGCGCCACGATCAACCGTCGGGGGGAGGAAGTGGAGATCGTGACCAAGGGGCGGCATGATCCCTGCGTCGGGATTCGGGCGGTTCCGGTGGGGGAGGCGATGATGGCCTGCGTGCTGCTGGATCACCTGCTGCGGCATCGCGGGCAGGTGGGGGGACTGCCGGGGAAGATCGGGCCGGAGGGGTGATTTCGGGGTCTGCTCACGCGTGAGCAGAATCTCATGTATTTGAAATCAAATGATTTCGTGATTTTTGTTAACCGAATTTCAACCCTTGCTCACGCTCAGGCAGGGGGTTTCGGCGGTGGCGGCAGCGGGCGGGAAAGCTGCACCGCCAGGATACCGGCCATGATCACCAGCACGCCGATCACGTCGGCCCAGCCCAGCGCCTCGCCCAGCAGAAGGGCCGCGGTGGCGACGCCGAGGAAGGGGTTGAGGAAGTGGAAGGCGGCGGCGCGCACCGCGCCGATGCGGCCGACCAGCAGGAACCAGACCCAGGTGGCGGCCAGCCCCGGCACCAGCGTGGTGTAGAGGAAGGCGAGGATCAGCCGCGGGGTCCAGTTGACCTCAAACGTCTCCAGCGCCAGCGCGAAGGGGGCGAGCACGGCGGAGCCGACCAGCATCTGCAAGCCGACGATCATCAGCAGGTTGCCGCCGGAGGAGGTGTTGCGCAGGGTCATCGTGGCGAAGGTCAGCGCGATCACGCCGATCACGCAAAGCACGACGCCCAGAATATCAACCCCGCCAGAGAATCGCGCGCCCATGATGACGACGACGCCGAGGATGCCCGCCGCCAGCCCCGCCATCGCCAGCGGGCGCGGCCGGTCGGACAGGAACATCCAGCCCGACAGCGCCACCAGCAGCGGCATGGTCGAGGCGATGATCGCGGCCAGCGATGCCTCGACCCACTGCATCGCCACGAAGTTCAGGCCGAGGTAGAGCGCGTTCTGCGCGATGCCAAAGCCGATGGTGGCGCGCCATTGCGCAGGGCTGAGCCGCCAGCTTTGCCGCAGCATCAGGGCGATGGCGATGCCGATGAGGCCCGAGAGCAGGAATCGGAAGCTGAGCGCCATCAACGGCGGCGCGTCCATCACGATCATCCGCGCCGAGGTGAAGGCCGAGGACCACATGGCCGCAAAGGCCAGACCCATCAGGATGGCGCGAATGTCCATGACCGCCTGCTGTCCGCGACGAAAGGGGCGTTTCCGGGCGGGGTGCCCGGCCACGCAAAAAGGCCGCTACAGGAGCAATCCTGCGCGGCCCCGTGGCCCCGATTGGGGCACGATCAGCTGTTGACGCTGTCCTTGAGAGCCTTGGCGATGGTGAACTTCACCACCTTGTCCGCCGGCTTCTGGATTTGCTCGCCCGTGGCGGGGTTGCGCACCATACGCTCGGGACGGGCGCGGCAGGCGATCTTGCCCACGTTCGGAATGGTCACGGCGCCACCGGCGGCGACCTCTTTCGCCACCAGATCGCTGAGCGCGTCGAGCGCGGCGCTGGCGGTCTTCTTGTCGCTTCCCATGCTGTCGGCCAGAGCGGCCACGAGTTGGGTCTTGGTCATCGGTTTGGACATTCTCGTCTCCTCGTCTCGTCCCTGTCTGGTGCGGGCTTCACGCACGCCTTACTGCGGCATTCCTTTGACGTGCACAATCCATTGCAGAATGTTTCAGCGGTTTTCCACAGATTTTGTCAGATTTCCCCGGATCACAGGAAGGCTGTCTCCTCGAAACTGCGCAATTTTCGGCTGTGGATGCGTTCCAGAGGCATCTCTCGCAGCCGTTCCATGGCGCGAATCCCGATCTGAAGATGGCGCGACACTTGCGTGCGGTAGAAATCGGTCGCCATGCCGGGCAGCTTCAACTCTCCATGCAGCGGCTTGTCGGAGACGCAAAGGAGCGTGCCATAGGGCACTCGGAAGCGGAAACCGTTGGCGGCGATGGTGGCGCTTTCCATGTCCAGCGCGATGGCGCGGGACTGGGAAAGGCGCTGCACCGGGCCTGACTGGTCGCGCAATTCCCAGTTGCGGTTGTCGATCGTGGCGACGGTGCCGGTGCGCATGATGCGCTTCAGCTCGTAGCCCTCCAACTGCGTGACCTCGGCCACGGCTTCCTGCAGGGCGATCTGGATCTCGGCCAGAGCGGGGATCGGCACCCAGATGGGAAGATCGTCGTCGAGGACGTGATCCTCTCGCAGATAGGCGTGCGCCAGGACGAAGTCGCCGAGGCTCTGACTGTTTCTGAGGCCTGCACAATGGCCGACCATCAGCCAGGCGTGCGGGCGCAGCACGGCGATATGGTCGGTCGCCGTCTTGGCGTTCGACGGGCCGACGCCGATGTTGACCAGCGTGATGCCCTGATTCTGTGGCCGCGTCAGGTGATAGGTCGGCATCTGCGGCAGTTTCGGCGGCAGCGGCAGCGGGGCGTCGGCCTCGGTGATCTCGATATTTCCCGGACCGACGAGCGAGGTGTAGCCGCTGTCGGGATCGGCCAGCGCCGCGCGGCCGAACGCCTCGAACTCATCGACATAGAACTGGTAGTTGGTGAAGAGGACGTGGTTCTGGAAATGCTCTGCCGCCGTGGCGGTGTAATGGGCAAGCCGCGCGAGCGAGTAATCCACCCTTTGCGCGGTGAAGGCGGCAAGCGGCATGGAGCCGTCGGGGCTGTGCATGCCGGTGCCGTTGACGATGTCGTCGTTGGTGGTGGCCAGATCCGGCACGTCGAACACGTCGCGCAGAGAGAAATCCAGCACGCCCTCTTGCGGGACGTTGATCTCGGCCCCGGCGACGGCGAAATGCACCGGGATCGGGGTGGTGGAAGGGCCGATCAGCACCGGGCCGCCGTGGTTCTTCAGCAGCAGGTCGATCTGCTGGCGCAGGTAGTGGCGGAACAGGTCGGGCCGGGTGACGGTGCTGGCATAGACGCCGGGTGCCGCGACATGGCCAAAGCTGAGCCGGCTGTCGGGCTTGGCGAAGCTGCTGACGATCAGCCGGATCTCGGGGTAGAAGGCGCGCACCCGGCCGGCGGGGCGGCCCTGGGCCACGATGCGCGAGAACTGGTCGATCAGGAAGCCGGTGGCGGCGGCGTGGATCTCCTCCAGCCGCGCCACCGCGGCCGGGGCGTCGTCGAACGGTTCCGCCTTTGGCAGGTCGGGGGTCAGGATCGGCTGGGCGTCTGGGCTGGTCATCGGGATCCGGCGCGGGGTGTCGGGGGATTAAAGGCAGGTTCCGGCAGGGCGTGCAAGCCGGCCGGGGCCGGGTCAGCCGGTTGCCGCCGCCACCGCGGCCGCTTCCGGCACCACCAGCATGTCGCAGACCGCGTCCCGGATCACCTTCTGCGCGACCGAGCCGAGGATATGGGCGCGCAGGCTGTCGAGGCCGCGGGTGCCCATCGCCAGAAGGTCCACGCCGCGGGCCCGCGACAGCCGGGTCAGGGCGGTCGCCGGGTCGCCGACGAAGACGCGTTGCTGTGCGGCGGGCAGGTCGGCGGCGAATTCGGCCAGGCGGCGGCGTCCCTCGGCCTTGAGCGCCTTGTAGTGGCCGGTGATGTCGGTGCGGGTGGTGCCGATGCGCAGCAGCGCCGCCTCGAACTCCAGCGGCAGGTCGGTGACATGGGCCAGCTGGATGCGAATCTCGGGGCAGAGGTCCACCAGCGCGCGCGCGGCGGCGGTGGATGCGGGCGAGAAATCCACCGCGACCAGCGCGTTGGAATAGGCCCCGGTGACCGTGCCGCGGACCACCAGCGCGGGCAGGGCGGCGGTGCGCAGCACCCGGTCGGCGGTGGAGCCGATGACGCGGGCGCGCAGGTTGCGGCGTTCGTTGGGGCCGATCAGCAGCAGGTCGGCCCCGATCCGGTCGGCGGTCGCGGCGATGGTGGCGGCGACGCGGCCCTGGGCCACCAGCAGCTCCGCCTTTTCCCCGGCCGGCAGGGTCTTCAGCCAGGCGCGGGCCTCGGCCTCGGTGGCGCGGTCGGCATCGGCGGCCAGCGCGCCAAGGACGGTACTGCGCGGCGTCACCGTCATCAGGGTCAGCCGCGCGTCGTGATCCTGCGCCAGCCGCGCCGCCCGTTCGGCGATGCAGTCCGCGCGGGGGCCGTGACTCACGGCGGCAAGGATGTGGCGGGGCATCGGGTATCCTTTCAGACGGGCGCGTCGGCGGCGGGCGGCGCTGCCCCAGCGTGGCGCAGGATGGTGACCAGCGTATCGCCATAGCGGCGCTGGTCAAGCAGGCGCAGCGCGGCGGGCGGCAGCGGGGCTGCGCCCTCTTCCCAGACCACCAGCGCGCCCGGCGCGATCCAGTTCCCCGCCAGCGCCGAGGCCAGCGCGGCCTCGCCCAGACCGTGGCCGTAGGGCGGGTCGAGGAAGATCAGGCCAAACGGCGCGCCACGATTGGCGCCAAGCTGCGTCGCGTCGCGGCGATAGACGTCGGTCACGCCCATGGCGCGCAGCTTCTCGATGTTCTGGCGGATCAGGGCGCGGCCCGCGGCGCCATCCTCGACAAAGGTCACGCGCGCCGCGCCGCGCGACAGCGCCTCCAACCCAAGCGCGCCGGTGCCGGCGAAGAGGTCGAGGACGCGCGCGCCGGTCACCGGATCGCCGTAGCCGCCGTTGAGCAGCAGGTTGAAGATCGCCTCTCGCACCCGGTCCGAGGTGGGGCGGAGCCGCGCGGCCTCGTCCCCCTGGCCGACGAGGGCGAGGGTGAGGCCACGGAACTTTCCGCCGACGATCCTCATGGCTTCAGCAGGGGCTTCAGATCGGCCGAAGCATCCGCCGCGACATCCGATGCGATGCCGCGCCCCATCTCCAGCAGGCGCTTGCCGACCATATAGGCGCGGGGGTCGTTCATCGCGTCTACGGCGAGGAAGGTCTCGCCCGCGAAATACCAGTGCGACCGGGCCGCGCCGCCGTCGCGCACCACCACCCGGTCATAGCCCTGGTTCAGCCCGGCGATCTGCAGCTTGGCGTCATACTGATCCGACCAGAACCACGGCACCGGCTCATAGGCGCGCCCCGCGCCCAGCATGTTGTCGGCCACGCATTCGGCCTGATCGATGGCGTTCTGGACGCTTTCCAGCCGCATCCGCCCGCCCCGCCACGGAAACGACGCGCAATCGCCCGCCGCCCAGATTGCAGGGTCGGAGGTGCGGCCCTGCGCGTCCACGGCGATGCCGTTGTCGAGGGTCAGGCCCGTACCCTCGGCCAGCGCGGTGTTGGGCGCGATGCCGATGCCGGCGATGACGAAATCGACTGCGATCTCTCGTCCGTCCGTCAGCCGCGCGCCGGTCACATGGCCCTCGCCCAGCAGGTGGTCGAGACCCACGCCCTCGATGATCATGACGCCGTGGGACTGATGCAGGGCGCGGAACCAGTCCGACGTTTCGGCGGAGGCCACCCGTTGCAGGATGCGGGGCGCCATCTCGACCACCGTGACCTGCAGGCCCCGGCTGGCGGCCACCGCCGCGGCTTCCAGCCCGATGTAGCCGCCGCCGACAACCAGCACCCGGCGGCCGGCCTCGAATTCCGGCATCATCGCATCGGCATCGGCCAGATCGCGCGCGACATAGACGCCCTGAAGGTTGCCGCCGATGGCGGCGGGCAGGCGGCGCGGGGTGGAGCCGGTGGTGAGCGCCAGCTGGTCATAGGCCAGCCGGTCGTCGCCGATGTGGACCTCGCGCGCGGCAGGGTCGATCCGGTCCACCCGCGCGCCGAGCCGCAGGGTGATGTCGTGATCGGCATAGAAGCTTTCGGGGCGCAGCAGCAGCCGGTCGAGGCCCATTTCCCCGGTCAGGTATTTCTTGGTCAGCGGCGGGCGCTGGTAGGGCGGCACGGGTTCCGCGCCGATCAGGGTCAGCGGGCCGTCAAACCCTTGCGTCCGCAGCCGGGCTACCAGCGACGCCCCGGCCTGCCCCGCCCCGATCACCACGATCCCCGCCATCGCATCCTTCCCACTGGTCCCGCGCCGGGCGCGACCCTATAACCGTGGGGAACGGGAACGCAACGCACGAGGGGATGTTCATGTCGCTATCCGTGGGCCAACGCCTGCCCGATGCCACGCTGGTCAGGATGGGGGCGGATGGCCCCGAACAGGTGCAGCTTTCCGATGTGCTGAAGGGGCGCAAGGTGGTGGTCTTTGCCCTGCCCGGTGCCTTCACCGGCCCCTGCACGACGGCCCATATCCCGAGCTTCATCCGCACCGCCGAGGCTTTCCGGGCGAAGGGCGTGGATGAGATCATCTGCATCGCGGTCAACGACCCCTTTGTGCTGAAGGCCTGGGGCGAGAGCACGGGGGCGACGGCGGCGGGGATCAGTTTCCTGGGCGATGCCGACGGGTCGTTCACCAAGGCGATCGGCATGGATTTCACCGCGCCGCAGATCGGGCTGATCGGGCGATCGAACCGCTATGCGCTGGTGCTGGAGGATGGGGTGATCACGCAGGCGAATATCGACGAGCCGCTGCAATGCGACCGCTCCACCGGCGAGTCGTTGCTGGAGGCGATGTGATGCTGAGCGAGGGCATGACCCTGCCGGAGGCCACGTTCCTGCAATCGGGTAAGGGCGGGATCGGGCCGGTATCGCTGGGCGAGAAGCTGGCGGGGCGGCGGGTGGTGATATTCGCGGTGCCGGGGGCGTTCACGCCGACCTGCGACAGCGCGCATCTGCCGAGCTTCATCCGCACGGCAGATCAGTTCCGGGCCAAGGGGATCGACGAGATCATCTGTATCGCGGTGAACGACCCCCATGTGATGCGCTACTGGGGCCGGATCTCGGGGGCCGAGGGGGCGGGGATCACACTGCTGGCCGATCCGGGGGCGGAGTTCACGCGGGCCGTGGGCATGGACTATTCGATGCCGGATCGGGGGATGCTGAACCGGTCGAAACGCTATGCGATGCTGGTCGAGGACGGGGTGGTCAGGCGGCTGCATCTGGAAGAGGCGACGGGGGTCTGCGAGATCTCGGGCGGGGAGGCGCTGCTGGAGGCGATCTGAAAGGCGGGGGTGTCCACGCGTGGACAAAAGTTAAGATCGTTTCGATCCAATGGCTTGCGATTTTTCGTTAACCGGATCGAAAGCATTGCCACGCCCCCGTGCAGGCGCGGGCGCGGTCTGCTAGGCTGGCCCGACCCCACCGGTAACGTGAAAGGCAGGGCCGATGCAGCCGCCCAGGGCGATCCTTGAAACCGCGATCTATGCCGGGGATATCGAGGCGGCAGAGGCGTTCTACCGCGAGGTGTTCGGCCTTGAGGTCGTCACGCATATCGAGGGCAAGCTGGTGTTCTTTCGCTGCGGGGCGGGGATGCTGCTGATCTTCAACCCCGAGGCATCGGCCAATCCGCACCCGAAGAACCCGATCCCGGCGCATGGCGCGCGCGGGCCGGGGCATTTCTGCTTCCGGGTGGAGACGGCGGCGGAGGTGCAGGGCTGGCGCGAGCGGTTCGCGGCGTTGGGCATCGCGGTGGAGGTGGACCACAGTTGGGACAACGGCGCGCAGTCGGTCTATATCCGCGACCCGGCGGGCAATTCGGTCGAGGTGGCCGAGGCGCGGCTCTGGCAGCCGGATTAGGTTTTTGCGGCCGCCTTCTGCGCGTTGATCGTGCAGAGGCATTCGACGGGTTCGGAATGGTCGGTCTGCACCTGCGCGTCGCCCGCCAGCTTGTCCATCTTCCTTGCAAGGTCGAGGTCGAGTGCCGACAGCCCGCCGCAGTGATGGGTGGTCAGCGTCACGTCCACCACGTTGTAGACGTTCAGCCATTCCGGGTGATGGTCCATCTTCTCGGCCACCAGGGCGGCGCGGGACATGAAGCCCCAGGCCTCGGAGAAGTTTTTGAACTTCCAGATCTTGCGGATCGCGTCGCGGTCGGGCAGCGCGCCCCAGCCGGTTGCGCCAAGGTCGGGCAGGGCGGCGCTGCGGGCGTCGTCGGACAGTGTTTCGGTCATCTCGTCTCCTTTCCCGTCAGGACTTGGCGGGCATCGCCGCGTCGTCAAGGGCGGCGGCGCGGGCCATTGCGGGGCGGTCCCTGATCCGGTCCCAATAGGCGCGGAAGGCCGGGCGGTCGGGGATCGTGTTGAACTGCAGCCCCCAGCCGATCTGCGCCCCGGCATAGACATCGGCCGCGCTGAAACTGTCGCCGGCAAGGAAGGGGCTGGCGCTGACGGCCTGTTCCAGCGTGGCGACGACGCTTTCGTAGTCACCATAGCCGACGCGGCCGCGCATGTCCGGCCCCGGATCGAACTTCATGCTGCGGTTGGTCACCGCATGTTCCACCGGCCCGGCGGCAAAGGCGATCCAGCGGTAATAGGCGGCGCGGCGGTCGGGCGGCGGGGCGAGGCCGGCATCGGGGAAGGCATCGGCGAGGTAGAGGCAGATCGCGGCACATTCGGTCACGACCTGATCGCCGTGCACCAGCGTCGGAACCTTGGCCATCGGGTTCAGTGTCAGGTAGTCGGGTGCGCGCATCGGCGGGCCGTAATCCACCACAACCGCCTCATAGGGCGCCCCGACCTCCTCCATCATCCAGCGGGCGATGCGGCCCCGCGACATCGGGTTGGTGTAAAGCGTCAATGTCATCGGAAACCCCCTGATTGCCGCGGCACGCTAGCACGATTCGCTGCGGCGGAACGGGCCATAGGCGGCCATAAGCTCGATCTCCTCGCCGACTGCGCTGCGTTCCGCCGACAGGTAGCGGGCGACGGCGTCGCGGAACGACGGCTCGGCGATCCAGTGCAGGGAATGGACCGGGGTGGGCAGATAGCCGCGCGCCAGCTTGTGTTCGCCCTGCGCCCCGGCCTCGACCCGGCGCATCCCGGTCTCGATGGCAAAGTCGATGGCCTGATAATAGCACAGCTCGAAATGCAGGCAGGGGTGATCCTCGACACAGCCCCAGTAGCGACCGAAAAGCGTGTGGCGGCCGATGAAGTTCAGCGCCCCGGCGACCCAGCGGCCGTCGCGTTCGGCCATGACCAGCAGGATGTCGTCGCGCATCGTGTCGTGGAACGCCTGAAACGCACGGCGGGTCAGGTAGGGGGTGCCCCATTTGCGCGATCCGGTGTCCTGATAGAAGCGCCAGAAGGCATCCCAGTGTTCGGGGCGGATGGCATCGCCGGTCAGCCGGTGGATGGTGCCGCCGAAGGCTTGCGCGGTGGCGCGTTCCTTTCGGATCGTCTTGCGCTTGCGTGAGGAAAGCTGCGCGAGGAAGGCGTCGAAGCTGGCGTAATCAGCATTCTGCCAGTGGAACTGCTGGGTGACGCGGTGCATCAGGCCCATCGCCTCGCCCGCCGCGGCCTCTTCCGCCGTGCAGAAAGTGATATGGGCCGAGGACAGGCGGTTTTCGGCGGCGACATGCACCATCCCCTCGACCAGCGCGGCGCGGCCCGCATCGGTGTGGCCCGGCGCGGTCAGGAAGCGGCGGCCGGTGGCGGGGGTGAAGGGGACGGCGCACTGCAGTTTCGGGTAGTAGCGCCCGCCCGCGCGTTCATAGGCATGCGCCCAGTTGTGGTCGAAGATGTATTCGCCCTGGCTGTGGCCCTTGGCGTAAAGGGGCGCGACGGCGATCAGTGTCTCACCCGCACGAACCGCCAGATGGGTCGGCTGCCAGCCGGTGCCGGGGCCGACCGAACCGGACCGTTCCAGCGCCTGCAGGAAGCGGTAGGTGGTGAAGGGGTCATCGGGCGGGCCCGATTCGGCCTCGGGGCAGGCGCAGGCATCCCAGTCGGCCGCGCTGATGCGGTCGATGGCGGGCAGCGTCTCGATCTGCAGGGTCAGGTCGGTCATGGGGGAGGGAGGGCCTGCGTCGGGAACATGCGCCCAACAGATGGCCTGTGGGGGTGGGCCGTCAAGGCAGGGCGGCGGCGTATCCCTCGAACGTGACGTTCTGGGCAACGCGGCGGGCGGTCGCCTCCTCCTCGGCGCTGCGGATCGTCCAGCACAGGACCGCGGCGCCAGCGGCCTTCAGCTCTGCCACGCGCGGGCGCGACAGGTCTTTCCAGTTGTGCGAGATGAAGCTGGCCCCGACCGCGTCGTAATCGGCGATGGCGCGCAGGCGGTCGCGGGTTGCCGTCGGGAGGTCGGGATGGTCCTTTTCCGCATAGGCTTCGGTCACGATGCCGCGCGGCAGGTCGGGGCAGAGCCGGGCCATTTCGGCGACCGAGGCCGGGTTGAACGACATCAGCGCGACCGGGCCGCGGTAGCCCCGCAGATCGGCGGCCACCGCCGCCTCCAACGGGCCGGTGCCGGGGGACTGGGCGCGATCCTGGCTCTTGATCTCGATCAGCAGCGCGACCTCGCCGGCAACGATGTCCAGCACCTCGGCCAAGGTCGGGATGCCATCGTCGGCATCCGTCAGGGCGATGCCGCCCAAGGTTTCGGCGTCATGGGCAAAAACCGGGCCGGTGCTGCCGGTCAGGCGATCCAGCGTGTAGTCGTGGAACACCATCGCCCGCCCGTCGGCCGAGGGCTGCACGTCGATCTCGATCCCGTAGCCCGCCGCGACGGCCGCCCGCACCGCGGCGCGCGAATTCTCGGGCCGGCGGGCGGGGCGGTCGTGCAGCGCGCGGTGCGCGATCGGCGGGCCGAGGAAGATTGTGGGCAGGTCCGGCATCAGCGAGGGTCCATCAGCGGATTTCGAATATCCCCTCGATCTCCACCGCGACGCCAAGGGGCAGGGCGGCGGCGCTGACCGCCGCGCGGGCGTGGCGCCCGGCCTCGCCAAACACGGCGACCATCAGGTCGGAGGCGCCGTTGATGACCTTTGGCTGGTCGGTGAAATCGGGGGTGGAGTTGACGAAGCCGGTCAGCTTCACGACGCGGGTCACGCGGGACAGGTCACCGCCACAGGCCGCGCGGGCCTGTGCGATCAGCGACAGCGCGCAATGCTGGGCCGCCAGCGCGCCCGCATCCACATCCATGTCGTCGCCGACCCGGCCGCGGATCAGCCCGCCCGGCCCCTGGCTGATCTGGCCGGAGATGTAGAGCGTCTTTCCGGTCAGGACGTAGGGGACGTAGTTGGCAGCCGGTGCCGGCGCCTCGGGCAGCACAAGGCCGAGGTCGGACAGGCGGCTCTCGGGGGTCGCACTCATGATAATCTCCACTCACACACTTCAACACTTCAGCGTTACCGCGCAACGAAGGTTGCGGGAAGCACAAAGTTAAGTTTCCGTTAATGCAGGCGTTCTGCCGCCGAGGATATCTTGGACCGGGAGAGTGGGCGCAGCCCGCGCAACAGATCGCTCCGGTCCGGAACTCTGGTGACACTGTCATTCACAAAGAACAACAGAAGGTTTCCGGCGGGCCGGCGTCACGGTTACGCAGCGTCATTTTCGCGGTCGCGGCGGAAGGTCAGGTAGTGCGGCTGGCGCCCCTCGCGCAGGGCCTTCTGTTCGTAGCGCGTGGACAGCCAATCGCTCCACGGCTCATGGAGGGGGGCATCGAGCCGGGCAAACCCTGCCGCGGGCACCTGATCCAGCGTCTGGCGCACATAATCGGGAATGTCGGTCGCCACGCGGAAGATAGCGCCGGGGCGCAGCACGCGCGCAAGCGGCTGCAGGTGTTCGGGCGTGACAAAGCGGCGGCGGTGGTGGCGCGTCTTTGGCCAAGGGTCGGGATAGAGCAGGAAGGCGCGGTCGAGGCAGGCGTCGGGCAGCACGTCGAACAGGTCGCGCACATCGCCGGGATAGCCCCGGAGGTTGGTCAGGCCGGCACGCCGGATCTTGCCCAGAAGCATTGCCACGCCGTTGATGAACGGTTCGCAGCCGATCAGTCCGATTCCGGGGTTCTGCTGCGCCTGATGCACCATGTGCTCGCCGCCGCCAAAGCCGATTTCCAGCCACAGCGGGCGGCTGTCGCCGAAGAACGTGGTCGGATCGACGGGCGTGCGATCCGGGTTCTCGCGCCGACTGACGCCCGCCGGTCCGAGGGTGCGCAGATCCTCGGCCAGCCACGCGCGCTGGTTATCCTTCAGCGTCTTGCCGCGCCGGCGGCCGTAGAAGTTGCGCCAGCCCTCGGTATTCTCGTCAGATCGGGTCATGGCGCGGCTGGGTGACGGATCGGGGCTGTTACGTCAAGCCCTGCCTCAGGCCGAGCGTTTCAGCGTATCAGCCAGATCGGTCTTTTCCCAGCTGAAGCCGCCGTCAGACTCTGGCGCGCGGCCGAAATGGCCATAGGCGGCGGTGCGGGAATAGATCGGGCGGTTCAGGCCCAGATGCTCGCGGATGCCGCGCGGGGTCAGGTCCATCGACCGTGCAACCGCGCGCTCGATCTCCTCGTCCGGCACCGCGCCGGTGCCGTGGGTATCGACATAGATCGACAGCGGCTTCGCCACGCCGATGGCATAGGACAGTTGCAACGTGCAGCGCCCGGCCATGCCAGCGGCGACCACGTTCTTGGCAAGATAGCGCGCGGCATAGGCGGCCGAGCGGTCCACCTTGGTCGGATCCTTGCCCGAAAACGCGCCGCCGCCATGCGGTGCGGCGCCGCCGTAGGTATCGACGATGATCTTGCGGCCCGTCAGGCCCGCATCGCCGTCGGGACCACCGATGACGAAGGTGCCGGTCGGGTTGACGTGCCATTCGGTCGCCTCGGTCAGCCATCCGGCGGGCAGCACCTCGCGGATATAGGGTTCGACGATGGCGCGGATATCGTCCGAGGTCTGGCTGGCATCGGCGTGCTGGGTGGACAGCACGAGCGAGGTGACCTCGACCGGCTTGCCATCTTCGTAGCGCACGGAAAGCTGCGATTTCGCGTCGGGGCGCAGCAGCGGTTCGGCGCCCGATTTGCGTGCCTCGGCCAGACGGCGCAGGATCTTGTGGGCATACTGGATCGGGGCCGGCATCAGTTCCGGCGTCTCGTCCACCGCATAGCCGAACATGATCCCTTGGTCGCCCGCGCCGTCGCGGTCGACGCCTTGCGCGATATGGGCGGATTGTTCGTGCAGGAAGTTCATCACATGGCAGGTGTTCCAGTGGAACTTTTCCTGCTCGTAGCCGATGTCGCGGATGCAATCGCGGGCGATCTGGCCGATCCGGCCCATGTAATCCTTCAGCCGCTCCTGGTTCGACAGGCCGACCTCGCCGCCGATCACCACGAGGCCGCTGGTCGCGAAGGTCTCGCAGGCCACCCGCGCATGCGGTTCTTCGGTGAGAAACGCATCAAGCACGGCGTCCGAGATTCGGTCGCACAGCTTGTCGGGGTGCCCCTCCGACACGGATTCGGAGGTGAAGACGTAGTTCTTGCGGCTCATGGGAAATGCTCCATTCAGGTCAACCCCGCCACGCCAGGAAGCCGTTGTGACGGGTCAGACCGGACCGATAAGCGCCGGGGCAGGCCGGGTCAATGGCGATTGCGACGCCGCCGCAGCACAAGTGCCCCCGAAAGCACGAAAAGTCCAAGCACCACCGGCCCGTCGCCCGCGCGGGCATAGGGCGTCGGGCCAAGTGCACCGGGCAGTTCCGCGTCTATCGTTCCATGCAGGTCGAGGTCGAGCGAGGCCAGCACCCGCCCGCGGGCATCGATCACCGCCGTCACGCCGGTATTCGCCACCCGGATCATCGGCAGCCCCTGTTCGACAGACCGCAACCGCGCCTGCGCGAGGTGCTGGTAGGGGCCGGAGATCTGGCCGAACCAGCCGTCATTGGTGATCTGCAACAGCCAGTCGGGCCGGTCGGTGCCGCGCAGATTGTGGGGAAAGATCGCCTCGTAGCAGATCAGCGGCAGGGCGCGGCCCGCGGGGCCAAGGTCGATCAGCGCGGGGCCGGGGCCGGGGGAATACCCGGCGCCCGCCTGGGCGGCGAAGCCGGTGATGCCGAAGCGCAGGGCGAGATCGCCGAAGGGGATATATTCGCCAAAGGGCGTCAGGTGGTGCTTGTCGTAGACCGGGCCGATGCTGCCGTCCGGTTCCAGCAGGACGAGGCTGTTGTAGTAGCGCGCGCCCTCCGCCCGCTGGATGCCCAGCGCGACGGGTGCGCCGCCCGCGGCCTCGGCAATCATCGCCAGCCCCCAATGGTCAGGCTCCAGCCAGAACGGAACGGAGGTTTCGGGCCAGATCACCAGATCGGGCGGGGCGTCGCCGGGTTCCGACAGGTCCAGAAGCCGCTCGAAGAACAGCCGTGCGTAGTCGGGATCCCATTTCAGGTGCTGCGCCGCATTGGGCTGCACCAGGCGCAGGTGCACCGGTTCCTCACGCGCCGGCACGGGCTGGGCCATCAGCCACAGCCCAGCAAGCCAAGCTCCCAGCGCGCCGGCGGCCACGATCATTGCGCCGCGCGGACGCACCACCGCCGCCGCAGCAAGCGTCGTCAGCAGAGTCAGGCCGACCGCGCCCGCGACGGTTGCCACCTGAACCACCGGCGTGTCGATCCAGATGTGGCCGATCAAAGCCCAGGGAAAACCGGTGAACAGAACGCCGCGAAGCAGATCGGATGTGGCGAAACCCAGCGCCAGCCCGATCCGACCGCCGAGCCAGTGCCCGAAGGCCGCCGCAGCCCCCCAGAACAGGGCCATGCCGCCGACCATGCCGACCAGCGCGAAAGGCGCCATCCAGGCATGACGGTCGGGATCGACCAGAAACGGCTCCACGATCCAGAACAGCGCCAGCGCGAAATACCCCACGCCCGCCATCCAGCCGAGGCCGAACGTGCGGCGCAGACTGTCCGCACCCGCCAGCAGCGTGAAAAGCCCCGCCAGCGCCGGAAAGGCCACGAACCAGAAACCCAGCGGTGCCTGCCCCAGCGCCACCCCGGCCCCCGCCAGAGCGGCCAGAACCGGCGCCCGCCATGCGGGCTGCGCGGCGCTCACAGGGGCGCGGCCGCGCCCGGCAGACGCACCCTCAGCCGCTTTACCCGGCGGGGGTCGGCGTCCACCACCACG
>JBJHCH010000072.1:0-19549 GCA_050485905.1 Paracoccaceae bacterium | reverse complement strand
GCGCTTATCAGTGACGATGCGCTTCGCTCGATAGAGGGCATCATCGCGCAGATCGACAAGAAGCTGACCGAGCAGGTGAACCTGATCCTGCATCATCAGGACTATCAGCAGCTCGAAAGCGCGTGGAGGGGCCTTCACTATCTGGTCAACAACACCGAGACGGACGAGATGCTGAAGATCAGGGTCTTCAACGTTTCGAAGAAGGATCTCCACAAGACGCTTCGCAAGTTCAAGGGAACCGCCTGGGATCAGTCGCCGATCTTCAAGAAGGTCTATGAAGAGGAGTTCGGCCAGTTCGGCGGCGAGCCCTATGGCACACTTGTTGCGGACTTCCACTTCGATCACTCCCCGCCCGACGTGGAACTGCTGGGCGAGATGGCGAAGATCGCGGCGGCGGCCCACGCGCCGCTCATCACCGGCGCAAAGCCGACACTTTTCCAGATGGACAGTTGGTCGGAACTGGCGAACCCGCGGGATCTGACCAAGATCTTCCAGACCCCGGAATATGCCTCGTGGCGGTCGCTACGCGAAAGCGAGGACTCCAAGTATGTCGGCCTTGCGATGCCACGTTTCCTCGGTCGGATGCCCTATGGGTCAAAGACCGACCCGGTCGAGGCTTTCGCGTTCGAGGAAGATACCGAGGGTGCAGATTCCGGCAAATACTGCTGGGTCAACGCAGCCTACGGCATGGCGGTGAACATCAACCGCGCGTTCAAGGAATACGGCTGGTGCTCGCGGATCCGCGGGATCGAATCCGGCGGCGCGGTGCAGAATCTGCCGTCCCATACCTTCCCGACCGACGACGGGGGTGTGGACCAGAAGTGCCCAACCGAGATCGCGATTTCGGACCGACGCGAGGCAGAATTGGCGAAGAACGGCATGATGCCGCTCATCCACCGCAAGAATTCGGATGTCGCGGCTTTCATCGGGGCACAATCGCTGCACAAGCCGGCTGAGTACGATGATCCGGACGCCACCGCGAACGCCAACCTCGCCGCGCGGCTTCCCTATCTCTTTGCGACCTGCCGCTTCGCCCACTACCTGAAGTGCATCGTTCGCGACAAGGTCGGCTCCTACAAGAGTCGCGACGACATGCAGGGGTGGCTGCAGAACTGGATCGAGAAGTACGTCGATTTCGCCGCAAAAACCTCTGCCGAGAGCGAGAAGGCCAAGAAGCCACTGGCCGCCGCGCAGGTCGTGGTGGAGGAGGTCGAGGGGAACCCGGGATATTACACGTCCAAGTTCTTCCTGCGGCCGCACTACCAGCTTGAGGGGCTGTCGGTCTCGCTTCGCCTGGTTTCCAAGCTGCCCTCTGAGAAAGGCTAGCCATTGCAGGCGCCCCAATGAGGGGGCGCCGGCGTTCCGTGTGGGCGCGGGATCACACCCACATCACGATTGTCAACAGGAGGACGATCCATGTCATTTGACGCCTTTTGCTACACCACAACCGACTCTGACAAAATTCCTGGCGAAACCCAGGACGTCGAAATGAAGAAGAAGAAGGCCTTTGAGGTTCTGTCTTTCGAACTCGGGGCGGAGAACACGATCAACATCGGATCAATCTCTGCGGGCGGCGGCGCCGGCAAGGCCTCGTTCAAGGAGTTTACCATCACGAAGAGGACCGACTCGGCGTCGCCCGGCCTGTTCTTCTGCCTTGTGACCGGCAATCATTTCGGCGACTTGGTCATCGACCTGCGCCGGACGGGCGGATCCGCAAACCTGAAGGACGAGAAGAACATCTTCCTGCGCTTCACCTTCAAGCTCGTTATGGTGCAGGACATCAGCTGGTCGGGTTCCGATGGCGACGACATCTGCGAAGAAACGGTGATTTTCCAGTATGGCGCCATGCAGGTCGATTACCGCCCGCAGAATGTCGACGGTTCGCATGGCGAGAAAGTCTCGGTGCAGTGGAGCCGCGTGAAGAACGAGCCGTCGCTCGACGTGTGATCATTCCAGAACCGGCGCCGCGAGCTTCTGCGACGCCGGCTTCACCTTTGCACCGCCGCGCCTGACGGAGCCTTTGGTCATGTCCGCAGAAGACCTGCTGAAACTCGGCGATCTGGACGGGGCCCTTGCGGCGCTTCAGGATCGGGTCCGCGCCAAGCCGCAGGACGCGAAGCTTCGGATCTTCCTGTTTCAGCTTTTAACGATAACCGGCGACTGGAAGCGTGCGATCACGCAGTTGAAGCTGTGCGCGGAACTGGACCCGCTCGCGCTGCCGATGGCCCAGACCTACCGCGAAGGAATTATCTGCGAAGTCTACCGCGAAAAGGTCTTTGCCGGCGACAAGGAGCCGCTGATCCTGGGCGAGCCGCCGGAATGGGTGGCGCTGATGATCAATGCGCTCAAACTGCTGGCCGACGGGCACCCGGCGCAGGCGGCAGAGGTGCGAGCGCGTGCATTCGATCTTGCCCCCGCAGTCGGCGGAACACTGAACGGCGAGAGGTTCGAATGGATCGCCGATGCCGATATGCGGCTGGGTCCGCTGCTGGAGGTGGTCGTGAACGGGCGCTACTTCTGGCTGCCCTTTGCCGCCATTGCAGAGGTCAAAGCCGAGGCGCCGGCTGATCTGCGCGACTCCGTCTGGACACCCGTGAATATAGTGCTGCGCAATGGTGGCGACGTGGTTGGATTGATCCCAACTCGCTACGCCGGCACGACCGCTTCTGCGGATGCGACATTGAAGCTAGCAAGGCGCACGGAATGGGTGGATGTCGGCGCGGATTGCTTTACCGGCCTAGGCCAGCGCCTGCTGGCGACGGACCAGGGCGATACCGCGCTGATGGACCTGCGGCATCTGGTGCTCAATGCACCGGCCGAAGGCGGTGGAGATGTCTGACCAGACCATCACCGAGCGTCTACAGCCGTCACTGCTGGACCGGCTTACGGACACCGAGCCCTCCAACAGGAAGGAAGCGCGCGACGAGCGCGTGATCGATCTGCGCCGGTTGCGCGAGATCGTGCAGCGCGATCTTTCCTGGCTTCTCAACACCAACGACAATGGCATTGATTCCGCGCGCTATCCCTATGCCAGCCGCTCGGTGCTGAACTTCGGCGTGCGCGAGGTCGCGGGCGAGTATTCGACCAATCAGCGGGTGAAGCTGATCCGTGAATCGATCGCCCGCGCGATCGCGGTCTTTGAGCCGAGGATCAGCGCCGGCACGCTGGATGTGGTATTGCGGGATGAGACCAATGACCGCAGCACCGTGGTCTATTTCGACATTCGCGCCGAAATGTGGGCTCAGCCGCTGCCGATCGAGCTTTACCTACGGAGCGAGGTGGACATCACCACCGGCGAACTGAAGCTGGAGCGGAAAGGCTGAGCCTCGAATGGATACCCGGCTTCTGAAACACTATGAGGGCGAACTGACCTTCTTGCGCGAGATGGGTGCGGAGTTTGCAGAGAGCTACCCCAAGATCGCCGGACGCCTTGGCATGGAGGGGACGGAGGTTCTCGATCCATATGTCGAGCGGTTGCTGGAAGGGGTCGCTTTTCTGTCGGCGCGCGTGCAGCTCGAGTTGGAACTTCAGTATCCCGCCTTCACCGCGAACCTGCTCGAGATCGTCTACCCGCACTATCTGTGCCCGACCCCTTCGATGATGGTCGCGCAGTTCGAACCTGACAGCGCCAGCGCCGCAATGAAGGACGGCCATACTCTGCCGCGCGGGACGCAGTTGCGGAGTTCTCTGGCCGACGGCGAACGGACCGCCTGCCTGTTCCAGACTGCACGGGACGTGACGCTTTGGCCGGTCGAGATTGCCGAGGCCGAATATATCGATGGACGCGGTGCCATCATCGCCGCCGGTTTGCCACGAGATGTGGACGCACGTGCTGCCGTGCGACTGCGGCTTCGGCGTCAGGCAGGCGAGTCGATCGCAGAACTTTCCCTCGACGCGCTGACGCTGTTTCTGAACGCACAGGGCGGGCGTAGCTGGGAGGTTCACGAGCTTCTGGCGACCCAGACCACCGGGGTCGCCGGCCGTTCCACCGACCGGCGGGCTGACTGGCTGATGCCGCTGCCCCACGGCCGGATTGTGCCCGCCGGGTTTGATCCCGTAGAGGCGCTGCTTCCCTGCCCCAAGCCGTCGTTCGACGGCTACCGCCTCTTGCAGGAATATTTCGCGATGCCGGAGCGGTTCCATTTCGTGGACTTGACAGGCATCGGACCTGCGGTCGCCCGTGCCAAGGGACCGGAGGTGGATATCTACATCCTGCTGCGCGAGGGACGCGAGGACCTGGCGGCCAGCATCGTGCCGCAGATGTTCACGCTCTTTGCCGTTCCCGCAGTAAACCTGTTTCGCAAGCGGTGCGACCGGGTGCCGGTGACAGCGCGCGATGTGGAGTATCATGTGGTCGCAGACCGCACGGCGCCCAAAGATTTCGAGGTCTACAGCGTCGAGAGCGTCGTCGGCATCAGCGGTGAAGGCGCTGACGACGTGCGATTCCGACCATTCTATTCGCCCGACGACTTTACCGCTGCGGGAGAGAGCTACCCGGCCTTCTTCACTCAGGCACGAAAGATGCGCCAGCGCAGCGAGAAGGAACGGCTTCGCGGGGTTCGCACCTCCTACCTCGGCTCCGAGACCTATCTGATGCTGGTGGATGGTCGGCAGGCCCCCTACCCCGTCGATATCGACCAGTTGGCGGTCACCGCACTCTGCTCCAACCGAGATCTTCCGCTTCTGCTTGGCACCGGCGGCCCGGATGTCTTTCACCTGCCAGACGGCGGACCGGTCGCGCATGTACGCACGCCAGTTCCCCCGACGCGGCCACGGCCGACGCTCGCGCAGGGCGATACGGCCTGGCGGTTGGTGAGCCATCTGTCCCTGAACTATCTGTCCATCGCGGACACCGACAACGGCGGCGGCGCTGCGGCGCTGCGCGAGTTGGTCGGCATCTACGCGCCGCTTGGGGATCGGGTCACCGACAAGCAGATCGAGGGGATCATCGGCATCTCCAGCCGGCCAATCGTGCGACGGATGAGCGACGAGGTTCTGTCAACGGCAGTGCGCGGCCTGGAGATCACGCTCGAATTCGACGAGAGCTTCTTCGAGGGCACCAGCGCCTATGTGCTTGGTGCCGTGCTGGAACGCTTCTTCCGCAAGTATGTGACCATCAACAGCTTTACCGAGACTGTCCTGACAACCCAGCAGCGGGGAGAGATCGCCCGATGGAGACCGCACAGCGGACTCGGCCGGATGATCTGACGCATTTCGCGCAGCTTCTCCGACAGCCAGAGAACGTTCACCTGTTCCACGCAATGCGCCTGATCGAGGCGGAGTTTCGGGATGCGCCGCGCCTTGGCGAATCCACCAGGCCGCGACAGGATCGGATGCGGTTGGGCCAAGAGGCCGAACTGGCCTTTCCGACCTCGACCATCGCGACGGTGACGCGGCCCGGCGGCGGCCGACCGGGGCGACTGACCAATCGTTTCTTCGGCCTCTTCGGTCCGCACGGCCCGCTGCCGTTGCACATGACCTCTTACGCACGGGACCGGCTGCGCAACCACCGTGACGCAACATTGGTCGCCTTTGCCAACATGCTGACCCATCGGCTGATGGGTCTGTTCTATCGCGCCTGGGCGGCGGCGTATCCGGCACCCTCCTTTGACCGAGGCGAGGATTCACGCTTCGAGCGCAAGGTCGCGGCGCTGTCGGGGCACTTGGGGACTGCGCTGCGCCACCGCGATTCGATGCCGGACCTGTCGCGGCGCCATTTCGCCGGGCATCTGGCTGCCGGGCCGCGGCATGCCGAGGGGCTGATATCGATCCTGTCGGCTTTTACCGATACCCGGGTCAGCCTGCAGCAGTTTGTCGGAACGTGGCTTGACCTTGAGCCGAACGACCGCTGGAGGTTGGGTGGCCCCGGCGGTCTGGGTCAAGCCACCAGCATTGGTGAGCGGGTCTGGTCGCGCTCGGCCAAGTTCCGGCTGAGGTTGGGGCCGGTCGGCTTGGCCGAGTACCGCAAGCTGCTGCCGGGAAATGGCTTTTTGCCACGGCTCGATGCAATCGTGCGCGGATACGTCGGCGACACGCTGGATTGGGACGTGAACGTGGTTCTGCGCGCCGAAGAGGTGCCGAAACCAATACTGGGCCGCGACACGCAGTTGGGACAAACGACTTGGATCGGCGCCCGGAAACCGGGCGTCGATGCCGACGACTTGTATCTGAGACCAGGCGCCATGAGAACCCGGCCCGACCGGGCAGCAGCAGCGCCGAAGCAAGGGGACGGTAGGAAAACATGAGCGAGATCAGTCGGGTTGCCCTGTTCGGGAAACTGAACAAGCTGGGGTATCAGGCCGTCGAAAGCGCGGCCGTCTTCTGCAAGCTGCGCGGCAACCCCTATGTCGAGATCGTGCACTGGCTGCACCAGATCCTGCAGGGACAGGACAGCGACATTCATCGGCTGGTGAAGTTCTACGGGCTGGATCCGGCGCGGCTCGCGGCGGACATGACGCGGGCGCTTGACGCCCTGCCGCGTGGCGCAAGCACGATCTCCGACATCTCTGAGCATCTGCCCGACGCGCTGGAACGCGCCTGGGTCTACGCGTCGCTGAAGTATGGCTCGCAGCAGGTGCGCACCGGACATCTGATCCTGGGCATGCTGAAGACGCCGCCGCTGCGCAATATGCTTTTCGGCATCTCGGAAGAGTTCCGAAAGATCAAACCAGAAACCTTCGCCGACGAGTTCGACAAGGCCGTTGCTGGGTCGCCCGAAGAGGGGCTGGTGCCGAAAGACGGCAGCGCACGAGCGGCAGAGCGTCCGGGAGAGGCCAGCGGTGCCGTCGCACCAGCAGCGATGGGCAAGGAAGAGGCACTGGCGCAGTTCTGCACTGACCTGACCCAGCAGGCGCGCGACGGCAAGATCGATCCCATCGTCGGCCGAGACGAGGAAATCCGGCAGGTCGTGGACGTGCTGATGCGGCGGCGTCAGAACAACCCGATCCTGACCGGCGAGGCCGGGGTCGGCAAGACCGCCGTGGTCGAGGGCTTTGCGCTCAGGATTGCACGCGGCGACGTGCCGCCGATGCTGAAGGACGCGCGCATCCTGGCGCTGGACGTGGGCCTGTTGCAGGCCGGGGCCAGCATGAAGGGCGAGTTCGAGAACCGCCTGAAATCCGTCATAGAGGAGGTGCAGGCCAGCACCACGCCGATCATCATGTTCATCGACGAGACGCACACGCTCGTGGGCGCCGGCGGTGCGGCGGGGACGGGGGATGCCGCGAACCTGCTGAAACCGGCGCTGGCGCGGGGCACGCTGCGCACCATCGGCGCAACGACATGGGCCGAATACAAGAAGCATATCGAGAAGGACCCGGCGCTGACTCGCCGTTTCCAGACCGTCGTGGTGGACGAACCCGGCCCCGAGAAGGCCGTGATGATGATGCGCGGCATCGCTTCGATGCTGGAACGCCACCACAAGGTGCAGATACTGGACGAAGGGATCGAGGCAGCGGTGAACCTGTCGGCGCGCTACATTCCCGCGCGGCAACTGCCGGACAAGTCCGTCAGCGTGCTCGATACGGCGTCGGCTCGCGTCGCGATCAGCCAGTTTGCGGTGCCGGCCGAAGTGGACGACAGCCGCCGCCGCATATCAGCGCTGGAGACCGAGTTGGAGATCATCGGGCGGGATGAGACCGCGGGCTATGACGTGGCCGAGCGGCGCGAGGCCGTGACCCATGCCAAGACCGAGGAGGAAGCGCGCCTTGCCACCCTGACCGAGCGGTGGGAGGGCGAGAAGGCGGTGGTCGAGACCATCCTCGACCTGCGCGCCAAACTGCGCGAGGGCGGCGCGCCGGTGGACAGCGCCGATCCTGAGGACTCTGCCAGCCCGCTGAGCGAGGAGGATCGCACCGATCTGCTGGCGCAGTTGAAGGCCAAGAACGCCGAACTGATCGAGTTGCAGGGCGATAGCCCGCTGATCCTGCCCATCGTGGACGCGCAGGCCGTGGCCAGCGTCGTCGGCGACTGGACCGGCATCCCCGTGGGGCGGATGGTCAAGGACGAGATCGAGACGGTGCTGAACCTTGAACAGCACCTCGCCAAGCGCGTGATCGGGCAGGATCACGCGATGAAGATGATCGCTAAGCGCATCCAGACCAGCCGCGCCGGCCTCGACAATCCGCAAAAACCCATCGGCGTTTTCATGCTCGCCGGCACTTCGGGTGTGGGCAAAACCGAGACCGCGCTGGCGCTGGCCGAGGTGCTGTATGGTGGCGAGCAGAATGTCATCACCATAAACATGAGCGAATATCAGGAGGCGCATACCGTCAGCAGCCTGAAGGGCGCGCCGCCGGGCTATGTCGGCTACGGCGAGGGCGGCGTGCTCACGGAAGCTGTCCGCAGGAAACCCTACTCGGTAGTGCTGCTCGACGAGGTGGAAAAGGCCCACCCGGATGTGCACGAGATCTTCTTTCAGGTCTTCGACAAGGGCGTGATGGAGGATGGCGAGGGCCGGCAGATCGACTTCAAGAACACGCTGATCCTGCTGACCACCAACGCCGGCACCGACATGATCATGGACATGTGCGCCGATCCCGACCTGATGCCCGACCCCGATGGCATGGCCAAGGCACTGCGCGACCCGCTGCTAAAGATCTTCCCGCCCGCGTTGTTGGGCCGCTTGGTCGTCATTCCCTACTACCCGCTCAGCCCCGACATGATCGCCGAGATCACCAAGCTGCAACTTGGTCGGATCAAGAAGCGCGTCGAGACCACGCACGGAGTGCCGTTCAGCTATTCGGACGCGGTGATCGAGACTATTGTTTCACGCTGTCAGGAGCTGGAGAGCGGAGGTCGGATGATCGACGCCATCGTGACCAACACGATGCTGCCCGACATCTCGGCCGAGTTCCTGAGGCGGATGATGACTGGTGCCGCTGTCAGCAGGGTCGCGATCGACGTCACAGAGGGCGAATTCACCTATGCGTTCGAATAGGAGAGCATCATGGCCGACGACGTAAAGAAGAAGATGAAGGCTGAACTCGACGTCAGCCCATTTTCCGAGATGGACAAGAAGACTGCGGATTGGGTGAAGTCAATTCCCGCCTTGGCAAAAGTCTTCAAGCCAATCCAGTACGTTGAGGCAGTTGAACTCGACAAGCGCAAGTGGAGCGCATCTAAACTCAAGGACGCGCTTGCGGGCCTTGCGCGCTATGAACTCAAGATCCTCGCCCACCGTGCCGCCACCCACCAGAAGGCCCATCAGAAACAGGGCCCTAAGGCGCTCCAGGCGGCCGAGAAGCAGCTGCCAGCCGACTACAAGGAGATCAGCAAGGAGCTGATAAAGAAGGCCTCGCTGGCGATCGAGGAGGTGGCGAACGACAAGGGAAACAACAAGCGCGGCCTGAAGGACGGCAAGGCGGCATTGAAGAAGATTGGCGCGCTGGACGAGAAGAAGATCTTTGCCGAACCTGCCGACATGGCTGCACAGGCAATGGACGATCTGGCCGACGAGCTGGAGTATCTGCTCAAGCAGGAAGACAAGGGCGGCAAAATGGCGGCGCGCGCGCTTCAAGCGGCGACCAAGCAGATCGCCCAGGCAGACAAGCTGTTCGAGGACAGTTCACGCGAGGCAGAGGCGGCGGTCGAACTGCTGCGGGGCCTGCGCAAGTCGATCAAGGACGACGCGGCGCCAGAACTGTGCGCTTTCCGCGAGAAGGTGAAGAAAGCCGACGCAAAGCTGAAACCTTTCCAGCAGGCGCTAGTCCGCTTCGGAAAACAGATGGATGGCGTGATCACCGCGACCAAGTCGGGCAAGCTCGATTCCGTTGCAGCAAGAAAGTTCGCCGACGAGCTCGGCAAGATATCAAAGGAGGCCGCAGCAACGAAGGCGGCGCTGACAGAGATGAAAACGCTCAAGACCGAGTTCGAGCGGGTGGAGAAGAAGTTGTAGTCGCCCTAGTCCCCTCGAACCTGACAGGACACCCATGTGACGATGACGGCCACTGCCCAGACCCCGTCCCTGCGCAACCGCGCGCTGCACTTCATCGAGAAGGAGCGCGTCCAGCGTGCGATTCTGGGGCTGATCATCCTGAACGCGGTAACTCTGGGTCTATCGACCTCCGGTTGGGTGACCGAGCGGGTTGGGACGCTTCTGTTCGTGATCGACCGTCTGGTGCTGGCAATCTTTGTCATCGAGATTTCGTTGAAGCTGTTTGCCTATGGCTGGGGATTCTTCCGCAGCGGCTGGAACATTTTCGACATGCTCGTGGTCGGCGTCGGCCTGGTTCCCCAGACGCAGGGGCTCTCGGCGCTGCGGGCGCTGCGGGTGATCCGCGCTCTGCGCATACTGTCGGCAGTGCCGCAGATGCGCGCGGTCGTGCAGGCCCTGCTGGATGCGTTGCCGGGCATGGGCGCGGTCATCGTGATGCTGTCGGTCGTCTTTTACGTCTTTGCAGTTATGGCGACGATCATGTTCGGCGGTGTGTTCGACGAATGGTTCGGCAGCATCGGCCGCTCGCTCTATTCGCTGTTCCAGATCATGACGCTCGAAAGCTGGTCCATGGGAATCGTGCGCCCGGTGATGGAGGAATTCCCCTACGCCTGGGCATTTTTCGTCCCCTTCATCGTGATGACGGCCTTCTCGGTGCTCAACCTGTTCATCGGGCTTCTGGTGAACACGATGCAGTCGGCGGTGGAGGCAGAGTCGGAGAAAGAGTTCGAAAAACTGCGTGATCTCGTGCGAACCGAGACTGATCAGGTAGATGCTCATGTTATGGAACTGCACGCAGAGATCCGGGCCCTGCGCGAGGAGTTGCACAAGATGAACGGGGGTCGAAATGGCTGACGAGAAAAACGATCCCCTGGCCGCGCTGCGTGCCGCTGGATTGAAGCGGCAGCAGGAAGCCGAGGCAGCCAAAGCCGCCGAGGACGAGGCGCGTCGTGCTGCCCTTGCAGGTCTGGCCGGCAAAGCCGCGAAGCCGGCAGAAGACTCGGAAGACCAAAAGAACCGCGCGCTGGACGCGCTGCGGAACGCCGCGCCCACCGGTCAACCTCATGATGACCAAGCTGCAAAAGCACTCGACGCGCTCCGCAACACGCCCGCCCCGGAGCATACGAGCGCGGCAAGCAGCGGGACGGAGGCCACGCTGGCCGCTCTTCGTGCCGACACTCAAGAAGAACAACCCATGATCGAGGCGCCGCACGATCCTGCCGACGAGCTGAACGCTCTGCTGGAAGACCTACCTCCGGCCGAGTCAGATGACCTTTCGGCACTGCTGGGTGACGACACCACTGCTGTTGCACCAGAAGATGACGATCTTGCCAACATTCTTGCCGGGATAGATGCCAGTGCAGATATCGTTGCCGAGACCACACCACCTAAGCCGGATGGCGATGGATTGGATGATCTCGACAGCCTGCTTGGCGGCCTTCATGACACGCCCGCATCGGTCACCGAAACCGAAGGCGTCGACGCATCGTCGCATGATTCTGTTGCCGAGGTAGAGACAAACCCGTCGGCCGGTGACCTTGATGATCTCGACGCCCTGCTCGGTAATCTGCAGGATCCCTCGGCAGCCGTTGCGGAGGCGACGCCCGATCCACTGGACGATCTGCTCGACAGCGCGGAACCAATCGGTGCACCACCTGCGGCATCTGCCCCGCAGATACCCTTCGGCGTGCTGTCCGCGCCCCGCCCCGCGCCCGAGGCGCTGGCGCGCCAGACATTCCGGATGGCGATCCTCGGCGATTTCACGGGCCGCGCTGCGCGTGGCGCAGCCGAGATCGGGCCGGCGTTGGCCGCGCGGCGCGCGATCAAGCTGGACGTCGATACGGTGGAAGATGTGATCGAAGGCTTCGCCACCACTCTGATCCTGCCGGTCGGAAAAGACGGCGAGGGGATCGAGGTGCGACTGGGCAGCCTCGACGACCTGCACCCGGATGAGTTGTTCGAGAATGTTGAACTCTTCGAGGCGCTTGGCGCGTTGCGCCAGCGACTTGCAACTGCAAGCACCTCTGCCGCTGCGGTGCGCGAGATGGTGGGCTGGGCGGGCCTTCACGACGTGGCTGCGCAAAGCCCGCGACGGCGATCCTCGGGAAGCTCGGTGCCGGCTGACCGGCCGCTCGACGCGCTGCACGATCTGATTGGTGGTACGCGCACCGCGGTGCGGGCATCTGCCGCCGACGACCTGATTGCGCAGGTGGTCGGCCCGCATGTCGTCGCTGAGAAGGATCCGCAGGCCGACGCGCTGCGTGGTGTTGTGGACCAGTCCCTGTCCGAAGCGATGCGACTGATCCTGCATCACCCCGAGTTCCAGTCGGTCGAGTCGCTCTGGCGGTCACTCGATCTGCTCGCACGACGTATCGAGACCGACAGCAAGCTACAGATCATCCTATACGACATATCGGCCGAGGAGTTCGCAGCCGATCTGGCCGCGCATGAAGATCTTGCTGGCACTGGGCTGTTCCGGCTGCTTGCGGATGAGCCGCTGTCAGAGGGCGGAGATGGTGGCTTCTCGGCGCTACTTGGTCTCTATACCTTCGAGGAGACGCCTCCCCATGCCGAGCTTCTGGCGAGGATGGGCAAGATCGCGGCGCATATCGATGCGCCTTTCTTCACCGCGATCTCGGCCAGCGTGTTAGAAACTGACAAGGATGACCGCCACAAGCTGATCGCGCAGGCTTGGGATACGCTGCGCGCGGCGCCGGAGGCCGGGTATCTGGGCCTGGCCACGCCGCGTTTCCTGCTCCGCCGCCCCTATGGCAAGCGCAGCGAACCGGTCGATGCCTTCGACTTTGAGGAGTTCACGATGCACGAAGGGCTCCAGGGCATGCTCTGGGCCAACCCCGTCGTGGCAGTGGCTATCCTGCTTGCCCGGGCGCGGACCGAGGGCGGGGCGCAGATGGAACTGGGCAAGATCATGTCGCTGGGCGAGATGCCGTTCCACTATGTCACTGATCGCCATGGCGATCAGGTGGCACTGCCCTGCACCGAGCGCAATCTGACCACGCTGAAGATGGAGCAGGTGATTTCGCGTGGGCTGATGCCGCTGGTGGCACCCCGCGGCAGGGATGAAGTGCGGCTGGCCTCGTTCCAGTCACTCGCAGGCGCGGAGATCCTGGGGCAATGGTCCTCAGCGCCGCGCCCCGCGCCCTCAAGCGCCGAGCGGCGACCCGACTTGGAACTGCCGGTCGCGGCAGCGGGGACAACTGAATCCGCCGGCGACGCACTGAACGACCTCGACGACCTGCTTGCCGGATTCTCCGATACTGCGGCCCCGACGGACCCGGCTGAGATTGACGCCGACCTCGCCGCACTGCTGGAGGGATTGTGATGCGTGACGACCGAGGCGGCGATGGCGACCGACCACAGATCACCCTGCTTGCCATCAACCAGAGTTACTGGCTGTATGAGGGAGAGGACTATCTGGACCAGATGCTGCTTGGCGCTGGCGGCTACCCGGTTCCTGTTCGTTGCCTGATGTTTCGTGATGCGTTCGAGTTGAACCTGTTCATCGGCAAGGGGCCGATGCTGACCACGATGTGGGGCATTAACCCCGATATCGTGGAGCGCCTGCGCCGCGACGACCACCTTGTGGAACTGCCGGGCAGGGCCGCGGGATGAAGGCCGACCATCAGGAAGGGGGCGGACCGTGAGTTTGAAGGCGATCCTTGAGAACCGCTTGCTGCGTCTCACGGGCCCGCTGCCCGCAAATCAGATGTTCCTGAGATCGGCCCGCGTGAAAGAAGGTCTGAGCGAACTGAGCGAGATCACGTTTGAGTTCATCTCGCCCGACCGCGCTCTGGACCTGTCCAAGATCGTTGGCCAGGAAATGAAGGTAGAGATCAATACGGCCGAAGATGACTGGCGACCCTTTGCCGGAACCTGCATCGAGGCACAGTATCTTGGTCTTTACGAAGGCTACGGACTGTACACGGCGGAACTGCGACCCTGGCTGTGGTTCCTGACCCGGGCGCGGGACAACCGGATATTTCAGGAAAAGAAGGTTGACGACATCATCAAGGACGTGTTCCAGGAGCATGGCTTCTCTGACTACGAGTTCAAGCTGAGCCGTACCTACGAGCAGCGGCTCTATACCGTGCAGTATCGTGAGACCGATTTCGACTTCCTGTCCCGCCTGATGGAAGAAGAGGGCATCTACTATTTCTCCGTCGTCAAGTCAGGCAAGGAGACGCTGATCCTCGCCGATGGCGGCGGCGCCCACAGCCCGGTGCCCGAGGTTTCGACGATCGCTTTCAACGAGCGAGAGCAGGAGTATCGCCGCCGCGACGATCACATCTTCGAGTGGCAGTCGCAGGAGCAAGTGACACCGGGCAAGGTCACAATGACCGACTACTGCTTCGAGAAGCCCAAGGCGGATCTGAAGGTTGCCAGTTCCACGCCAAAGGGCGCGCACGGGCACAAGAACTACGAGGTCTACGAGATTCCCGGGCACTACCGCGAAACCAGTCTCGGCGAGCACTATGCGCGGGTGCTGATGGAGCAGAAGGCGGCGGAGCATCAGACCCGCAGTGCCGTCGGGAACGTCCGCACATTGGGTGTGGGTCTGACCTTCACCCTGGACGGGCATCCGCGCAACGCGGAGTGTCAGGAGTACCTGATAAAGCGCGCGACGCATCTTATGCAGATCGAGACCGATTTCGAATCCGATGACACAGCGGGCGCGATCCTGCCCGGGCGCCTGGATCTCGGCGAGAACAACAAGGACACGTATCGCTGCATTTTCGACGTGCAGCCCAAGGCCACTGTGTTCCGGGCGCCGCGAAAAACGCCGTGGCCCGCGATGCCGGGGCTACTACTGGCCAAGGTCACCGGCCCGTCCGGCGAAGAAATCTACACCGACAAGTACGGGCGCATAAAGGTCCAGTTTCACTGGGACCTTGATGGCAAGAACGACGAACACACCACCTGTTGGGTGCGCACGGTCATGCCTTGGACCGGCAAGGGCTGGGGCTTCATTGCCATCCCGCGCATCGGCCAGGAAGTGGTGATCCAGTTCGAGAACGGCGATCCCGACCGCCCGATCTGCACCGGGATGCTGTATAATGCCGATACGATGCCGCCATACGGCCTGCCCGACAACAAAACCCAGTCCGGGGTCAAAAGCCGGTCAAGCAAGAGCGGGGGCGAGGCGAACTACAACGAACTGGTCTTCGAGGATCTGAAGGGAGAGGAGTTCATCCGCTTCCACGCCGAGAAGGACTACTTCCAGACCGTCGAGAACGATGCGGTGGTCAATATCGGCCTGGACAAGAAGGATCCAGGCGACCTCACTACCACGATCCATCGCCATCGCACCGAAACGATCAAGACCGGCGACCTGACCCTGACCGTGGAGACGGGGAACGAAATCCGCGATATCGCCACCGATCAGACAATCGACATCGGTGCCAACCGCGCAGTCACGATCCAGTCCAACGACGACTTGGATATCAAGGGTAACCTAACCGAGAAGATCACCGGCAACATGGATACCTCGGTGACCGGCAACCAGACCGACGAGGTGACCGGCAACATCAAGATCGATGCCAAGGGCACGATCGACGTGAAGGCACTAGGCAAGATTACCGTGTCGTCGGTCCAGGAGATTGAACTGAAGGTGGGTGGCTCCAGCATAAAGGTCGACAATACCGGCATCACCATAAAGGGCCCGATGGTGAAGGTGGATGGACAGATGATGACCGAGGTGAAGGGCGGCGTCGTGACAATCGTCAAGGGCGGCTTCGTTCTGATCAACTAGGAATTCCGATGAGCGGACGTTTCGAGAACCTCAAGAAGATCCCACCGGAGCCGGCGGCACGGATGCTGGCGATGGCAAACTGCAAGTTGCAGACGCCGCTCAAGTCCCCGGCGAGTGCGCCGGTCCCGGTGGTTTTGGCAGAGTTGGAGGCCGCGGACGCGCCATTCGACATCCTGCATCTTCTGGCCGTCGCCCTGCCCCCGCGCGAGGCGACATGGTGGGCGTGCCTTGCCGCGCGCGATCTGATCGGACATGATGCGAAGAAGCCGCCGGCCTGTCTGGCAGCGGCCGAGGACTGGGTATTCAAGCCTGGCGACGAAACCCGCGAAGCCGCGCGGCTGGCGATCGAAACGGCGGATATGGATGACGAGACGACATTCTGCGCAATGGCGGCGCTCTATTCCGATGGCACGCTTGGGCCGGGCGACCTGAAGGAGCACGCGGCACCGCCAAACGCGGTCGCGGCCTCGGTTACGGCGATGAATCTGAAAGCACTCGCCGCGGCTGCGGATGGGCTGGCCCATCTCAACCTGGTGATCGAACGCGCGCTGGATATCGCCCGCGGCGGCAACGGCCGGGCCGTGCCGCCCAAACCACCCGCGCCGGAAGTCGGCGACAACGACGCGCGGAGTGCGGTGACATGACGCTTCAGGCTCGCATCACGGACATCCATGTCTGCACGCTGACCTTTGGCGTGCCGGCCCCGATCAGTGGTCCGTGTGCCGTCACGGTCATGGTGAACAACCTGCCCGCCGCACGCCTTACGGATCTTTGTGCAGGCGTGTCACCGCACCCGATCGCCAAGGGTTCAATGACCGTGATGATCGGCAAGTTGCCAGCCGCCCGGCTAGGAATGGACCCCTGTTCCGGTGGCGGGGTGATCACGCTTGGGTCGGTCAACGTGCTGACCGGGGGCTGACGGATAGATGGCTGTGACATTGCGGTTTCAGACCACGGGCATAGTGGCCGGAGACGGCTCGCCCGTTGTCATGCGCGGCCCGAGCCTGACGATCGGACGCGGCCCCGAGAACGATCTTGTCCTACCCGATCCCGACCGTCTGATATCCAAGAACCATTGCGCGATCGAGGATCACGGCGGCAACATCGTCGTCATCGATTTTTCTACCAATGGCACATTCCTGAATTACAGCAAGGCCCCGCTGGGCAGGGTTATGACGCCACTGAACGACGGGGACGTGCTGTCAATGGGCGCATATGAACTGGTGGTCTCGATTTCCAGCCTGCGCGCGCCCGATCCTCTCGCCTCGCTTCCCGGCCCGGCGGCAGAGGGGCCGGTCTCGCACGGGCTTGCCGAACGCTCGGCACGCACCGCCGACCTGCTCGACGACCCGGCGGGAGGCGATTTCCTTGATGATCTGCTTGGCCCCGAGAACAAGCCGCGCGGCCCCGGCCAGATTCGGCGCGACGAGGAGATCGACCCGATGATGCTCCCGCCATTGGGTGCCGACGAGGATCCGCTGCTACCGCCCCGGCCAGAGGATCCGGTGCAGGGGGCAAGCCATGCGAGCCATTCGCCATCCGCCCATGATCATTTTTCGCCGCGCGGCAGCCAGCGCCCGGTGATCCCCGACGACTGGGACGATGACCTGCTGTCGCCGAATGAGCGCCCAACACAGAATTCACCAAGACCTGTTGCACAGCCGGTCCCGGATCTGCCGCCCGACGCTTTCGAAGACCTTCTGGCAGATGCGCCCGACGCAACCCCATCGTCTCCCGAACCGCTGGCCGAGGAACCGGAACCGCTGCCTGCGGAACCGCCTGCAGCACTCGAAACGGCTGCCGCCGCCGCTAGGGCGCCAACGCCTGAACCGGAAACCGCTGCCATTCCCCCGGCGTCGGCGAAGGAGCTGGTTGATGTCTCGCAGGACGCGGCGCGCGCTTTCCTGAAGGGGCTTGGCGCCGAAGAGTTGCAGGTGGCCGATGCGGATATGGAGGAGACGATGGCCCGCATGGGCCAGATGATGCGACTGATGATCGAGGGCCTACGCGAGATCCTGATGACGCGAACCTCTATCAAGAGCGAGTTCCGCATTAACCAGACGATGATCAGCGCGGGGCAGAATAACCCATTGAAGTTCTCGATCAGCGCCGAACAGGCGATCGAGTCGATGGTGCGACCAGCCCGCAAGGGCTACCTGACCTCGACCGTCGCCACCGAAGAGGCGCTGCGCGACATCAAGGCACATGAAGTGGCGATGGTTACGGGGATGGAGGCGGCGCTGAAGGGGGTTCTGGCCCGGCTCGACCCGAAGGCGCTGGAAACCAAGATCGAAGGCGGCGGCGGTATCTCCGGCCTTCTGAAGGGGAAGAAGGCACGCTATTGGGAAGTCTACGAAAAGCTCTACGGCGAAATATCCGATCAGGCCGAGAACGATTTCCACGATCTGTTCAGCAAGGAGTTCGCACGTGCGTATCAGGATCAGCTGGAGAAACTGAAATGACGCGCCGCATGGCCGCAACCGAGGGAGTGAGCCATGTCGTGGGATAGCAAGGTTCTGTGGACCGAGGGGCTGTTCCTGCAGCCGCATCACTTTCAGCAGTCTGACCGCTATGCCGAGGCGTTGGTTGCCGGAATTGCGCGCCGCGCCGCGCCGTACATGTGGGGCTTTAGCGATGTCGAGATCGACGATGAGGCGCTGAAGTTCGGCCAGTTCGCGCTGCGCGGCTGCTCCGGCCTGCTGCCCGACGGTGCGGTGTTTCGCGTTCCGCAAGTCGATGACCACCCGCCAGCCCTGGTCGTCCCCGAGGGGATCAAGGACTGCGTCGTCTACCTCAGCGTGCCGCAGCGCCGCCGCGGCGCGACCGAGGTGGACATGACCGGCACCGAGTTGTCGGCCGCACGCCTGCGCCCGGCAGAGCTGGAGATCACCGATACTGTGGGCCGCGACAAGCGCCCCGTGACGATGGCGGTGGGCAAGCTCAGGCTGCAGTTTGCGCTTGCGGTCGATGATCTGGCCGACCGGCTGGTCATTCCCGTCGCGCGGATCATCGAGGTTCGGCCCGACAACGAGGTGATCCTCGACAAGGCGTTCATCCCCAGTTGCACCGACGTGCGCGCTGCGGCGCCGTTGATCGGTTTCCTGCGCGAGCTGGAGGGCCTGTTGTCGCATCGGGTCAAGGCCCTGGCGGGCCGGCTGTCGGAATCCGGTGCCACGCGCGGCGTGGCCGAGATCTCGGATTTCCTGCTCCTGATGACGGTGAACCGGATGCTGCCAGTCATCCGGCATCTGCTGGCGCTGGAGAATGTCCACCCGGCGGCCGCCTACCGCGAATGCGTGGCGCTGGCGGGCGAACTGGCCACCTTCATGACGCCCGAGAAGCTGTCACCCGAGTTTACACCCTATCAGCACGACGACCAGTCCGCGACCTGGGTGCCGGTGATGCGGGCGCTCCGGCAGTATCTGAGCTCGGTGCTGGAGCAGACCGCGATCTCGATCCCGCTGGACCCGCGCAAATACGGCATCAGCGTCGGCGTAATCGCCGATCGAAAGCTGATCTCAACCGCGTCCTTTGTGCTTGCTGTCAAGGCCGACATCCCGGCCGAGGGCGTGCGGCGTCATTTTGCGGGCCAGGCGAAGATCGGCCCGGTCGAGGAGATCCGGCAGCTTGTGAACTCTGCCCTGCCCGGCATCGGGCTGACCGCGCTGCCGGTCGCGCCGCGGCAGATCCCTTATCACGCAGGTGTGGTATACTTCGAACTTGACCGCGACAGCCCCTATTGGCGCAAGATGACCACGTCGGGGGGCGTCGCGGTGCATATCTCGGGCGACTATCCCGGGCTGAACATGGAGCTTTGGGCAATCCGCCAAGGCTAGGAACGGGAA
>JBJHCH010000071.1:0-19646 GCA_050485905.1 Paracoccaceae bacterium | reverse complement strand
CCGCGATCGAGGCCTGCGCGACCAAGGAAGGCACCATCGTCGGCCCGCTGATGACCGAGCTTGTCGGCTTCAAGGAACTGACCCCCTATCGCGGCGGCTGGTGCGGCAACGAGATCTTCGCCACCGCCTTTCCGCCCAAGGTCCGCCAGCAGGCACGCGAACTGACCTTCAAGTTCGGCGAGCAACTGCGCAAGGAGGGCTATCGCGGCTATTTCGAACTGGATTTCCTGATCGACAAGAAGACGGGCGACCTTTGGCTCGGCGAGTTGAACCCCCGCATCACCGGGGCCAGTTCGATGACCAACCACGCCGCCTTTGCCCATGCCGACGCGCCGCTTTTCCTGTTCCATCTGCTGGAATTCTCAAAGAAGAAGTTCAAGCTGGACGTGGAGGAATTGAACGCCCGCTGGGCCGACCCTGACATGATTGACGGCTGGTCGCAGATGGTCATCAAGCACACGGATGACACGGTGGACATCTGCACCGACGTGCCCCAGACGGGCATCTACAAGATGCTGGAGGACGGGCGCGTGGTCTTTGACCGCTTCGACTATCACCGTCGCGCGGTAGAGTCGGAGAACGAAGCATTCTTCCTGCGCATCCTGCGGCCGGGCGACTATCGTTACGAGGGCGCCGATATCGGTATCCTCGTGACACGCGGCCGGTCGATGACGCAGGGTTTCCAGTTGAACGAGCGGGCAAAGAAGTGGATCCACGGCATCAAGCAGAGCGTGGCCGCGAAACCGTTGCCGATGGCCGAGGCCGGCCCGGCCTTGAATGATCCGGCCTTCAAGATCATGTAGGCCACTCGTTTGCATCGGATCGCATGTGGAACTCATCTGGCGTGCCATCAATGAGCAGGAGCCCGGCCCGAAATGGGCCGCGCTCTTTGCCGAGTTCTGGCCCGATTACCGCCGATGGTGGCTGCGTGAGGGCGAGGATGCGCGCCCGACCTATTGGGAAAGCCTTCAGGCGCTGCGCACCCACATGCCGGAATTGCTGCCGCTGTACGAGCGTCTGTGCGAACTGGCTGGCGGTTCGGATCACGCCGCACGATTCCTCAGCTTCTATCGCCCGCCGCCCTATCTTTCAGGTTGCAGCCAGGCGATCTGGCCGGGCAAGGAGCCGGTTCTGGTCCGCAACTACGACTACAACCCCAACGCCTTTGACCGACTCGTTCTGCGCACAGCCTGGGACGGTCGGGTGGTTCTGGGCACCTCCGACGGGCTCTGGGGGCTGGTCGACGGGATCAACGATACTGGGCTTGCGATCTCGCTGACCTTCGGGGGGCGACGGGTCGTGGGCAACGGTTTCGGCGTGCCACTGATCCTGCGCTATGTGCTGCAGACCTGCGAAACCGCGGAAGAGGCCGGGGCTGCACTGGCGCGCATCCCGACCCACATGAGCTACAACGTCACGGTCGTGGACCGGCATCGCCATTTCCGCACGGTGATGATGGCGCCCGACCGCCCTGCCCGCGTGACGCATGCCGCCGTGGCCACCAACCACCAGGACAAGGTCGAATGGGACAGCCACGCGCGACTGACGGCGACGGTGGAGCGTGAACGCTTCCTGCTGCAACGCCTGACCCTGCATGTGGAGCCAGAGGAGAAGTTCATCCGCGCCTTCCTGCGCCCCCCGCTCTACTCCACCGCCTTCGCCCAGGGTTTCGGCACGCTCTACACCGCCGTCTACCGCCCCCGTGTCGGTCAGATGGAACTGCGGTGGCCGCAGGCCGTCTGGCCGCTGGATATCGGCGGGTTCGAGGACCATGCCCGCCACATCTACACGCCCGATCTTCCACTTCGCGCCTGAGCCGCCAGCGGTGGATTGCGAACTTGCGTATTTCGCCCGCCGGCAGAACACCCGTGGCGCATAAGTCATCGTTCGCTTGTTCATCGCACCTGATGACCTAACTGTTACCTTCTTTTCTTGGTCGGTTCGGTCTATCGGAGTGTATTACCGAACGCAGGGGTGGAACGCTGGTCTCGATACCGGGGGCGGCAAACGTCGGGAAGGATCTGGATGGCAATTCTACGACAAGTCCTTGCGACGCTTGTTGTCGTCGCAATAGGGCTGGCGGTCTGGATCGCCTTCGTTCCCTCCGCGCGACCATTTCTTGATCGCATCGGCCTTCTGGAACCGCTCGGCCTGGAACTCGCGGACGATCAGGGCCAGCAGCAGGCCGGAGGCTTTGCGCCCGGCGGTGGCGGACCAGTTTCGGTCATTGCACAACCCGCCTATGACGGGGTCATCAACGACGAGGTGACGGCCATCGGTGACGGTCGCGCGCTGCGCTCGGTGACGCTGGTGCCCGAAGTGTCGGGCTACCTGGCCGAAGTGCGGGTACGCCCCGGCGCCTATGTCGAAGCGGGCACGGTGGTGGCGACGCTGGAGGATCGCGCCGAGCGGATCCGGCTGGACCGGGCCGAACTTATGATTTCCGACGCTCGCGCCACGGTCGACCGACTGGAACGCCTTGGCGGGTCCGGCGCGGTGACGGAGTTGCAGCGACAGGACGCGGCGCTCGCCCTGCAGACGGCGGAATTGTCGTTGCGCGAGGCGGAGTTCGAACTCGACCGCCGCAGCATTACGGCCCCGATTTCGGGCTGGGTCGGGCTTCTGGCGGCCGAAGTCGGCGATCAGGTCGGTACGTCGACACCCATCGCACAGATCGACGACAGATCCCGGATCGTGCTGGAGTTTCGCGTACCGGAGCGGTTCGTGGGCATGATAAACGAGGGCGACAGCGTATCGGTCGCGCCGCTCGCGCTCCGGCAGGAGGGAGTGACCGGAGAGATCATCGCATTAGACAATCGTGTGGATCAGACCAGCCGAACGCTGCGCGTGCAGGCGGGTGTGGACAATCCAAACGACACCCTGCGCCCTGGCATGGCCTTTCGGATCACCGCAAAGTTCGAAGGCGACAGCTATCCCGCGGTCGATCCGCTCGCGATCCAGTGGTCCGGCGACGGCGCGTTCGTCTGGGTGGTGCGCGATGATCGCGCGGTTCAGGTGCAGGTCACGATCATGCAGCGCAGCGCCGATGCCGTGCTGGTCTCGGGCGATATTTCTGTCGGGGATCTGGTCGTGACCGAAGGGGTGCAGAACCTCCGTCCGGGTGCCGAGGTTTCCATGGAACTGCAGGGCGACCTGGGCGCGCGGCATGAGGCCGGGCAAAGCCCGGTTCCGGGGTGACGGCGATGAAGGCAGCAACCGACTCCACCAGCACCGGCGGCACCGCGCTTTTCGTCCGCCGCCCTATCCTCGCGTTCGTTCTCAGCTCGCTGATCGTGATTGCCGGCCTCGCCGGCCTGTTCGGTGCCGAGATCCGTGAGTTGCCAGATGTAGACCGCCCGGTCGTCACGGTTACCACCAATTTCAGCGGCGCCGCGCCCGAAACGATCGACAGAGAGGTCACCTCCAACATCGAATCCGCCGCCGGCCGCGTCGCTGGCGTCAAATCGATCTCATCCAGCTCCCGTTTCGGTCGAAGCCGGGTCACCATCGAGTTCGCCGACGACGCGGACCTTGACGTGGCAGCGACAGACGTGCGCGATGCAATTGGTCGAATTCGCAACTCCCTGCCCGATGGGGCGGATGAGCCGCGGATCGTCAAGGCCGATGCCAACGCCGATGCGGTGATGCGCATTGCCGTCACCTCGTCCACACGCACACCACAGGATCTGACACTGCTGGTCGAGGAACTGGTCGAAGATCGGTTCATTGCCGTGCCCGGCGTGGCTGATTTGCAGATCTACGGCAATCGTCAGGCGGTGTTCCGGGTTGATGTCGACCAGATGCAGCTTGCCAGCCGCGGGCTGACGCTGGCCGATGTGCGCGATACGCTGCGAAACGTGTCATTCGATGCACCCGCCGGCGCGCTCAGCAGCGACCGCCAGTCCATCGTGGTGCGCACGACAGCCAGCATCTCCACCCCCGCCGAATTCGAGGCGCTGGTCATAACCGACAACGTGACGCTCGGCGATGTGGCACAGGTGACGCTTGGCCCCGCACCTGGCGAAAGCGTGCTGCGCGCGAACGGTCAGACCGGCCTTGGCATCGGGATTATCCGTCAGGCGCAGTCGAACACGCTGGATATCTCGGCTGCGGTGCGCGAGGTGGTGGAGGAACTGCAGGGTATCCTGCCCGCGGATGTCAGCATCTTCGTGACCAGCGACGACGCGGTCTTCATCGAGGGGTCGATTCAGGAGGTGCTGAAGACCCTGTTTCTGGCGATGATGATTGTCGTGGCGATCATCTTCGTGTTCCTGCGCGACTGGCGCGCGACGCTTATCCCTGCCGTAACGCTGCCGGTGGCGCTGATCGGCACAATCGCCGCGATCTACATCGTCGGATTCTCGGTCAATATCCTCACCCTGCTGGCGCTGGTTCTGGCGACGGGGATGGTCGTGGACGACGCCATCGTCGTGCTGGAAAACATCGTCCGCCGCCGGTCCGAGGGGATGGGCGCGCGGGCCGCCGCCGTTCTGGGCACCCGGCAGGTGTTCTTTGCCGTCGTGACGACCACTGCCACGCTGGCCGCCGTGTTCATCCCGCTGTCATTCCTGCCCGGACAGACCGGCGGGTTGTTCCGCGAGTTCGGTTTCACGCTGGCCATGGCAGTGCTTCTGTCGTCGCTGGTGGCATTGACGCTCTGCCCGGTACTGGCCAGCCGCCTGCTGCGCCCCGTCGCGGATGCGGATACCGCCCGCGGGCCAATGGTGTGGCTCGGCAACCGGCTGGCGGCGCTTTACGCCTGGACGCTGCGCGGCGCCCTGGCCGTGCCGCTCGCTGTTCTTGTGACGGCGATCTTCTTCGCCGCCACAGCCGTTTTCCTCTATGGCTCGATCCGGCAGGAGATCACCCCGCCCGAGGATCGCGCCGTTGTCCTGATGAGCGTGCGCACGCCGCAGGGCGTCTCGCTCGATTACACCGCCGCCAAGATGCGAGAGATCGAGGAACTGGCGCAACCGCTCATCGCGTCGGGCGAGGTCACGAACCTCTTTTCCATCACCGGGGCCGGTGGCAGCGACAACCGCGGTTTCGTCGTCATGACGCTGGCACATTGGAACGACCGTGCCCGCGGTCAGCAAGAGATCGTCGAAGAGGTCAACCGCAATCTGCGCAGCGTGATCGGGGCGCAGGTCTTTGCGATCCAGCCGAATTCGCTCCGAATTCGCGGCGCCGGTCGCGGGCTGACATTCGCCCTGACGGGAAGCAACTACGACCGGCTGGCAGATACCGCCCAGGAACTGGTAGAGCGGATGGAGGATTATCCCGCGCTCGGCCGGGTCTCTCTGGGATACGAGACGACGCAGCCGCAACTCTTCATCGAGGTTGACCGCACCCGCGCCTCCGACCTCGGAGTTAACATAGACGGGCTGGGCGAGGCGCTGCAGGCTGTGCTGGACGGCCGGACCATCGGCACAGTCTTCATCGACGACCGCAGCTTCGACATAAAGATGATCTCCACCGGCGATCCGGTGAACGACCCCGGTGATCTGGAACGCATATTTGCCCAGGCGCGTGGCGGGCAGATGATCCCAATCTCAAGCTTCGTCAGCCTTCAGGAACGCGCCGTGGCCCCCGAACTGGGGCGCGAGAGCCAGCAGCGCGCGGTAGAGATCTCTGCCACCCTGACGCCAGAGCTTGCGCTGGGCGATGCACTGACCTTGGTCCGCGGGCTCGGTGCCGAGGTGCTGCCAGAGGATACCCGCATCGTCCCGCTGGCCGAGGCCGCGACGCTGGCGGAAACAAATGCCGGGATTTTCCTGACCTTCGGATTCGCCGTACTCGTGGTCTTCCTTGTCCTGTCGGCGCAGTTCGAAAGCTTCGTCTCGGCGGTGATCGTGATGTCAACGGTGCCGCTTGGGTTGGCTTGCGCGATTTTTGCGCTCGTGCTGACGGGGGGCAGCCTGAACGTCTATTCACAGATCGGGCTGGTGCTGCTGATAGGGATCATGGCCAAGAACGGCATCCTGATCGTGGAATTCGCCAACCAGTTGCGCGACCGTGGCGAGAGCGTCTATGACGCCATCTTCCACGCCTGCACGATCCGGCTGCGCCCGGTGATGATGACCATGGCCTCCACCGTGCTGGGCGGTCTGCCGCTGATCTATTCCTTTGGCGCAGGCGCCGAGGCGCGCGAGGCGCTGGGATGGATCATCGTCGGCGGGCTGGGGCTGGCCACCGTCTCCACCCTCTACCTGACGCCGGTGGCCTATCTGATGCTCGCCCGATTCTCGACCCCAAAGGCCGAGGAAGCCGCGCGGCTGGAGCGCGAGCTTGCCGAGGCGGTGGGCCAGCGCACACCCGCGGAATAGCCGGCCGGGCCGGGGCGCGACTGTCCCCTACCGGCTTCGCCGTTGCGTCGCCTGCGCCGCCTTGCGCGCACGCTTGGCCGACTCGCGCACGGGCTTTGCCGCCGCCTTCGGGGCCGTGCCCGGCCGGGCGGGGCGCTGCGCCGGCTTCTTGCCGCGTCTGCCGAACAGCCGGGCGAAAATGTCGATGATTCCACGGAAGTTCACGGTTCCACGCTCCCGGCGGGGAAGGCCGCCGCCCTATTCCTCGAACATGTCGCCCTGGCCTTCGGGCGCAGCATCCTCTTCCGCCGCTTCACCCGGCGGCGGGCGGTTGTCAAGCAGGCCCGCGGCGCGCAACTCCTTCAGCCCCGGCAGGTCGCGCGCGCTTTCAAGACCGAAGTGATCGAGGAAGCCCTCGGTCACGATGAAGGTCACCGGGCGGCCCGGCGTCATCCGGCGGCGGCCGAAACGAATCCAGTCCAGTTCCAGCAACTGGTCGATGGTGCCGCGGCTGACGGCGACGCCCCGGATCTCCTCGATCTCGGCCCGCGTGACGGGCTGGTGATAGGCGACAATCGCCAGCGTCTCGATCGCGGCGCGGCTCAGCTTCCGCGTCTCCACCCGCTCCTTCTGCATCAGCCAGCCTAGATCCGGCGCGGTGCGGATCGCCCAGCGGTCGCCGATATGCACCAGATTGACGCCGCGCCCCTCATACCGGCGGCGCAGATGCGCCAAAGCCTCGGCCGCGTCGCAGCCGTGGGGCATCCGGTCGGCCATCTCGGCCAGGCTGAGCGGATCGGCGCTGGCGAACAGCATCGCCTCGATCATCCGCTCCTGTTCTGCCATCGGCGGGGCCGCGAACAGGGATTTCGGCGCATCATCGGTCATTGGGGCTTCCGGCGGATCAGGATCGGCTCGAAACTGTCGGCCTGCCGCAGTTCGATCTGCCCCTGCCGCGCCAGTTCCAGCGTCGCGGCAAAGGTCGATGCGGTGGCCGACCGCCGCCGCGCGGGGTCGGCGGACCAGCCCTCGGGCAGGTATTGCACAAGGTCGATCCAGCCGATGGCGCTGCCGATCAGCCCGCGCAGGCGGTCCAGCGCCTCTTCCATCGTCAGCACGTTCTTGCGGTCAAAGGCCCAGGGGCGGAACTCGTCACGGGTGCGGATGCGCGCATAGGCCTGCATCAGGTCCAGCAGCGTCGCGGAATGCTTCACCTTGCGCGTGACCGACACATCCTCGGGCAGGCCGCGGGCAAAGAAATCGCGGCCCTTCTGGTCGCGGGCCATCAACTGCGCGGCGGCGTTCCTCATCGCCTCCAGCCGCTCCAGCTGGAACGCCAGATGCGCGGCCAGTTCCTCGCCCGACGGCCCCTCTTCGCTTGGGTCCGGCGGCAGCAGCAGCCGCGATTTCAGATAGGCCAGCCACGCCGCCATCACCAGATAATCGGCCGCCAGTTCGATCCGCAGCGTGCGCGCCTGTTCGACGAAAGCCAGGTATTGCTCGGCCAGTTGCAGGACAGAGATTCGGCGCAGATCGACCTTCTGGGTGCGCGACAGTGTCAGCAGCAGGTCGAGCGGCCCCTCGAACCCGTCCAGATCGACGATCAGCGCCTCGGCCGCCAGCCGGTCGGCGACCGGCATCCGCGCGGGTTCTGCATCCCAAGGGGCTTCCGTCATCGCCCTGCCTTAGACCGCCGCCATGATCGCGGCAAGGTCGGATTCCAACGCCGCGATGTCAACCGTGTCAGGGGCCGGACGCTGGGCCAGCGCGGCAGCGGCGCGGGTTTCGGCCCCCGGCGCCATCGCCCCGGCGGCGGCGACAACCGCCTGCATCTCGGCCAGCGTGCCGTTGCAATGCAGCGCCAGATCGCAACCCGCCGCGATGGCCGCCCCGGCACGGGTGCCGATATCCCCCGGCAGCGCGTTCATCGACAGATCATCGGTCATCAGCAGGCCCTGAAAGCCGATCCGGTCGCGGATCAGCGCGACCATGACCGGCGACAGCGTCGCCGGGCGATCATCAATGGCGGAAAAGACCACATGGCCGGTCATCCCCAGCGGCAGGTCGGCCAGCGCGCGGAACACGGCGAAATCCGTGGCCTCCAGTTCATCCATGGGCGTATCGACCACCGGCAGGCCATGGTGGCTGTCCACTTGGGCACGGCCGTGGCCGGGCATGTGCTTCGGCACCGGCAGCACGCCACCTTCCATCAATCCCTCGGCCACGGAACGGGCGCACGGGATCACCGCCTCCGCACTCTCACCCAGACAGCGATTGCTCAGGAACGGATGGGTTGCCGGCCCCGCGATATCGGCGCAGGGAGCGCAGTTCACGTCGATGCCCAGGCCACGCAACTCCTGCCCGATGATCCGGTAGCGCAGGCGCAGCACGTCCGCCGCATGGTCCCCGGCGGCGCGGGCATGGTCCAGCGGCGCGGGCCAGTCGCGGGCCAGCGGCGGGCGCAGACGCTGCACCCGCCCGCCCTCCTGGTCGATCAGGATGGGTGCGTCACGGCCCACGCTGGCGCGCAACTCTGCGCAAAGCGCCCGGATCTGGTCCGCGCTGTCGCAGTTGCGGGCGAACAGGATGAAGCCCCAGGGATCGGCCTCGCGGAAGAACGCGGATTCGTCAGCAGACAGCCTCAGCCCTGCACAGCCGAGGATCGTGGCCGATCCCACCCTCAGCGCACCAGAACCGGGATGCAGGCCGCCTGTTCGGCCAGCAGCGCGGCGCAGAAGCGGCGCGCGTCGGCCTCGCCGTCGAATCCAGTGGCGCGCAGCCGGTAAAAGCTGCGCCCGCCGCTCTCGGCCTCCTGGATCACCCGCGTGCGCCCCTCCATATAGGCGGCGAAGCGGCCGTGAAGCCGGTCCCATTCGGCGCGCGCCGTCTCCACGTCGTCATAGGCGCCAAGCTGCACCAGCCGGGTGCCGGCGGGCAGGCTGTCGCCGTCGATCTCTGCCTGGCTGGCGGGTGCGGGAACGGTGGCAAAGGGCGCCGAGGCCGAGGCGAGCACCAGCGTGCCCAGTGGCGCCTCGGGCGCACCAAGGGCGCGCATCGGGCGCGGCTCCGGCCGGGGCGAGCGATAAACGGCCGGGCCGGGCGTCGCATCCAGTTCGGCCGCGACCTCTCGTGCCAGCGCGTCGGCAAGGGCGGCGACCGTGTCGGCATCGACGGCTACATCAAGCTGCGGCTCATCCTCCACCGGGGCGTCGGGGTCGATCAGCAGCGCGGCGGTCGCCGTGCCCTCGGCCACGTTGAGCGGCGCGGGCGGCTCGGGCTGCAGCGCGGACAGCGGCACATCCTCGTCGGTCAGGTCTATCGGTCGGGGCGCCAGCACCAGCCGGTCGGGCGGCGGTGCGGCCTCTCCCTCGGCGGCGACGGCGTTGACGGCCAACCCCTGATGCGCGGCCATCCGCCCACCGGGATCCTCGGGCGCCACCCGCATCGGCCCCTCCAGCGCGCGCACGACCGGAATGCCGGTCACGTCGCGCACGCTCAGCTTGTAGCCCCAGACCGCGATCCCCGCGATCAGCGCCAGCGAGATCACCGCGCCCAGCCACTGGGTCAGCGCACGCAGCCGCTCACCCGCGGTGGGCGCATACTCGTCCATATCACCGTAGAAATCGGTTTCCGCCATGCTCTTGCCTCTTTTCCCCGGCGGTCTTGGCGCCCCGGTGGGTTCTACTGCTCTGGCCGGGCGGCTGCGCTTGTTCTCAGCGCATTTCCGTCACCGGCGTGACACCCAAGATACCAAGGCCCGACGAAATGACAACCGCGACGGCACGGGCAAGGGCGATTTTGGCCTGGCTTGTGGCCGGATCGCCCTCTTGCAGGAAGCGCAGGCCCGGATCCTCGTTGCCGCGATTCCACAGCCCGTGCAGTTCCGACGCCAGTTCGTAAAGGTAGAAGGCCACGCGATGCGGCTCGGTCGTGCGCGCGGCCACCTCGACCAGCCGCGGCCATTCGGCGATCTTGCGCGCCAGCGCGATCTCGGCCTCGTGGTCGAGCTTCGTCAGATCCGCCGCCGCCAGCGTCGCGTCATCGACGGCGATCCCGGCCTCGGCCGCCTTGCGCAGCACCGAGCAGACGCGGGCATGGGCGTATTGCACATAGAACACCGGGTTGTCCTTGGACTGGTCCAGCGCCTTGTCGAAATCGAAATCCAGCGGCATGTCGTTCTTGCGCGTCAGCATGACGAAGCGCACCACATCCGCGCCCACCTCGTCGATCAGGTCGCGCAGGGTGACGAAGGTGCCCGCGCGCTTCGACATCTTGAACGGCTGGCCGTTCTTGAACAGCCGCACAAGCTGCACCAGCTTGATGTCCAGGGCCACGCGCCCGTCCGACAGCGCCGCCACCGCCGCCTTCATCCGCTTCACATAGCCGCCGTGATCGGCCCCGAAGACGTCGATCAGATGGTCGAAGCCGCGTTCGATCTTGTCGTAGTGATAGGCGATGTCGGGGGCGAAATAGGTCCAGCCGCCGTCGGATTTCATCACCGGACGGTCCACGTCGTCGCCGTGGAGCGTGGAGCGGAACAGCGTCTGCTCGCGCGGCTCCCAATCCTCGGGCGTCTTGCCCTTGGGCGGCTCCAGCACGCCCTCGTAAAGCAGCCCCTTCGCCTTCAGGCTGTCCAGCGCCGCCTCGATCCGCCCGGTGCCGTAAAGCGACTTTTCCGAATAGTAGACATCCATCGCCACGCCCAACGCGGCCAGATCCGCGCGGATCATGTCCATCATCATGCCGGTCGCCACGTCGCGCACGGTGTCCAGCCAGTCGGCTTCCGGCCGCTCCAGCAGGCTGTCGCCGAACTTCTCTTTCAGCGCCTCGCCCACCGCGATCAGATAGTCGCCGGGATAGAGGCCCTCGGCAATCTCGGGGCTCAGCCCATGCGCCTCGCGGTAGCGTTCATAGGCCGACCGCGCCAGCACATCGACCTGCGCACCGCCATCGTTGATGTAGTATTCCCGCGTGACGTCATGCCCCGCGAAATCCAGCAGGGCCGCCAGCGCGTCGCCCACCACCGCGCCGCGCGCATGGGCCACATGCATCGGCCCCGTGGGGTTGGCGCTGACGAATTCGACGTTGACCCGCTTGCCCTGCCCCATATCGGACCGGCCGAACTCCGCCCCCTCGCGCAGCACCGCGCCGACCAGCCCCTGCCAGACCCCCGGCGCCAGCCGCAGGTTCAGGAACCCCGGCCCCGCCACCTCGGCCAGCGCAATACGGTCGTCCGCCTGCAACTGCGCGGCCAGCGTCTCTGCAATGTCGCGCGGCTTCATCCCGGCCGGTTTCGCCAGCACCATCGCGGCATTGGTCGCCATGTCGCCATGGGCCGCATCACGCGGCGGCTCCACCGTCACCGCGCTGGTATCCAGGCCCGCGGGCAGCGCGCCCGCGGCCACCATCCGGTCCAGCGCCGCCAGCACGGCCGCGGATATGTCGTTGAACAGGTTCATCGGGGTCATCCTTCCGGTTGCTGGTCGTCTAGCATCTGCGCGGGCCGGGTCAACACCCGGCCCACCTTGCAACCGCCCGCGCAGCCGCCTATCGCTTGGCCCATGCTGTCGATCTTCGATGAAGGCGCGCCGGCGCCCTGCCCCGACCCGTTCAACCTTGCCGCCCATGTTCTGGCGGCGGCCGACCGTGTGCCCGACAAGATCGCGCTGCAGGTCGTCGGCCCCGCCATGGCCGAAAGATGGAGCTACAGCCGCCTTGCCGGCGCCGTGCGCGGCACCGGGTCGGGCCTGCTGGCGCGCGGGCTTCGCCCCGGCGACCGGGTGCTGATGCGGCTGGGCAATACGGTCGATTTCCCGATCCTGTTCCTCGGCGCCATCGCCGCCGGGATCGTCCCGGTCCCCACCTCGTCGCAACTGACGGTGCCAGAGGTCGAGAAGATCGCCGCCGAAATCGCCCCGGCCCTGATCGTCGCGGACAACGGCGTCGCCCTGCCCGACGACCCGCCGTGCGAGGTGCTGGCGGTGCAGGATCTGCGCCGGCTCTACGACCGGTCGCCCTGCCTGTGGGACATGGGCAGCCCCGACCGGCTGGCCTACATGATCTACACCTCCGGCACCTCGGGCAATCCGCGCGCGGTGATGCACGCCCACCGGGCGATCTGGGCGCGGCAGATGATGCATGACGGCTGGTATGGGCTGACGCCTGATGACCGGCTGCTGCACGCGGGCGCCTTCAACTGGACCTACACGCTGGGCACCGGCCTGCTGGACCCGTGGACCGTGGGCGCAACCGCGCTGATCCCCGCCGATGGCGTGGATGCCGCCACCCTGCCCCTGCTGATGCGGCGCTTCGACGTGACGCTATTCGCCGCCGCCCCCGGCGTCTATCGCCAGATCCTGCGCGACCTGCCGCCGGGCGGCAAGGCGCCGCCCCTGCCACGCCTGCGCCACGTCCTGTCGGCGGGCGAGAAGATGCCAGAGGGCACGCGCGCCATCTGGAACTCTGCTACCGGCGCGAAAGTCTACGAGGCGCTGGGAATGTCGGAATGTTCCACCTTCATCTCCGGCGCCCCCGCCCGCCCCGCGCCGCCGGGCACCTGCGGCTATCCGCAAACCGGGCGCTGCGTCGCCGTGCTGGGCGATGACGGCCAGCCTGTGCCGAGGGGAGAAGCCGGAACGCTGGCCATCCACCGCCGCGACCCCGGCCTCTTTCTCGGCTACTGGCAGGCAGAGGGTGAAACCGCCGCGCGCTTTTCCGGCGACTGGTTCCTGACGGGCGACAGCGTGTCGATGGGCGATGACGGCGCGATCACCTATCTGGGCCGCGACGACGACATGATGAACGCCGGCGGCTTCCGCGTCAGCCCGGTAGAGGTAGAACGCGCAATGGCCGATTTCCCCGGCGTGAGAGAGGTGGCGGCGGTGGAGGTGGAGGTGCGCCCCGGCGTCACCGTCATCGCCGCCTTCTACGTCGCCGACACGGAACTGCCCGAGGATGCGCTGACCGACCACGCCGCCGCGCGCCTCGCCCGCTACAAGCAGCCGCGCCTGTTTCAGCGGATCGAGGCGCTACCGCGCGGGGCCAACAACAAGATCGCCCGGCGCGTGCTGCGCGACCAGTTTCGCGCCTGACACGGCCCGCGCCTGATCCCGCGCCGCACACGGCCTCGTGTCGCATGGCCCGCTTGCGCCCTCGCCCCCGGCAGGGCAGGTCGGGCGCATGAACGCCGTGCAACTCGGGCCGCTCGTGCTGGGCATGGACCGCGCCGCCGCCCTGGCGGGGATCGCGGCCTTTCTGCTGCTGGCCGAACTGCTGGGCCGCCGGATGGGCGACGCGGGCGGTCAGGTGCTGCGGTCCTGGGCGGGGCAGGTTCTGATCCTCGGGCTGATCGCGGCGCGGCTGGGCCATGTCGCCACCTACTGGGACAGTTTCGCCGAAGATCCGTGGCGCATCCTCGCGCTCTGGCAGGGCGGCTTTTCCGGCCAGTGGGCGGCGGGCGCGGTGCTGCTGGTCACGATCCTTGCGATGAACCGCGCGCGCGCCATGCTGCGCCCCGGCCTCGTCGCCCTGGCCCTGGGTCTGATCGTCTGGCAGGGTGTGCTGTGGCAGGCCGGTCCGGTGCCGCGCACGCCCGTGACCGATCAGCGGTTCGAGACGCTGGACGGTCAGGGCTTTGCGCTGGCCGATCATTCGGGCCGGCCCATCGTTCTGAACCTCTGGGCGACATGGTGCGCTCCCTGCCGGCGCGAACTGCCGATGATGGGACAGGTTGCCGCCCGCACCCCCGATGTCACCTTCGCCTTCGCCAGCCAGCGAGAGGCGCCGCAGCGCGTGGCGCAGTTTCTGGTGATGGAGCGGATCGACCTGCCCAACGTGCTGTTCGATCCGGGCGGCGATCTCGGGCGGCACTACGCCAGCCTCGGCCTGCCGACGACGCTGTTCATCGGCGCCGACGGCCAACTGGCCGCGCTGCATGTGGGAGAGATCTCGCGCGAGCGGCTGGAGGCAGAGATCGCCAGGTTGCTGGACTGACGCCGGGCGCGACTGATGGGTGGGGTGGGTCAGCGAAAGCCGGGCGCGACCCCGCCGAAACGGTCAGCCGGAAACCGCAAAACCGGCGTGGCAGGGGTCTGCGCAGGTTAAGGGCAGGTTAACAAAAAAACGAATATCGTTTCTTGTCAGTCACTTGACTTTTTGGGCACGCGTGCCCAAACCCCGATCAGCCCACCTTCGCCGCCGCCCGCTCCTCCAGCAGATGGGTCAGCCAATCCGGGTCCATCTCAGGAACCGATGACAGCAGAAGCTCCGTATAGGGGTCGTGCGGCGGCTGGAACATCTCTTCCTTCGGCCCCTGCTCGACCACCCTGCCCTCCTTCATCACCACCACCTCATCCGCGATGGACCGCACCGTCGCCAGATCGTGGGTGATGAACATATAGGCCAGGTTGAACTCTCCCTGCAGCCGGTCCAAGAGCTTCAGAATCCCCTCGGCCACCAACTGATCCAGCGCCGATGTCACCTCATCGCAGATGATGAATTTCGGCTCCGCCGCCAGCGCCCGCGCAATCCCGATCCGCTGCTTCTGCCCCCCCGACAGCTCCGACGGCAGCCGGTCGATATAGCGGTCCGGCTCCAGCTCAATCAGATGCAGCAATTCCCGCACCCGCTCCCGCAGCTTGCGGCCCTGAAGCCCCAGATACATCTGCGCCGGCCTTCCGATCAGTTCGCGCAGCGTCAGCTTGGGGTTCAGTGCGGTATCGGCCATCTGATAGATCATCTGCGCCTGCCGCAACTGATCCCGGCTCCGCTTCCGATAATCCGCCGGCAGCGGCTGGCCGTCAAACAGCACCTCGCCCTTTTCCGGCACCAGCAACCCGGTGATGACCCGCGCCGTCGTCGATTTCCCCGACCCGCTCTCGCCCACCACCGCCACCGTCCGCCGCGCGTGGACGTCGAAGCTGACATTGTCCAGCACCCGCACCGACCCGTAGCCCGCCGTCACGCCCCGAACCGACACAACCGGCGTCCCCACCGCCTCGGCCTGCTGCTCGCGCTGGAACGACCGCACCGCCCACAGGCTTTTCGTATAGTCCTGCGTCGGCGCCGACAGCATCGTGGCGGTATCGGCCTCCTCCACCTCCACGCCCTTCAACAGCACCTTGATCCGATCCGCCATCTGCGCCACCACCGCCAGATCGTGGGTGATGTAGATCGCAGCCGTATCGAACTGCGCCACGATATTGCGGATCGCCGCCAGAACTTCGATCTGTGTGGTCACGTCCAGCGCCGTCGTCGGCTCGTCAAAGATGATCAGATCCGGCCGGCAGGCCATCGCCATCGCCGTCATCGCCCGCTGCAACTGCCCGCCCGACACCTGATGCGGATAGCGAAAGCCGATCTCGTCAGGGTTCGGCAGCCGCATCTTGCGGTAAAGCTCCACCCCGTCGCGCTCGGCCTCCTTCCGGCTCATCACACCGTGGATCACCGGACCTTCGCAATACTGGTCGATCAGCTTGTGCGCCGGGTTGAAGCTCGCCGCCGCCGACTGGGCGACATAGGCGATCCGCTTGCCGCGCAGGCCGCGGCGCTTTTCCTCGGACGCGGCGCGCAGATCGATCCCGTCGAAATCGATGGTCCCGCCAGAGATGCGGCACCCGTCACGCGCAAAGCCCATCGCCGCCAGCCCGATGGTGGACTTTCCGGCGCCGGATTCGCCGATCAGCCCCATCACCTCGCCCTTGTGCAGCGTCAGGTCGACGCCCTTGACGATCTCGGTCCATACCTCGTCGCTGCGCCCTTCGATACGCAGGTCGCGGATGGCAAGAAGGACGGATTTGTCGGCCATGGCCTACTCCTTCAATCCGCTGGCGCGGTGCAACTGCCAGTCCACCACGAAGTTCACCGCCACAGTCAGCAACGCGATGGCACCCGCCGGCAGCAGCGGCGTGACGTCGCCAAAGGTGATCAGCGTGGCATTCTCGCGCACCATCGAGCCCCAGTCGGCGGTCGGCGGCTGGATGCCAAGGCCGAGGAAGGACAGCGCCGAGATGGCGAGGAAGACGAAGCAGAACCGCAGCCCGAACTCGGCCACCAGCGGCGCCATGGCATTTGGCAGGATCTCGCGCGTGATCAGCCGCCACAGCCCCTCGCCCCGCAGTTTCGCGGCCTCTATGTAGTCCATCACCACGATACCCTGCGCGACCGATCGGGCAAGGCGAAAGACACGAGTGGAATCGATGATCGCGATCACCAGGATCAGGCTGACGACCGAGGTGCCGAAGATCGTCAGCAACAGCAGCGCAAAGATCAACGACGGAATCGCCATCAGCACATCGACAGAGCGCGACAGCGCCTGATCGACCCAGCCCCCCACCGTCGCCGCCCAAAGCCCGAGGATCGACCCGAGCAGGAAGGCCAGCGCCGTAGTGGCAAATGCGATGCCCACGGTGTTGCGGGCGCCATAGATCATCCGGCTGGCCATGTCGCGACCCAGGTTGTCGGTGCCAAGCCAATGCGTTTCAGACCAGGGCAGGAACTGCGCACCGATCACAGCACGTTCCGGATAAGGCGCCAGCAGCGGAGCAAGGAGCGCGACGAGAATGTAGATCAGGATCACCAGCATCCCGAAGCTTGCGGTCAGCGGCGCGCCGCGCAGCGCGCGTGCCATCGGCTTCGGAGCGACGGCCGCCGCGCCGGTGCGGAACAGCCAGCCCGCGGCCATCGCGCCGAAGATCACGACAAAGAACCAGAAAACTAGGGTCAGAAAGCCCATGCCGATCCCCTATTTCCGGTGCATCAGGCGGGGGTTCGACAGGGTCGAAAGCACATCCGCCAGAAGGTTGAGCAGCACGTAGGCTGCGGCAAAGATCAGCGCCACCGCCTGCACCACTGGCATGTCGCGTTTGGCCACGCTGTCGACCATCAACTGGCCGAGGCCGGGATAGACGAAGACCACCTCTACCACCACGACGCCGGTGATCAGGTAGGCGAGGTTGATCGCGATGACATTAATGATCGGCGCCAGTGCATTCGGCAGCGCGTGTTTCAGTATGACGCGCATCGGTGACATGCCCTTCAGTCGCGCCATCTCGATATAGGGGCTGGCCAGCAGGTTGATGATCGCGGCGCGCGTCATTCGCATCATGTGGGCAGTGACGACCAGTGTCAGCGTAAGCGCCGGCAGGAAGGTGCGGTAGAGCTTTTCGCCAAGGTCCGCGCCCGCCGGCAACCGCGCCATGGACGGGAACAACCCCGCCTGCCCCAGCCAGACGATCAGCACGTATGCCACGAAGAACTCGGGGAACGAGATCGAGGTCAGCGCCATCGCGTTGGCGCTACGGTCGAAGACCGAATTGCGGAACAGCGCCGCAAGGATGCCGAGCGCGAGCGACAGAGGCACAGCCATCGCGGCGGCGTAGAGAGCGAGGAAAAGCGTGTTACCGAGCCGTGTGCTGATCATGTCAGCGACGGGCCGGTTCCGGTTCGCCAGCGACATGCCGAAATCGCCCTGCAGCGCCCCGCCCAGCCAGTTGACGTAGCGAATGTGGACAGGTTGGTCGAGGCCAAGCTCCCGCCTGATCGCGGCGACAGTTTCCGGCGTCGCCGCCTGGCCCAGCACGGCCTCTGCAAAGTCGCCGGGCAACAGTTCCGTCGCCCCGAAGATCAGCACGGAGATGAAGAAGAGTGTGAGCAGCCCCAACCCGAGGCGCTGGGCCACCATCCGCCAGACGTCGCTCATCGCCGCAGTCCCCCGAATATTGCGTGGGCCGTCTTGTGCGCCCGTTCACGAGGTCGCCCCGGCGCGTCGCCGCGCCGGGGTCTTGAGTGCATCAGGCGAACCACCACCGCTCTGGCGCGCGGAAGCCGTCCATCGTCCAGTTGGCGCCGATCTCATCCGGCGTGGCGACCGCGTCAGAGATTGCCATCACGTAGTTTGCGAACATCGGGATGACGGTTGATCCTTCGTCGCGGACGATGCGCTGCATGTCCACATACATCTCGCGCCGCAGACCCTCGTCAAGTTCTGACCGAGCCTGGGCGAGAAGTTCGTTGAACCCCTCATGTTCCCAGAAGCCATCGTTCCAGGCAGCACCGGCCGCATAGGCTGTCGAGAACATCCAGTCCTCTGTCGGACGGCCGCCCCAGTAGACGGCCGAGAACGGCTTCACCATCCAGACGTTCGACCAGTAGCCATCGGACGGCTCTCGCACCACGTCGATGGTTATGCCAGCCTGCGCGGCGGTTTCCGAGAACAGCACCGCCGCATCCACCGCACCACCAAAAGCAGCATCGGACGCCGAAAGGCTGACCTGAAGCGAGTCGAGACCCGCCTCTCGCAGGTAATGGCGGGCACGATCCGGATCAAGCTCGCGCTGCTCCAGCTCGTCGCCATGGAAACGGTTGGAACGCCCGATCGGATGGTCGTTGCCGACGACGCCGTAACCAGACAGGATCTTGTCGACCATGTCCTGCCGATCGAGGCCGTATTTCAGCGCCAGTCGGACATTGTTGTCGTTGAAGGGTGCCGCGCGGCTGTCCATCACGAAAGTATAGTGCTGTGTGCCCGGCACCGAAATCACGCGGACGTTGGGGGCGCGTTCGAGCAGGTGAACGGTGTTCAGGTCAACCCGGTCGATCACGTCCACCTCGCCGGTCAGAAGCGCGTTCTGACGGGCCGCGGCGTCGATGATCGGCAGCATCAGCAAGCCATCGAAATGAGCGCGGTCGGACTTCCAGTAGTTCGGGTTGCGGCTGAACACCGCTTCCACGCCCGGCTCGAAGCTGTCCAGAACGTAGCCGCCGCAGCCGTCGCCCGAGGTCGGGTCGATGCGCCCGTCCGTGCTGGGTTTGATCGGCAGGTGGTAGTCCGACATGATGAATGGGAAGTCGGCATTGCCGGCTTCAAGTTCGAAGATCACGGTATTGCCGTCAACGCGGATGTCGGTGATCGCCTCGACAATCGGCTTGGCGGCCGAGGTGCTCTCCTCACCCCGGTGGTAGTTGATCGAGGCAGCTACGTCCTCGGCCGTGACATCCTTGCCGGAGTGGTAGGTCACGCCCTGACGGATCACGAAGGTCCAGGTTGCGGCGTCTGCCGAAGCTTCCCAGCTTTCCGCAATCTCGGGATTCAGGCTCCCGTCTGGCGCGATCTCGGTCAGGTAGTTGTGCATCGCACTGGCAAGCACCTGCACATAGGCGTTGTCCCAGATCGCCGGATCGAGGCTGTCGCCGGTGTTGCCGTGGCCCATCCCGATGCGCAGGATGCCGCCGCGGTTCGGCTGCGCATGGGCCTTGCGCATGCCCGCAGGCAGGATCAGCGAGGCCGCGCCGAGCGCGCTCGCCCCCTTGAGCAGTCCGCGCCGGCTCAGATCGCCAGTAAAG
>JBJHCH010000070.1:0-19858 GCA_050485905.1 Paracoccaceae bacterium | reverse complement strand
CGCCGGCCAGTGCCACCCAGATAGCTGCCGCAAGTGATTCCCGTCTCATGTCATCCCCTTCTTCCGAGATGGGCGATACTGCAAATGCGAACCATTCGCAAGTAGGAACACTTCCCCTGCCCGCCCCCGCCGCCTATAAGGCCGCGACAACCGGCGGAGGCCCCATGCGCACGGCAACGATCACCCGCAAGACGACCGAGACCGAGATCTCGGTGACGCTGGACCTGGACGGGACTGGCGCCTGCGACAACGCGACGGGCGTGGGCTTCTTCGACCACATGCTCGACCAGTTGGGCCGGCACGCGATGATCGACCTGACGGTGCGGGCCAAGGGCGATCTGCATATCGACGACCACCACACGGTCGAGGACACGGGCATTGCTATCGGCCAGGCGCTGGCAAAGGCGCTGGGCGACAAGCGCGGCATCCGGCGCTATGGGTCGTGCCACCTGCCGATGGACGACGCGCAGGTGCGCGCGGCGCTGGACCTGTCGGGTAGGCCCTATCTGGTGTGGAACGTGGAGTTCCCGACCGCGAAGATCGGCAGTTTCGACACCGAACTGGTGCGCGAGTTCTTTCAGGCGCTGGCCACCCACGGCGGCATCACGCTGCATGTTGACCGGCTGCACGGGCTGAACAGCCACCATGTTGCCGAAGCCGCGTTCAAGGCGGTGGCGCAGGCGCTGCGTGCGGCGGTCGAACCCGACCCGCGCCGGGGCGATGCGATCCCGTCCACCAAGGGCGCGCTGTGACGACGGTTCTGATCGACTACGAGTCCGGCAACCTGCATTCCGCCGAAAAGGCGTTTCAGCGCATGGCGGCCGAGGCTGGCGGCGGGCCTGTCGTCGTGACCGACCGCCCCGAGCAGGTGGCGGCGGCGGACCGGATCGTGCTGCCCGGCGACGGGGCCTTTCCGGCATGCCGCCGGGCGCTGGGCGACCACGGCGGGCTGTTCGAGGCGCTGGAAGAGGCGGTGATCGGCCGGGGCCGGCCGTTCCTGGGCATCTGCATCGGGATGCAGATGCTGGCCGACCGGGGGCTGGAATACACGCCGACGCCGGGGTTCGGCTGGATCGGCGGAGAGGTCGTGCAGATTACACCCGACGACCCGGCGCTGAAGGTGCCGCATATGGGATGGAACGATCTGGTGATCGACCGCCCGCATCCGCTGCTGGAGGGCGTTGAGACCGGCGATCACGCCTATTTCGTCCATTCCTTTCACTTCCGCGTTGCCGATCCGGCCCATCTGCTGGCCCATGCCGATTACGGCGGCGCGATCACCGCCATCGTGGGCCGCGACAACATCGCCGGCACCCAGTTCCACCCGGAAAAGAGCCAGGGCGCGGGCCTAAGGCTGATTGCCAATTTCCTGCGCTGGCAGCCCTGAGCGGCGGCGGCGCAGCAGCCGCCCGTCGATCAGCGCCAGCCCGGCCGCGATCAGCACCAGCCCGGCGATGTGGCGCGGCGCCAGCGCCTCGCCCAGCACCAGCACCCCCAGCAGGATCGCGCTGGCCGGGACAAGGAAGGTGACGAGGCTGGCATTCGTGGCCCCCGCCGTTGCCACCAGGCGGAAATAGATCAGGTAGGCCACCGCGGTCGAGACCACCGCCAGCGCCGCGACCGCGCCCGCCACATGGGGGCTGGGCAGCGGCAGCGTCCAGGGCCGGTCCACCACCAGCACCAGGGGCAGCAGGATCGCTGCAGCAATGATGACCTGTCCAAAGGCCGTGGCCACGGGCGTGATACCGAGGCCCCGAAACCGCCGCGCCCAGACCACCGACAGCCCGTAGGACAGCGCCGCGCCGAGGCAGAAGCCATAGGCCATGACCGTGCCGGTCCCTGCCGCCAGCGCCGCGCCGCCGATCATCACCGCGACGCCGCCGAAGCCGACGACCAGCCCGGCCAGCTTGGCCCCGGTGATCCGTTCGTCCCGCGTCGCCAGATGCGCGACGAGCACGGTGAAGAACGGCGTCGTCGCGTTCAGGATCGACGCCAGCGCGCTGGCAATCTGGGTCTGCGCGGTGGTGATCAGAGTGAAGGGGATGACGTTGTTGAGCGCCGCCATCACCGCCAGCGCGCCCCAGACCGCCCGGCCCGCCGGAAAGGCCTGCCCCGTCAGCCGCATCACCAGCCACAGCACCAGCGCCGCACCGCCGACCCGCGCCAGAACCACGGTCAGCGGCGGAAGCTCGCCGACCGCGATGGCGACGAAAAAGAACGACCCGCCCCAGAGCAGCGAGAGCGTGATCAGCAGCAGCCAGCCAGTGCGGTTCATGTCGTCACCCCCGATTCCCGCCGACTGCTTGCCACGGATCGGCACCGCTCCGCGACCCGGATCCTGCGAAAGGCGCGTTGGCTTGCCCCGCCATCCGGATCGTGCCACAGACGCGGACGACCGAAGGGGGCGCCGATGATCCTTTACCCAGCGATCGACCTGAAGGACGGCCAATGCGTCCGGCTGCTGCGCGGCGAAATGTCTGCGGCGACAGTGTTTTCCGACGATCCGGCCGGGCAGGCCCGCGCCTTCGCGGATGCGGGCTGCGAATGGGTGCATCTGGTCGATCTGAACGGCGCGTTCGAGGGGCAGCCGGTGAATGGCGCGGCGGTCGAGGCGATCCTCGGCGCGATCTCGGTGCCCTGCCAGCTTGGCGGCGGCATCCGCGACATGGGCACCATCGAGGGCTGGCTGGAGCGCGGCGTGGCGCGGGTGATCCTGGGCACCGTGGCAGTGGAGAACCCCGCACTGGTGCGCGAGGCGGCAGAGGCGTTCCCCGGCCGCGTGGCGGTCGGCATCGACGCCCGCAAGGGCCGGGTGGCAACCCGCGGCTGGGCGGAAGAAACCGAGGTGCAGGCCACGGATCTTGCGAAAAGCTTCGAGGATGCGGGCGTGGCGGCGATCATCTACACCGACATCGACCGCGACGGCGCGATGGGCGGCCCCAACATCGCCGCGACCGAGGCGCTGGCACGGGCGGTGCAGATCCCGGTGATCGCCTCGGGCGGCGTGTCGTCGCTGGACGATCTGATGGCGCTGCGCGATACCGGGGTGATCGCGGGCGCAATCTCGGGCCGGGCGCTGTACGACGGGGCATTGGACCTGAAGGCGGCGCTCGCCGCGCTCAGGGAGTAATCGATGCTGAAAACCCGCATCATCCCCTGTCTGGACGTGGCCGATGGGCGCGTGGTCAAGGGCGTGAACTTCGTCAACCTGATCGACGCGGGCGACCCGGTGGAGGCTGCGAAGGCGTATGACGCAGCGGGCGCGGATGAGTTGTGTTTCCTGGACATCCACGCCACCCACGAGAACCGCGGCACGATGTATGACCTTGTGACGCGGACGGCGGAACAGTGCTTCATGCCGCTGACCGTCGGCGGCGGGGTGCGGTCGCATGAGGACGTGCGCGCCCTGCTTCTGGCGGGCGCGGACAAGGTCAGTTTCAACTCCGCCGCCGTCGCCAACCCCGATGTGGTGGCAGGGGCGGCTGACCGCTTCGGCAGCCAGTGCATCGTCGTCGCCATCGACGCGAAAACGGTGGAGCCGGGGCGGTGGGAGATCTTCACCCACGGCGGCCGCCGACCGACTGGCATCGACGCGGTGGAGTTTGCGCGCACGGTGGCCGAGAAGGGCGCGGGCGAGATCCTGCTGACCAGCATGGACCGCGACGGCACCCGCGCAGGCTTCAACCTGCCCCTGACCCGCGCCATCGCCGATGCGGTGCCGATCCCGGTCATCGCCTCGGGCGGTGTCGGCACGCTGGATCATCTGGTCGAGGGGGTGGTCGAGGGGCACGCGTCGGCCGTGCTGGCGGCGTCGATCTTCCATTTCGGCGAGTTCACCATCGGTCAGGCCAAGGCCCACATGGCCGCCGCCGGCATCCCGGTGCGGCTGTGAGCGCGCTGGACCGCCTCGCCGCGACCATTGCGGCGCGCAGGGGCGCGGATCCCGAAAGCTCCTGGACCGCGAAACTGCTCGCGCAGGGGCCGGAGAAATGTGCCGAGAAGTTCGGCGAGGAAGCCATCGAGGCGGTGATCGAGGCGGTGCGTGGCGACCGCGAGCGGCTGACGGCCGAGGCGGCGGATGTGCTGTATCACCTGCTGGTCATGCTGGCGGCGCGGGATATCACGCTCGCCGAGGTGGATGCGGAACTCGCGCGGCGCGAGGGAACCTCCGGTGTCGCGGAAAAGGCGAGCCGAAAACCCGACTAGGGGTCAGGCGCCCTCGAACCCCTCCAGCACGTTCACCGCGTTGATGCCCACCGCCTCGATCGCATAGCCGCCTTCCATGCAGAACACCGTCGGCAGGCCCATCCGCCCGATCCGCAGACCGGCGTCGCGGAAATCCGGGCTGTCGAGCTTGAAGAAGCTGATCGGGTCGTCCTTGAACGCATCGGTGCCCAGCGAGACGACCAGCGCCTCCACCCCCCTGTCACGGATCGCCGCAATTGCGTGATCCAATGCCTCGGCCCATTCGCCATAGCCCGTGCCGCGCGGCATCGGCAGGTTCAGGGTCGCCCCCTCCCCCTCGCCGACGCCGGTTTCGTCGGCATAGCCGAGGAAATAGGGAAAGGCGTCCTGTGGCGCGCCGTGCAGCGAGGCGAAACACACGTCGCCCCGCTTGTAGAAGATATCCTGCGTGCCGTTGCCGTGGTGAAAGTCGATGTCCAGCACCGCGACCCGCCCTGCGCCTTGATCGCGGAACATCTGCGCGACGACGGCGGCGTTGTTGAGGAAGCAGTAGCCGCCGAACATGTCGGCCGTCGCGTGATGCCCCGGCGGACGGCAAAGCGCAAAGGCGGCGCGCGCGCCGGCCGCGACCTCGGCCTGCGCAGCCTGCGCGCTGGCGAGAGAGGACAGCGCCGCGGCCCATGTTCCGGCGGTCATCGCGGTTTCCTGGGCCGAGCAATAGTAGCCCACCTTGCCGTCGATGTTGCGCGGCACCCGGTCGGTATGCATTCGACGGGCGGGGATCTGGGCGGCGATGATCTCGCCCTCCATCCCCGCGGCCTTCCACTCGGTCCAGGCGGTTTGCAGGAACTCCAGATAATCAGGGGTGTGGATGCGCGCCAGCGCCGCCATGTCGGGCAAACCCGGCGCAGCGATCTCGCCCAGCTTCCGCTCGCGCAGACGGTTGAGAACGTATTCGACACGGCTGGGACGCTCGTATGGGGTCACAAGCTGGCCGCCCGACAGTTCCGCCTGCGGGAAATGCAGCCGGTGATCTTCGCTGAAGTAGGTTCTCATCCCGCCTCCATGCCGATGCCGCACCATGGCGCAGGCAACGACAGGACGGAAGAGGCACGCCAAGGATTGACGCAGCGCCCCCGCGCGGCGGATGATGCGGCCAAGGGTCGGCACGAGGCCCGCGCGGCGCCACGGCCGATCCTGCAACAAGGGGGGCAGGTCAATGCGCACATTCACGGTACTGGGTCCGTCTGGTTCCGGCAAATCCACGATGGTCAGGCATCTTGCGGAACTCGACGGCGAGACGACTGTGACCGACAATGTCGGGGCGCTGACCCTGACCTCGTTCTCCTTCATGGGCGAGGACTGGTGCGCCATCGACCTGCCCGGAGGCGCCGAGGCAGGGGCTTTGGCCCCCGGCGCGCTGCTTGCGGCCGATGCGGCAGTGATCTGCGTGCCGCCCGACCCGGGCGCGGCGATGCTGGCCGCACCTGCTCTGCGCGCAGTAACCGCGGCGGGCACGCCCGCGCTGATCTTCATCAACCAGATGGACGCGCCCGCGGGGCGGGTGCGCGACATCGTGGCGGCGTTGCAGGAATACTGCAGCCAGCCGATGGTGCTGCGCCAGATCCCGATCCGTGAGGGCGGACAGGTCGTGGGTGCGGTCGATCTGATCTCGGAACGGGCGTGGCGCTATCGGCCGGGGGGGCCGTCCACGCTGGTCGAACTGCCGTCCGACCTAGCGGAGCGGGAGGCCGAGGCCCGTGGCGAGTTGCTGGAGCATCTGTCGGATTTCGACGATGCGCTGCTGGAGGAGTTGATCGAGGATCGCGCGCCGCCCGCCGATGCGATCTATAGCATCGCGGCACGGGAACTGGCCGAGACGGTGGTCGTCCCGGCGTTTCTGGGCGCGGCGCTGCACCGCAATGGTCTGATGCGGCTGATGAAGGCCCTGCGGCACGAGGCGCCGGCGGTTGATGCGCTTGCGGCACGGCTAGGCGGCGATGGACTGCGCGCCGTCACCTTCCAGGCCGAGACACGCAAGCATCTGGGCAAGGTCGTCGCCCTGCGCGCGCTGGACGACGGGGTTGCGACGGGCAATCTGCTTGCGGGCGGCAACGTGGGCGGCCTTCAGGCCGTTGGGGGCAAGGCCATCCCGGCACTAGTCAGCGGGGCGATCGGATTGGCGGTGAAATCCGACCACCTGGCAGCGCAGGGGCTTGCGTCATCTGCCGCAGCCCTGCCCCGTCCAGACTGGGCCGCGCCGCTGCCTGCAAAGCTCGCACGCGTCCCGATCCCGGCGTCAGAGCAGGAAGAGACGCGCCTTGCCACCGCGCTGGCCCGGTTGCAGGACACCGACCCGCTGCTACAGACCGAGACCGAGGAAGAGACCGGCCAACCGGTGCTGAAGCTTCAGGGCCACCTTCATCTGCGCCGGGTGCTGGCCGATCTGAAGGACGATTTCGGGCTGTCGGTCGAGGTGCGCGCCCCGCACCCGGTCTGGCGAGAAACGATCAGCCGGTCCACAGAGGTGAAGTACCGCCACCGCAAGCAATCGGGCGGCGCCGGGCAGTTCGCCGATATTGCCATCACCATCCGCCCCCTGCCGCGCGGCGAAGGCTTCGCCTTTGACGAGGTGGTGAAGGGTGGTGCGGTTCCGCGCAACTACATCCCCGCGGTCGAGGCCGGGGCGCGCGAGGCGCTGGGACGCGGGCCGCTGGGCTTTGCGGTGGTCGATGTGGCCGTCACACTGACCGATGGGAAACATCATGCGGTGGACAGCTCCGACCACGCCTTTCGCACCGCCGCCCGGATGGGGATGCGCGAAGGGTTGGCGCAGGCCGGCCCGCTGCTGCTGCAAGTGATCGAGAGCGTGGCGATCCATGTGCCCTCCGCCGCCTCGGGCGGGCTAGCGCCGCTGGTGACGGGGTTGAAGGGGCAGGTGCTGGGCTTTGACCGCGACCCCGAGTTCCGCGGCTGGGACATCTTCCGCGCCACCATGCCCGCAACCGCGATCGAGGAACTCGCACAGGCGCTGGCCTCGGCCACCCAGGGCACCGCCTGGGTCGAAACCGCATTCGATCACTTCGAGGAAGTATATGGGCGCGAGGCCGAAGCGGTCAGCAAGGCCCGATTGGAGGCGCTGACCCATGCCTGAGCGCGCGCAGTGGACTTGGAGCGGGTAGCGGGAATCGAACCCGCACCATCAGCTTGGAAGGCTGAGGCGCTACCATTACACCATACCCGCGCCCGCCCTCTATATTGGCAGTCGGTTGCCCGGCGCAAGGGGCGCGGACCGTCCGGCGACTGTTTTGACAACACCCCGCCAATCCACCTGCACCCTGATCGGCAGTGGCGCCGCGATTTGCTTTCTGCTACGCGATCCGACGGTGTAGCCGGCATGTTGGACAGGCTGAAACTGCATCGAGGGGCGGCGTTCCGGCGCCGGAGAGGCTCCGCCAGTCAGGGGCCGATGGGAGACCAGGAGGCGACATGATCCTTTGCGGCTGCGAGAACCTGATCGACTTCATCCAGAAGCCAAGTGCCGGGTCGGTGCCGGAGTTCCGCGCGATGCCCGGCGGCTCCCCCTACAACTTCTGCAAGGCACTGGCGCGGCAGGGGGAGCGGGTCGGCTACCTGACCCCGTTCTCCACCGACGCCCTGGGCGAGCGGCTGGCATCTGCCCTGGCGGCAGAGGGGGTGGCGCTGCTTGGCGGCCGGTCGGAGGCGCCGACATGCCTGGCCCTCGTGACAGTTGCGAATGGCCAGCCGAGCTATCAGTTCTATCGCGAGGGCACCGCGGATCGTGACATCACCCTGCCCCGATTGCGCGCCTCGATGCCCGCAGATGCAAGCGCGCTGCACATCGGTTCGCTTGCGCTGGCCGGTGGCCCCGATGCCTATGTCTGGGAGGCGCTGTTCACCGGCGCCCGCAACGCTGGCCTGCTGACCACGCTCGACCCCAACGTGCGCCCGATGATCGTGGCGAAGCATGACGATTACCGCCCCCGGCTTGACCGGGTGATGGCCAGCGCCGACCTCATCAAATTGTCGGACGAGGATCTGCAGTGGATCGCCCCCGACACCGATCTGGAGACGGCGGCGGAGGCAATTCTTGAGAACGCCAAGCCCGCGTTGCTGATCCTCACAAAGGGGGGCGATGGCGCGGTGGGCTGGTCGCAGGCCGGAAAGCTGGAGGTGCCCGCGGTCGCTGTGCCTAAATTGGTGGATACCGTCGGCGCGGGCGATACCTTCATGGCGACGCTGCTTGCCGGACTTGCACGTCGTAAAGCCCTGTCTCGCGCCGCACTGGCTGACCTGCCCGCTTCGGAGGTGCGCGCGCTGATGGGCGAGGCTGCACGCGCCGCAGCCGTGACCTGCGGCCGCGAGGGCTGCGACCCGCCGCATCTGACGGATCTGACCTGACGGCACGGCTTCGTCGACGACGCCACGGTAATGCTCTGGGCAAGGCGAGGAACCGGCCCTATCGTCGCGCCAATGGAAGCCCAGTATTCACCCGACGGTCGCGCATCCTGGATACGGCTCGCCGTGTCTCTGACCATTGCGACCATCGGCAACGTGGGCATGTGGTCGATCGTCGTCATCCTGCCGGCGGTGCAGGCAGAGTTCGGCATCGCGCGCGGCGGTGCCGCGCTGCCCTATGCGACGACGATGCTCGGCTTCGCACTCGGCAACCTTGTCATCGGACGCGCAGTCGACCGTTTCGGCATAACGCGCGCGTTGACCGGCGCGGCCCTTGCCTGTGGCGCCGGCTTCGTCGCCTCGGCGCTCAGCGGCTCGGTGCTGGTCCTGTCGCTTTTCCAGTTCGTCATCGGGATCGGCGCCGCGGCAAGCTTCGGGCCGCTGATCGCCGACGTTTCGCACTGGTTCCAGCGCCGCCGCGGCGTTGCGGTGGCTATCGCCGCCAGCGGAAACTACCTGTCGGGCGCAATCTGGCCGATCCTGCTGGCAGGTGTGCTGACACAGCATGGCTGGCGCGCGGTCTATCTGCTCCTCGCGCTTCTGATCACTGCAACGATCATCCCGCTCGCCCTTCTGCTGCGGCCGCGGCTACCGCTGGTGACGCATCCGTCTCACGGACCTGCCCCCGGCCTTGAGCCGCGCGCCATCGCTTTCTCTCCTCGGACGCTGCAATGGCTGCTCGCGCTTGCAGGCCTCGGCTGTTGCGTGGCGATGTCGATGCCGCAGGTCCATATCGTCGCGCTCTGCGTCGATCTGGGGTATGGCCCGGCGGTCGGGGCGGAAATGCTGTCGTTGATGCTGCTGGGAGGCGTGGTCTCGCGTCTGGTCTCGGGGCTGATCGCCGACCAACTTGGCGGGGTGATGACACTGCTGATCGGATCGGTGCTGCAATGTCTTGCGCTATTCCTCTACCTGCCATTCGACGGGCTCATGTCGCTCTATATCGTCAGCTTGGTCTTCGGCCTCGCGCAGGGCGGGATCGTACCGGCTTATGCGATCATCGTGCGTGAATACCTGCCTGCGCATGAAGCGGGCGCGCGGGTGGGCTTCGTCATCATGGCGACGATCCTCGGCATGGCGCTGGGTGGCTGGATGTCGGGCTGGATCTACGACCTGACCGGATCATACCAGATGGCGTTCCTGAACGGCATTGCCTGGAACGGGCTGAACATCGGGATCATGTTGCTGATCCTGCTGCGGACGCGCAAACCCAGTCGCGGGCTGCCGATCGCCGCCTGACAAGCGCGCTCAGAACGTCGGCGGTGTACAGGCGCTGACAATGATGCAGTCGGCATCCCCGATGTTGCGGAACCGGTGCGGCAGGCGGCTATCGAACAGATACCCGTCGCCGGGGTTCAGGACGCGAGAGGTGCCGTCCACGGTTATCTCGATAATGCCCGCGATCACCACGCCGCCCTCCTCCGCCTCGTGGCGCAGCATCTCGTCACCGGTATCAGCGCCTGGCGGATAGCGCTCGTGCAGGATCTGCAGGGTGTGGCGGGCCGCATCGCCGATCTGTCGCAGCGAAACCCGCGCCCCGCGACCAGGCTGATGCCCAAGATCCTGCGGCGAAAGTTCGGTGAACTCTGACGCTGCGTAGAAGTATCGCGGCGCGCCCGTCTGCTCGGCCACCGAGAAAAATTCAGAGAGCGTCATGGGAATCGCATCCAGCACGCTTTTGAGCGACGCCACCGATGGGCTGGTCTTGTTCTGCTCGATGAGCGAGATCGTGCCGTTGGTCAGCCCGGCCCGCGCGGCAAGTTCGCGCTGCGACAGGCCGCGTGCGGTTCGAACGGTGCGCAGCCGGCTGCCGATGTCGATATCCATTCGCACCTCCACTGATAAGAAATGTTTAGCAAATTCAACATATGACGCAATCCCTCAAACATGACCTCTGCGCGAAACGAAGTAGTCTTTCTTTCTCGGTGAGACTTCCGGGTTCCAAATCGATCGATCTGAAGAAATCCATGGACCGGATATGCTAAACGCGATATTGAAATACTAAACAACCGCAGACTAGAGGATTGCCATGAAGAACGCCGACAAGACGACCGAGCAGAAGCGACCCGCCGCCCGCCGTCCTCGCAAGAAGCCTGCAACGCTCGCCGCGGCCGCGGCGGCTTCTGCCACCGTCGCCTCCAGCGTCGTGACGCCGGACTGGCCGGCCGCGCCGCGTCAAGCCACCAGCAATGCCGCGCTGCTCGACCGTCGCGCTGCCGCTGTTGCCCGCGGCGTTGCCTCGGCAGCCCCGGTCTTTGCCGACCATGCCGAGAACGCGGAGCTCTGGGATGTCGAAGGTAACCGCTACATCGATTTCGCCGGCGGGATTGCAGTGCTGAACACCGGCCACCGTCACCCGAAGATCGTCGCCGCCGCCATGGCGCAGGAGGCGCGCTTCACCCACACCAGCTTTCAGGTCGTGCCCTACGAATCCTACGTGGCGGTGGCCGAAAAGCTGAACGCGCTGGCACCCGGCGACTTCGCCAAGAAGACGCTGCTGGTCACCACCGGCGCTGAGGCGGTGGAGAATGCGGTGAAGATCGCCCGCGCCGCGACCGGCCGGCCCGGCGTCATCGCATTCACCGGCGGCTACCACGGCCGCACGCTGCTGACGCTCGGCCTGACCGGCAAAGTCGCGCCGTACAAGAAGGATTTCGGCCCTTACCCTGCCGACATCTTCCGCGCTCCCCTGCCAGATGCCCGCGCTGGCACCACGGTCGCGGATTCGATGCGCGCGCTTGAGGGCCTGTTCCTGACCGATGCGCAACCCGACCGGATTGCGGCCATCATCCTGGAACCCGTGCTGGGCGAAGGCGGCTATATCCCCGTCCCGGCCGAGATGTGGCAGGCGCTGCGGGCGTTCTGCGACCGCCACGGCATCCTGCTGATCGCGGACGAGATCCAGTCGGGCTTTGCCCGCACCGGCACCTGGTTCGCGGTGGAGCATTCCGGCGTCGCGCCGGATCTGATTACTGTGGCGAAAAGCCTTGCCGGCGGCTATCCGCTGGCCGGAGTCGTCGGCCGGGCCGAGGTGATGGACGCGGTCGCCCCCGGCGGCCTTGGCGGCACCTATGGCGGCAATCCCGTCGCCTGCGCGGCGGCGCTGGCAGCGATCAAGGTCATCGAGTCCGAGGGGCTGCTGGCCCGCTCCACCGCTATCGGCGCGAATCTGAGGACGCGCTTTGCCGAGATCGGCGCACGCTCCGCACCCTACCGGATGTGGGATATCCGCGGCACGGGCGCGATGCTGGCCGTCGAACTGGTGACAGATTTCGAGACGGGAACGCCGGACGCGGCCCTCACCAAGGCCGCCTGTGCCGAGGCGCTGAAGCGCGGCCTGATACTGCTGTCCTGCGGTATGCATGGCAACGCAATCCGGATAATGGTCCCGCTGACTGCTTCGGACGCGTTGATCGAGGAAGGGATGCAGATCTTCGAGGCCGCCCTGTCGGCTGCGCTTGCCGCGCAGCAGACCCCGGCGGTCTGATCGCATCACATAAACTAGATGTTTTGGGGCGGCGCAGAGGACTGCGCCGCCCCGACGCATTCAAGGGACAGGCGCAATCGTGGTGTTGCGCGACTTTCGGGCCACTGGTAAGCCGACTTTACCAGTTTTGGGGGATGCCTGATGCCCGTGATTACCTGCATCGAAGACCTGCGCCGCATCTACAAGCGGCGCGTGCCCAAGATGTTTTACGACTACGCGGAGTCGGGCAGTTGGACCGAGCAGACTTTCAACGAGAACATCTCTGATTTCGGCCAGATTCGGCTGCGCCAGCGCGTGGCTGTGGACATGACAGACCGGAGCACCCGAACGACAATGGTCGGCGAGGAGGTAGCGATGCCCGTCGCCCTTGCCCCTGTCGGCATGACCGGGATGCAGCATGCTGACGGTGAAATCCTGGCTGCGCGTGCGGCCGAGAAGTTCGGTGTGCCGTTCACGCTGTCGACCATGTCGATCTGTTCGATCGAAGATGTTGCCGCAAAGACCAGCAAGCCAATCTGGTTCCAGCTCTACGTCATGCGGGATGAAGACTATGTTGGCCGCTTGCTGGAGCGGGCCAAGGACGCAGGAATCGAAACTCTGGTGCTGACGCTGGACCTGCAGATCCTCGGCCAACGGCACCGCGACCTGAAGAATGGCCTGTCGGCGCCACCCAAGCTGACCATTCCAACGCTGCTGGACCTCTCGACTAAATGGTACTGGGGCCTGCAGATGCTGGGTACGAAACGGCGCAGTTTTGGCAATATTGTAGGCCACGCCAAGGGCGTGAAGGACGTCTCGTCGCTGATGTCGTGGACGTCCGAGCAGTTCGACCCCAAGCTCGACTGGGACAAGGTGGCAGAACTGCGCCGCCGTTGGGACGGCAAGTTCATCCTGAAAGGAATCCTCGATGCCGAGGACGCAAGGATGGCGCTGAACGTCGGCGCCGATGCGATTATCGTGTCCAATCATGGCGGGCGGCAACTGGATGGCGCGCTATCGTCGATCAGGATGCTGCCGACGATCATGGACGCGGTGGGCGACCGGATCGAGGTGCATCTGGACGGCGGCATCCGCAGCGGACAGGACGTTCTGAAGGCGGTCGCGATGGGTGCGCGTGGCACCTACATTGGGCGCGCCTTCGTGTACGGACTGGGTGCCATGGGTCAGGCCGGAGTGACCCGCGCGCTGGAAGTCGTTCACAAGGAGTTGGATATCAGCATGGCGCTGTGCGGCGAGCGCGACATTGCGAATGTCGGCCGCCACAATCTGCTCGTTCCGCGCGGGTTTGCCGGAGATTGGATCTGACGGCTACGCGCTGCAGCGCAAGCCATGGTTTGTTATGCAGCACGAATCCTTCCGAGAAGCCATGCGCCTGCTGCAGTGCGGCAATGCCGACCTGGCAGTTGTGCAGGCGCAGAAAAACCCGATGTTAAAGGCAACGGGAACGGTTCGTTTGGGACCATCACTCCCCTGCTAGCGGCACTGCCGCACTGACTGACGGAAAGGTAAACGCCATGACGATGATCAACACCATCTCCGGAGCACGCGGCGAGGGCTTCTTCGCAGCGATCCGCAACCTCTACGCTGGCCTGCTGGAAGGTTTTGCGATGCATAACGAATACCAGAACACCGTGGATGCCCTGCAGCGCCTGAGCGAGCGCGAACTGGAAGACATCGGCCTCGTGCGGGCGGACATCCCCGCCGCTGCCGCGCGCCAGACGCTGGACCGCTATCGCTGAGCCGTTCAGGGCGCCAGGGCGCCCAGGCTCTGCGGAAAGATCTCTCGCACCGCTTGCGGTAGGGTCTTTTCGTGATCGAACTGACCGTGATTCAGGAAATCGATGGTCTGGGCGATTACCAGCGGGTTGAGCATCATGAAGGTGTGGGTGACCGGCAGGACAAGGTGATCGGTCATCCCCGGAAGCTTGGTGCTTTCAACCGACACCTTGCCATCGTCGGCGCCCGCAATCAGCACCGAGGTAAGCGGGTTCAACGAGAAGTCACCTGCGATTATGCCGACCTCGTACCCTGCCTGCCCGAGTTGATTCGGCAAGCTGTCGGGCGCGGTGCCAAGCTCGCTGCCCGCCGGGCCGTGTATCCACTGGAAGAGTTGGAATTCGCCGAACTCATCGACGAGCTCAGATCCCTTGTTTGGCGGGGCCAGCATTACGGCGCGCCCCATTCGGTCGGGCCAGTTGTCTTGAAGCCAGTAGCGCAACAGGATGCCGCCCATCGAATGCGTCACGAAATGCACCCGCTCGTCCCTGCAGGCCGCGACTGCATCGGGGAGCCCCTCCACAAGCTCTTCGATCGGGGCGCTGGTCGAGGGATAGCCGTGATTTACTACTCGAAAGCCATGTGCGTCCAATGCCTCTGCCATGACCAGCAGCGACGCTTCGCTGCGCGCAAGGCCGTGCAGCAACACAACGCAATCGGCCGCGGCGGCCGACGGCAACAGGAATGCCACGGAGAGCAGAAGTCGTTTCATGGACCTTATGGTAGGCTTCATCGTGACGGGATACGAGGGGTGAGCCGACGCCCTCAAGTCGGCCTCGCAAGGATGTGACGATGCCTCCGCGCTCCCCGCGACTTGCCGTGCGCGCCCTGATCCTGCAGGACGACCGGCTGCTTCTGGTCAATGCCTATCCTGACCGCAAAAGCGACCTATGGTGCGCCCCCGGCGGCGGTGTCGAGGTTGGCCAGAGCTTGCCCGACAACCTGCAGCGTGAGGTGGCAGAAGAAACGGGCCTTCAGATTGACGTACTATCCCCCTGCCTTGTCAACGAATTCCATGAGCCTGGAACAGGGTTTCACCAGGTCGACATCTACTTTCGTTGCAAGGTGACAGGCGGCATTCTCGGCGGCGCCGGCGATGATCCGGCAGGTGTCGTGACGGAGCGACGCTTTTTCACGCGGGCAGAGATGGCGCGGCTGCGTTTCAAACCAGACAGCCTGCCTGACGTTGCCTGGGGTGACGGGCTGCTCTATGACCCTTTGGAACCGATCGTTCGCTGAATGCAGCGCTAGGAAACAACCTGTGACTGCGCGTCATGCCCCCATGCAGCGTTATGCTGACCGCGCACATCACCGCATCTGACTGACTGGAGACTTGTTGACATGACCCCCTTTGCGATTGCCGGCGTCCAGATGCACGTCAGCGCCCTGAACTCGAATGTCGACGGAATGCTTCAGCGCCTCGATATACTGATGGCGCGCTTTCCATGGACGCAAATGGTCCTGTTCAGCGAACTGGCCCCCTTTGGCCCCCTTCCCCGCTATGCCCAGCCGTTTCTGAACGATACCCTGGAACGGTTCTGCAATGCCGCCCGGCACTATGGGATCTGGCTAATCCCCGGATCGATGTTCGAGAAGGGCGCCGACGGCAAGATCTACAATACCTCGGCTGTGATCGACCCAAAGGGCGAGATCGTGTCGAGCTATCGCAAGATGTTCCCCTTCCGCCCTTACGAGACCGAGGTGGAAGCCGGGACCGAGTTCTGCGTCTTTGACGTGCCAGAGGTCGGCCGCTTCGGCGTCTCGATCTGCTATGATATCTGGTTTCCCGAAACGACGCGACAGCTTACCAGCGCGGGCGTCGAGGTGTTGCTGCATCCGGTGCTGACCGGCACGACCGACCGTGACGCGGAACTTGCCATTGCGCGCGCCACAGCCGCGCAATTCCAGTGCTATGTGTTCGACGTGAACGGATTGGGCGCTGGCGGTGTCGGGCGGTCTTGCGTCGTCGATCCCTCAGCCCATGTGCTTCACCAGTCGGCCGGGCAAGAGGACCTGTTTCCGATCGAGGTAGATCTCGACCTTGTACGCCGGCAGCGCGAGACCGGGATGAAGGGTCTTGGGCAGGTGCTCAAGAGCTTCCGGGACAGATCGGTTGATTTTTCGGTTTACGACCGGAATAGTGGCGCTGATGGGTATCTTAGGACGCTGGGACCGCTTGAAATACCGAGCCAAGGATCGCGAGCAGGGCTGCATGTGGACTTCACAGCAAAGACCGCAAGCCAGACGCGCCATGGTCAAAACCTGCATATGGCAGCGCCCTTGCGATCCGAGGACGCGGGCTGAAGCGCAGAACAGCCTGAAGAATAGCGGTCGCGTCCACCCCATCCCTGTCACTGGCAGCCGAGGAGGATGCACCGATGCAGTCGGTAAATGAGTACTATTCCGCAATCCAACTGCGGGCTGACCGCTGGAGCAGCCTTTATCAAAATCTCTCGACACTGGCCCGCGCACCTGATGCGCGCGGATCGGCGGGTCTGCGAAAGAAGATCGGCACACTGTTCGAGGCATTGACGGTCATCGAGCCGTACTGGGCCTTTCCCGGCATGTCTGCCTTTGACCATCTGCGTCGGCAGTTTGAGCATGGCAACCTCGAAGATGCCGCCTATGGCGTACAACGCGTGAAGCGTGCGCTTGCCTCGGGCGCCTATCGGAGACGGCACATCCCCATCGAGCGGGACAGTTCCGAAGCAGACGATCACGACGACGAGGCCATGCTGTCTCCAGAAGCGCGGGCGCTGACCAAACCTTACTTCGAGGTGCTGATCGTCGATGACGTGAACGAACATCAGGAACGCTGGCTGAAGGCCAACGTGACCCGGATGCGCCGGCCCGAGGATCAGTTCATTTACGAAGCGGTGGTCGTGCCCAGCATCGAGGATGCGCTGATTGCGATCCTGTTCAACCACAATATTCAGGCAATCGTGGTGCGCCCCGGCCTGCGGCTGAAGTCGAAGACCGAACTGCCGATCCTGACCAGATACCTCAGCCGCGCTGGCGGCCCCGAGGGTATCGAGGCGCTGGCGCCCGAGGACTACGGGCCAGAGTTATGCCGACTGGTGGCAAAGGTGCGCCCCGAACTTGACGCCTATCTTGTGACCGACCGCTCGGTCGAGGACATCGCGGGGCTGGACCTCGGTATCTGTCGGAGGGTCTTCTACAATCAGGAAGACTTCATGGAACTGCACCTGAACATCCTGCGGGGTGTTCAGGCGCGCTACAAAACACCATTCTTCACGGCGTTGATGAACTACTCAAAGCAGCCGACGGGCGTCTTTCACGCCATGCCGATCAGCCGCGGCAAGTCGATCAGCCGGTCGCACTGGATACAGGATATGGGTGCCTTCTACGGTCCCAATATCTTTCTGGCTGAGACCTCGGCCACATCAGGCGGACTGGACAGCCTGCTCGAACCCCACGGCCCGATCAAGGAGGCGCAAGAACTAGCCAGCCGGGCCTTCGGTTCGCGCCAGACCTTCTTTGCTACCAACGGCACCTCGACCTGCAACAAGATCGTGGTTCAGGCTCTTGTCCATCCGGGCGACATCGTCCTCGTGGACCGCGACTGCCACAAGTCGCACCACTACGGCATGGTGCTTGCCGGCGCACAGGTCGTCTATCTGGATAGCTATCCGCTGAACGAATACTCGATGTACGGCGCCGTTCCGCTGCGCGAAATCAAGCACCAGCTTCTCGCGCTCAAGGCCGCCGGCAAGTTGGATAGGGTGCGGATGCTGCTGCTGACCAACTGCACCTTCGATGGCATCGTCTACAACGTCGAGCGGGTGATCGAGGAATGCCTGGCGATCAAGCCCGACCTGATCTTCCTGTGGGATGAGGCATGGTTCGCCTTTGCCCGCTTCGGCCCCACCTATCGGCAGCGGACGGCGATGAATGCCGCCAATTCTTTGCGTGAACGGCTGAAATCGCCGGAACAGGCGAAGGCGTGGCAAAAGCAGCAGGCGAAGCTGAAGGGTGCCGACGACGAAACGATCTTGAAGACCCGTCTGATCGCGCCACCGCACGCGCGGGTGCGGATCTACGCGACGCAATCAACCCACAAGACGCTGACTTCGCTCCGGCAGGGATCGATGATCCATGTGAATGATCAGGACTTCAAGGGGCAGGTCGAACAGAGCTTCCACGAAGCCTATATGACCCACACCTCCACCTCTCCGAACTACCAGATCATCGCCTCACTCGACGTCGGCCGACGTCAGGTGGAGCTTGAGGGGTTCGAGTTCGTACAACGTCAGGTCGAGGCCGCGATGGCGATGCGCCGTGCGATCTCGACACATCCACTGCTGAAGAAATACTTCAAGGTTCTGGCCGCCGGCGACATGATCCCGCCCGAGTTCCGTGAAAGCGGGGTCGAAAGCTATTACGACCCTGAACAGGGCTGGACCGATATCTGGGAATGCTGGGAGAAGGACGAATTCGTGCTCGACGCCACGCGCGTCACGCTGGCTGTGGGCGGCACGGGCTGGGACGGCGACACGTTCAAGACTCAGATCCTGATGGACAAGTACGGGATCCAGATCAACAAGACCTCGCGCAACACCGTCCTGTTCATGACCAACATTGGGACAACCCGATCCTCGGTCGCCTATCTGATCGAGGTTCTGGTGGAGATTGCCAACGGACTCGACGACCTGTTGGACGATGCATCCAAGATGGAGCGTCTGGGTTTCGAGCGCCGCGTCAAGGCACTGGTCGATGATCTGCCCCCGCTGCCTGACTTCAGCCGCTTCCACGATGCCTTCCGCGCCGATCAGGTCACGTCAGAGGGCGACATCCGAAAAGCCTTCTTCCTCGCCTATGACGACGAGAACTGTGACTACCTGGAACTCAACGGCTCGCTGAAGCAGGCGATGGACGCAGGGCAAGAGGTCGTGTCAGCCTCGTTCATCATCCCCTATCCGCCGGGTTTTCCGATCCTGGTGCCGGGTCAGGTCGTCAGCCACGAGATCCTCGACTTCATGCGCGCACTGGATGTGAGCGAGATTCACGGCTACCGCGCCGACCTTGGTTTGCGGGTGTTCACCGACGAAGCCCTTGCCGTGCTGACCGCCGAGAGACTGCCCGACGCCGCGGAATAACCAGAACAGATCGATAGGGAGAGTGAGACATGCCAAAGACAGAGCTTCGCAACATCTCGGAGATCCGTCGCTTCTTTCACCGCAACGAGGATCCCGTCTACTTCATCTCAGCCACAAACTTCAACCTTCTTGGGTTGGATGAGTGGTGCAAGAACTTCAAGTATATCTGCTACATTGACTGCTATGACGGCCGGCATCCCAACGTCTTCTGCCCCAGCGAACAACCGCATGCCGAGTTCCAGTCGATCGAGGACATCAACAACTATCTCCTCCAGCACAAGGAGGTGATCGACTTCATCAAGCGGCGCGGCGGCAAACCCAAGTTCGTGTTCCTGATGTTCGACGAGGAGACCGAACGGCTGTCCAAGGAACTTGGCGCCGAGGTCTGGTTTCCGAAGGCAAGCCTGCGCACGCGGATGGACAACAAGATCGAGACCGTACGCGTCGGCAACAAGGCAGGCGTGCCGTCGGTTCCGAACGTGCTGGCAGAGGTGAAGAGCTACGAGGATCTGCGCAAGACCTGCGAGAAGGCGGGCATCGGCCACGATCTGGTGCTGCAATCCGCGTTCGGCGACAGCGGCCACACGACATTTTTCATCAAGTCCGAGGCCGATTTCCGCCGCCACGAGCACGAGATCGTCGGCGAGGGCGAGATCAAGATCATGAAGCGGATCGACTGCCGGGGGTCCGCGATCGAGGCCTGCGCGACCAAGGAAGGCACCATCGTCGGCCCGCTGATGACCGAGCTTGTCGGCTTCAAGGAACTGACCCCCTATCGCGGCGGCTGGTGCGGCAACGAGATCTTCGCCACCGC
>JBJHCH010000069.1:0-19859 GCA_050485905.1 Paracoccaceae bacterium | reverse complement strand
CGGGTTTTTCGAGATTGTCATCGGCGGCGATAGCCTGCCGGGCCAGAAGCCGGATCCGGCCCCGCTTCACGCGACCTTCGCGGCGCTGAGCGACGGAGCGCGGGTCTATGTCGGGGACAGCGAGGTTGATGCGGAAACCGCCCAACGGGCGCAGGTGCCATTCCTGCTGTTCACCGAAGGCTACCGTCGCTCACCTTCCGCAGAACTACCCGCAGCTGCGCGCTTCGCCGCCTTTGCCGACCTTCCGGCGCTGATCGGGTCGGTCACGGCGCGGCGGGCGGCGGAGTGACCGTGTCTGATCGCTTCCGTAAGGTCAGGCGCCGGCAGGTTGCCATTGCACCCCGGCGCGTCACGCAGCTATCATCCAGCGGTCGCAAAACCTTCAAAACCAAACGGTAGCGACAGGCCGCATGTTCGATGCTAGTCATGCGGTCGGGCACCATGCCCCTCAGAACAAAAAGGGAGATCCCAAGATGCGTTTGAACAGACTTCTGATCGGAACGGCGCTATCGCTGTCACTCGCCGCGCCGATGGCGCAGGCACAGGTCGAGATCGACTGGTGGCATGCGCTCGGCGGCGAGCTGGGCGAACTTCTGGATGGCGTGGCGCAGGGCTTCAACGAAAGCCAGGACGACTACGTGGTGCGAACATCGTTCCGCGGAACCTACATGGAGGCGATGAGCGGCGCGATTGCCGCATTCCGCGCCGGCGAGCAGCCGCACATCCTGCAGGTCTTCGAAGTGGGCACCGGCACAATGATGGCGGCCGACGGCGCGATCTATCCGATCTACCAGCTGATGGCTGACTACGACGTGCCGTTCGACCCAGACGCCTATCTGCCAGCGGTGGTTGGCTACTACACCGATCCGAACGGCAACATGCTGTCGTTCCCGTTCAACTCCTCAACCCCGATCATGTACTACAACAAGGATATCTTCCGCGAGGCTGGCCTAGATCCGGAAACCCCCCCGACGACCTGGGCCGAGCTTGAGGCTGCGGCGGCGCAGATCGTTGAGTCCGGTGCGGCGCCCTGCGGCTTCACCACCACCTGGCCTAGCTGGCTGATGGTCGAAAACTTCACGGCATGGCACAACCTGCCGCTGGGTACGCGCGAAAACGGCTTTGCCGGGTTTGATACGGAACTGACGTTCAATTCGCCTGAACTGGCGCGTCACTGGGACAATCTGAAGACCTGGCAGGACGCCGGCATCTTCCGCTGGGGCGGCCCCGGTTCCGGACCGGACGCGCAGCCGCTGTTCCTGTCCGGCCAGTGCGCGATCTTCTTCAATTCGTCCGCCGGACGGGCCGCCGTGCTCCGGAATGCAGAGTTCGACGTCGGCTTCGGCTTCCAGCCCTATTACGACGACATCGAGGGCGCACCGCAGAACACCATCATCGGCGGCGCATCGCTCTGGGTTATGCAGGGCCATTCTGATGAAGAGTACGAAGGGGTTGCGCGCTTCTTCGAGTATCTCTCGCTGCCCGAGGTTCAGGCACAGTGGCATCAGGACACCGGCTATCTGCCGATCACTCAGGCCTCTTACGATCTGAGCCAAGAGCAGGGTTACTACGAGGCAAACCCGGGCGCCGACACGTCAATCAAGCAGATGACGCTGAACGAGCCCACCGAGAACTCCAAGGGGCTGCGCTTCGGCAACTTCGTCCAGATCCGCGACATCATTTCGGAAGAAATGGAAGCGGTGATGGCGGGCTCCAAGACCGGCCAGCAGGCGGCTGACGACGCGGTGCGTCGTGGCAACGAGCTTCTGCGCGAGTTCGAATCTGCCCTGAACTGACGATCCGGAACCGGACCACCCCCGCGGCGAAGGCTGCGGGGGTGGTCTGCTGATTTTCGAAAGGCGCCCGCGCATGCAGACCAAGCGCATGACCTTCCCGAGCATGTGGCTGCCCTATGCCCTGCTTGCTCCGCAGGTGATCATTACGCTGATCTTCTTCATCTGGCCCGCCGCGCAGGCGCTGTATCAGTCCGTGCTTCGGCAGGATGCCTTCGGATTGCGGACGACCTTTGTCGGCCTCGCAAATTTCGAGAGGCTCTTCAACGATCCGCTCTATTTCAATTCACTCAAGGTCACGGCTGTCTTCGCCGTAGGAACGACGCTTCTTTCGATGGGCGTGGCGCTGCTTTTCGCGGTCATGGTCAACAACATGATCCGCTCGCGCAATTCCTATTCCACGCTTCTGGTCTGGCCCTATGCCGTCGCGCCGGCCATCGCGGGTGTGCTCTGGTGGTTCATCTTCAACCCGTCGATCGGCATCCTGCCCTACATGCTGGACATGGTCGGCTACAACTGGAACCACCGTTCGTCGCAGACCGATGCAATGGTCCTGGTGATCATCGCCGCGGCGTGGAAGCAGATTTCCTATAACTTCATCTTCTTTCTCGCTGGTCTGCAATCTGTGCCGCATTCGCTGATCGAGGCTGCCGCAATCGATGGTGCGAGCCGGACGAAACGTTTCTGGACGATCGTTTTTCCGCTTCTTTCGCCGATCACCTTCTTCCTGATGGTGGTGAACATCGTCTATGCCATGTTCGATACCTTCGGGATTATCCACGCCACCACCGAAGGCGGGCCGAGTCAGGGCACCAATATTCTGGTCTACAAGGTCTATCGCGACGGGTTCGTCGGGCAGAACCTCGGTTCGTCCGCTGCGCAGTCGGTCATCCTGATGGGCATCGTGATCGTCCTGACCGTCGTGCAGTTCCGCTATATCGAGCGCAAGGTGAATTACTGATGGTTGAGAACCGCCCTTTGGGCAACTTCTTCGCCCATGTGATCCTGATCCTGGGGGTCGCTATCGTGGTCTTTCCGATCTACGTGGCGATCATTGCCTCGACCCATCCACCCGGAACCTTCCTTCGCGGTGTGATACCCCTGTTGCCCGGTCCCAATGCGATCGAGAACTACCGGACGGCGCTGACCGAGGGGCGGTCACGGGCTGGGACGCCGCCCATTTCGCTGATGCTGACGAACAGCCTGATCATGGCGCTCGCCATCACCATCGGCAAGCTCGCGATCTCGATCATTTCGGCCTTCGCTATCGTCTACTTCCGCTTTCCGTTCCGCATCTTCTTCTTCTGGATCATCTTCCTGACGCTGATGCTGCCGGTGGAAGTGCGGATCGTGCCGACATTTCAGGTCGTGGCAGATCTGGGGATGCTCAATTCTTTCGCCGGGCTGTCGATCCCGCTGATCGCCTCTGCCACGGCCACCTTCCTCTTCCGGCAGTTCTTCATGACCGTGCCCGAGGAACTGATGGAGGCTGCGCGGGTCGATGGCGCAGGGCCGATGAAGTTCTTCAGGGACATCCTGCTGCCGCTGTCGATAACCAACATCGCCGCGCTCTTCGTCATCATGTTTATCTATGGCTGGAACCAGTACTTATGGCCGCTGCTGATCACGACGGACCCGAACTACTACACCATCGTCATGGGCATCCAGCGCATGGTGACAGGGGGTGACAGCGAGCCTTTATGGCATCTGGTAATGGCCACGGTCGTTCTGGCTGCGCTGCCGCCTGTGCTCGTCATCCTGTTCATGCAGCGGCTTTTCGTTAAAGGCCTGACCGAAACGGAGAAGTGACCCATGGCCGGGATCAAGATAGAAAACCTGTGCAAGATCTACGCCGGCGGGGTTCAGGCCGTCACCGACATCAACCTCGATATCGCGGATGGTGAGTTCATCGTTCTGGTCGGTCCGTCGGGCTGCGGCAAATCCACGCTGCTTCGCATGGTCGCCGGGCTGGAGACGATCTCCAGCGGCACGCTGACCATCGGCGACCGCGTGGTGAACAACCTGGAACCCGCCGAACGCGACATTGCGATGGTATTCCAGAACTACGCACTTTACCCGCACATGACGGTCTTCAACAACCTTGCCTACGGGCTGAAGAACCGCGGCTTTGCCAAGGCCGACATCGACACGCGTGTGCGCAGTGCCGCGAAGATGCTGGAGATTGAGCAGTTCCTCGATCGAAAGCCCCGCGCGCTGTCCGGAGGGCAGCGCCAGCGCGTGGCCATGGGCCGCGCACTGGTCCGCGAGCCAGCGGCCTTCCTGCTGGACGAACCGCTTTCGAACCTTGATGCGAAACTGCGCGTGCAGATGCGAGTAGAGATAAAGCAGTTGCAGCGCCGGCTGCGCACCACCTCGCTCTACGTCACCCACGACCAGTTGGAGGCGATGACGCTGGGCGACCGGCTGGTCGTCCTGAATGGCGGACGGATCGAGCAGGTGGGCGCCCCGATGGACGTATACAATCGCCCACAGAGCCTGTTCGTGGCGAGTTTTATCGGATCGCCGGCGATGAACATGGTGGCCGTGGACTACCTGCGCGGTAAATCACAGGGAGACGCGCTCGGCGCATTCTCCAATGATACCAGCCTCGTGGGCATGCGCCCGGACGACATGTCGCTGACGCCGCCGGATGCTCCGCACCTATCCCTGTCTGGACGGCTGGAACTGCTGGAACCTGCCGGAGCGGAAAGTCACCTCTATCTCTCGCTTGAAGGCTCGCCCGAGCCGTGTGTGATGCGGGTGAACGGCCAGCCGTCGCTGCAAGAGGGGCAGACGATCAACTTCCACGTTCCCAGCACCGCGCTGCATCCTTTCAATCGGGAAACTGGTCAGCGGACCGTCCAGCAGTAGCAGTCCAGCTATATAACGACTGGAATGCAGGTCTGGTGCGCCGTATCAGATGCCTAGATGGGATGGCGGGTGGATGGCAATGGGCGAAGGAGGCGAGAGCAGCGGAGTACAGCCCGTTGCTGATCTCGGCAGGCAGGCAGCACGGAAAGAGCTGTCCCGCCTGGCCGCCAAGATAGCGCGGGCGGACCGGGCCTATCACACGGACGACGCGCCTGAGATCAGCGATGCAGATTACGATGCGCTGAAGCGTCGCAACGCCGAGATCGAGGCGCGTTTCCCCGACCTGAAGCGCCCCGACAGCCCCAGCGAGCGCGTTGGCGCTGCTCTGGCCGATGGCTTTGGCAAGGTTCGGCATGAAGTGCGGATGCTCAGCCTCGGCAATGCGTTCGACCGTGCCGAGGTGCAGGAGTTTGACGAGCGTATCCGTCGCTACCTGAACCACGATGGCATGATCGTCTATACCGCCGAGCCGAAGATCGACGGCTTGTCGCTCTCGCTGCGCTACGAGGGCGGGGCGCTGGTCCAGGCCGCGACCCGCGGCGACGGCGAGACCGGTGAGAACGTGACCGAAAACGCGCGCACCATCGCGGACATCCCTGCGCGGATCGACGGCGCGCCCGAGGTGCTGGAAGTCCGGGGCGAGGTCTACATGAGCCACGAGGACTTCGCCGCGCTGAACGAGCGTCAGGTTACACGCGGCGAGCGGACCTTTGCCAACCCCCGCAATGCCGCCGCCGGGTCGCTTCGGCAACTTGATCCTGCGATCACCCGGTCGCGCCCCTTGCGCTTCTTCGCCTATGGCTGGGGCGCGCTTTCCTCTCCGCTGGCCGAGACTCAATCGGGCGCCGTCGCCCGGTTGAACACGCTGGGTTTCCAGACAAACCCGCTGACCCGGCGCTGCGAGGGCGTCGCGGCACTGCTGGAGGCCTATGCTGAGATCGAGCAGCAACGCGCGATACTGGGCTACGATATCGACGGCGTGGTCTACAAGGTGGACGATCTGGCGTTGCAGCGCAGGCTCGGCTTCCGTTCTACGACCCCCCGCTGGGCGCTTGCGCACAAGTTCGCGGCGGAGCTTGCCTGGACCCGGCTGGAGGCAATCGACATTCAGGTTGGGCGCACCGGCGCGCTCAGCCCCGTCGCGCGGCTGACCCCCGTGACAGTGGGCGGTGTCGTCGTGTCGAATGCGACCTTGCACAACGAGGACTACATCGCCGGCCGCGACGCCAAGGGCGCGCCGATCCGCGACGGCAAGGATATCCGCGTCGGCGACTGGGTGCAGGTCTACCGCGCCGGCGACGTGATCCCCAAGGTGGCGGATGTGGATCTGGCGCAGCGCCCAGGGGATGCCGCGCCCTATCATTTCCCCGGCCGATGCCCCGAGTGTGGCTCCGAGGCGATCCGCGAACCCGGCGACTCGGTGCGCCGGTGCACTGGCGGATTGATCTGCCCCGCGCAGGCCGTCGAGCGACTGAAGCATTTCGTCAGCCGCGCCGCCTTCGACATAGAAGGGTTGGGGGCGAAGCAGATCGAGATGTTCTGGCGTGACGACGTACTGCCGATCCGAGAGCCGGCGGACATCTTCACACTTGCCGACCGCGACGCGGCCGAGCCGGTGCGCAAGCTGAAGAACCGCGATGGCTACGGCGAGAAATCCGCCGCAAATCTGTTTGCTGCCATTGAGGATCGGCGTCGCATTCCGCTGAACCGGCTGATCTTTGCCTTGGGTATCCGCCACGTAGGTGAGGCGGCGGCGAACCTTCTGGCTCGCCACTATGGCACTTGGGAGGCATTCGAGACGGCGATGACGGCGGCCGAGGTGGGGCAGGGGGCGGAGTGGGAGGAACTTCTGTCCATCGACGGCGTGGGCGCAGTGCTGGCCACCTCGGTCGTCACCACGTTTCATCAGCCGGCAGAGCGGGCCTCAATCGACCGGCTAGTCGCACATCTGACGGTCGAACCGGTCGCCCGTCCCGACGCCGCCGGCAGCCTGGTCGCCGGCAAGACCGTCGTGTTCACGGGCACGCTGGAGAAGATGACACGGGCCGAGGCAAAGGCCCGGGCCGAGGCGTTGGGGGCTCGGGTGGCGGGTTCGGTCTCGGCCAAGACGGACCTTCTGGTGGCGGGGCCGGGCGCCGGGTCCAAGGCGACAAAGGCGGCGGATCTGGGGGTGACGGTAATTGATGAGGATGCCTGGCTTGATCTGATCGGCGGGGGCTGATGGCCGGACGGCCCGAGATCCTGTTTCCGCTTTTTGCGGATCTGGAAACGCTCGACGGGGTGGGGCCGCGCACGGCCGAAGCCTTGGTCACGCTGGGGATCGAGCGGCCGCGCGATCTGCTATTCCATCTGCCCTATGCAGGCATTGACCGCACGCGCCGAACCTCTGTCCGCGAGGTTACCCCGCCCACCACGGTGACGGTAGAGGTGGAGATCGGCGCCCACATGCCGCCGCGCAGCCGGGGGCGCCCCTATCGTGTGATGGTGCGCGACGCCGCACTGGAGTTTCAACTGGTCTATTTCCATGCCCGCGGTGACTATCTGCAGAAGCTGCTACCCACCGGGCAGCGGCGGCTGATCTCCGGCAAGGTCGAACTGTTCGACGGCGTGGCGCAGATGGTTCATCCCGACCATGTGTTGCGGGTGACAGAGGCCGACGACCTGCCACCCTATGAGCCGGTTCATCACCTGACCGCAAACCTGACCCAGAAGACCATGGCGCGGGCCATCGCGTCGGCCCTGCAGCGCGCCCCGGATCCGCCGGAATGGATCGATCCCGCGTTGTTGGCGCGCGAGGGCTGGCCGAGTTGGCATCAGGCGCTTCTGGCCGCGCACGCGCCGCACGGACCGGGCGATCTGGCGCCCGATCATCCGGCCCGCGCCCGGCTGGCCTATGACGAGTTGCTGGCCCATCAGTTGACCATGGCGCTGGCCCGCGCCTCGCGCCGCCGTGCGCCCGGTGTCGTCAGCGCGGGCGATGGCCGCCTGCGCCGCCCCGTGCTGGCGGCGCTGCCTTACCGCCCCACGGCCGCGCAGGACCGCGCAGTGGCCGAGATCGCCGCCGACATGGCGCGGCCGCAGCGGATGAGCCGGTTGCTGCAGGGTGATGTGGGGTCGGGCAAGACGCTGGTGGCCTTCCTAGCCCTGCTAATCGCGGTCGAGGCCGGCGGGCAGGGTGTGCTGATGGCGCCGACCGAAATCCTTGCACGCCAGCACCACGAGGGCCTGCGCCCGCTGGCCGAGGCGGCGGGCGTCGAGATCCAATTGTTGACAGGCCGCGACAAGGGGGCAGAGCGCGAGGCAAAGCTGGCGGCACTGGTAGAGGGCCATATCGGAGTTCTGGTCGGCACCCATGCAGTGTTCCAGAAGGGAGTGGAATTCGCTGACTTGCGGCTGGCGGTGATCGACGAACAGCACCGTTTTGGCGTGGCGCAGCGGATGGAACTGGGCGCCAAGGGTGGAGCGGCGGATGTCCTAGTGATGACCGCGACACCGATCCCACGTAGCCTGGCGCTGGCGCAGTACGGCGACATGGATGTGTCCGTGCTGGACGAGAAGCCGCCGGGCCGGACGCCGGTCAGGACTGCGCTGGTTTCAGCAGAGCGACTGGACGAGGTCGTTACCCATCTGGCGCGCGCGTTGGAAGAGGGTCGTCAGGCCTATTGGGTCTGCCCGCTGGTCGAGGAATCCGAGGTCATCGACCTGACCGCCGCGACCGAGCGTTTCCAGCATCTGCGCGCCGCGCTGGGTGACGGGCGGGTTGGTCTGGTTCATGGCCAGATGCCCCATGCCGACAAGGATGCGGCGATGGCGCGGTTCGTCGCGGGCGAAACCGGGGTGCTGGTGGCGACGACGGTGATCGAGGTCGGTGTGAACGTCCCCAACGCGTCGATAATGGTGGTCGAGCGGGCCGAGAGCTTCGGGCTGGCACAACTGCACCAGTTGCGCGGCCGGGTGGGGCGCGGCGCTGTTGAATCCACCTGTCTGCTGATGTTCCAGCCTCCGCTCAACGAGAGTGCCGAACGACGACTGAAGACCCTTCGCGATACCGAAGATGGGTTTCGCATTGCCGAGGAGGATCTGGCGATGCGCGGTGCGGGCGACCTGATCGGCACCGCGCAATCGGGCCTGCCGCGATTCCGCATCGCTGATCTGGAACGTCAGGCGGGGTTGATGGCTGTGGCGCAATCCGATGCCCGCCGCCTGCTCGCTGACGATCCGGCGCTCGACGGGCCGCGCGGGCGGGCGGCGCGGGTGCTGCTGTGGTTGATGGAGCAGGACAAGGCCATCCGCCTCATCTCGGTCGGTTGAGCGGCGAAACTGCGGTGGAATCACGGGAAATTCCAGATTGTCACTCTATGTTCGCTTATGTTCTTAATAAGTTCTTGACAGCTGGTCGACTCGGTGAGAACAATAACTGAACATGCAGCGACGGTGGAGAGGGCCATGTTACAGCAGATTCGTGCAGTCGTTTCACGGTGCGGCCCCACGCTGATGCAGGATGCGGCTGGGGCTATCGCTCTTGTCGCACTCCTGTTCGGTACACTTCATCTGCCGCTGTTTGCCTGACCCTGCCTGCGGTTCGGCCAGCGCCGCCGTGATTCGGTGGTGACCTGCGCGCAGCTGCCCTGTGCCCGGCCCGACCCACACCTCGCCGCCGCCGTCCTTTCGGACGCGCGGCGGTTTTTTTGTGACAGGCCGCGCTGTCAGGCGCAGGCGGATTTCTCGGCCTCGGCCATCGCTTCTGCCGCCGCTTCGAGCGCGAGCATGATCGACGCGTGGCGATTGCGGTATTCCCGCGCGGGCTGAAGCACCTCCAGCCCATCGAACGGCGCAGCGGGCGGAGGGGTGCCATCCTTGAGCATGGCGCGCAGCTCGTCGCGTGCGCGCTCCACCTCGGCCCGCGTCCGGCCAAGGATGGCCGACCCGACCACCGAGGCGGCGGCCTGACCGAGGGCGCAGGCCTTCACCTCTTGTGCGTAGTCGCTGACGCAGCCATCCGTCATCGTGACATCTACAGTGACCGTTGATCCACAGAGCGGCGAGCGGCGCCGTGCGCTGGCCTGCGGCTCGGGCAGGCGTCCAAGGTGCGGAATATCGGCAGCAAGCGCGAGGATGCGGCCGGAGTAGAGCTTGATCAGGTCGGGGTCGCTCATCGTCTGCGGTCTCCGGCTTCAACCCGGTTTCGTTTTGCCATACTTAGGCGCGGACCGCCAATCAGGAAAGGATGCGCCGATGACCTTTGATCCGGCGACCCTGCGCTACAACGATCAGGGGTTGATCCCCGCCATCGCCCAGGACCACCGGAGCGGCGAGGTCCTGATGCAGGCCTGGATGACGGCGGAGTCGATTGCGCGGACGATCGAAACCGGCCAGGTGACCTATTGGTCGCGATCCCGCGCTGCATTCTGGGTTAAGGGCGAAACCTCGGGTCACGTGCAAAGGCTTATCGAACTGCGCATTGACTGCGACCGCGATTGCCTGTTGCTGCTGGTCGATCAGACCGGTCCCGCCTGCCATACCAATCGGCGTAGTTGCTTCTACACCGCGGTGCGGGACGGTGAGGAAATCGAAATCCTGCAGCCGGATGACTGAAGCGCCGTCTCAGGCCGCTGTACGCACCACGGGCGGCTGCACCTCGTCCGGTATCGGGCAGACATAGGGCGTCCGGGCCAGATGACGGCGGTGCGCTTCCTGCGCGGCGGCAAGCGTCGCAGGCTCCTCGATCAGGATGCGGGCCGTTGCGGCCATCACCTTGGCGGCGTGGATCATCCCCTTGTGCGCCATCGGCGACTTGCCCTGCGCGGTCAGTTGCCAGGTGTGGAACGGCGTACCCAGCGCGCAGGTCGCCACGCGCGCCTGCACCGTCGGCACCGCCCAGGAGACGTCGCCCACATCGGTGGAGCCATCCCCGCCCTGGCTGCGGCGGTCGAGCGGGGCGACGAAGTCGCATAGCGGCGCCTCGAAATCTGGCGCGATTCCGAGGCGGCGAAAGGTGGCGGCAATGTCATCCTCGGTCAGTGTCTTGCGGATCTCTCGTGCAAACGCCTCATCGGTGGCGTCGAACGGCACCGGGCCGAGGGCATCGAGCGCGCGCTGCATCGCCTCTTCCAGCGGTCGGTTGCCGAGCAGGTTCGACACACCCGAGAATACACGCGACTCCATGCTCGTCTCGGTCATCAACGCAGCGCCCTCGGCAACCTTGCGCACCCGCGCGACCAGCGCCTGCAGCCCCGGCAGATCGCGGGCGCGGATCAACTGGCGGATGGTTGCGCGCGCCTGAACGACGTTTGGTGCCATCCCGCCCGCGTCGATATAGGCATAGTGGATGCGGGCATCGTCCGGCATGTGCTCGCGTAGATAGTTTACGCCCACGTTCATCAGTTCGACGGCATCGAGCCCGCTGCGCCCCAGTTCCGGCGCACCGGCGGCGTGGGCGGCCTTGCCGGTGAAGGTGAAATCGATGCGAGTGTTGGCGAGCGAGTTTGCGTGATCGACGCAGGTATAGCTGGCCGGATGCCAGGTGATCGCGGCCGCAACGTCGTTGAACAGGCCTGCGCGCACCATGTAGGTCTTCGCCGCGCCACCTTCCTCGGCCGGGCAGCCATAGTAGCGCACGCGCGCGCGGATGCCCGCCTCCGCCAGCCAGTCCTTGACTGCCGTCGCTGCAAGCAAGGCCGCGCTGCCAAGCAGGTTATGGCCGCAGCCGTGCCCGTTGCCGCCGGCGATCAGTGGCCGGTGTTCGGCCACGCCGGGTTCTTGGCTGAGGCCGGGGAGCGCATCGTATTCGCCGAGGATCGCGATGACCGGGCCGCCTTCCCCTGCTTCGCCCATCACGGCGGTTGGGATATCAGCCGCGTTGCGCGTTACCCGAAATCCTTCTGCGTCGAGCATTGCGGCATGCGCGGCGCATGATTCCACCTCGGCATACAACGTCTCTGGCGTGTCGAAGACCCGATCCGACAGGTCGATGAACGGCGCTGTTTTCGCCTCTACACGGTCCCAGATGACGTCGGCATTCTTCATGGCGGATTTCTCCATACTTGGGACTGGGTTCAGGCCGGGCGACGCTGGCCCGCTGCGCGATGAGTGTCAAGGGAAGGGGCCGGGGCGCTTGTTCGTCAGTCGGAGAGGCAATGCCGCAATGGTCGCTGTGACCGAGAGAGCAATGGAAAGAGAGATGAACCGACGCAGATCGGACAAACCTGGCGGTGGCTAGGGCGCATATAGACTAGGTTCGACTTATTCCCGTTCAGATCCTTTCGCCCGAGGGAGTGCCTACACACGGTAGTGGTGGGGCCGGATACCTCAGAGACATTTGCGAGGCAGAACTCCAACGCGTGACGCCCTAACGGGGCGCCGTCGTTCGGCGCTGGTGTCAGACCATCATCTCCTTCGTCGCTGTCAGTTTCAGGTCGGGGAAATCACGCTCGATCCGGTCGATGTCCCACTGCAGGCGGGTCAGGTAGACCACATCGTCGTCGTGGTCGGTGGCGATGTGGCCCTTGTTGATGTTCACGAAACGCTCGACCTCGGCCTTGGGCCCTGCGACCCAGCGGGCCGAAGTAAACTGCGACCCCTCGAACCGCACCGGCAGGCCGTATTCCAGTTCGATCCGGCTGGCCAGAACCTCGAACTGGAGCGCGCCCACGACGCCGACGATGAAGCCGGAACCGATCATCGGCTTGAAGACCTTGGCCGCACCTTCCTCGGCGAATTGCATCAGCGCCTTTTCCAGATGCTTGGCCTTCATCGGGTCGCCCGCGCGGACCGTTTGCAGCAGTTCCGGCGCGAAGGAGGGGATGCCGGTGAAGCGCAGCGCCTCGCCCTCGGTCAGGGCGTCGCCGATGCGCAGCTGGCCGTGATTGGGGATGCCGATGATGTCGCCGGCCCAGGCCTCTTCGGCGAGTTCGCGGTCGGCGGCGAGGAAGAGGACGGGGCTGGTCACGGCCATCTGTTTCTTCGAGCGGACGTGTAGCAGCTTCATGCCGCGCTCGAAATGGCCCGAGGCGAGGCGGACGAAGGCGACGCGGTCGCGGTGCTTGGGGTCCATGTTGGCCTGAACCTTGAAGACGAAGCCGGTGACGGCGGTCTCCTCGGGCGCGATCTGGCGTTCGGCGGCGCGCTGGATCTGCGGCGGCGGGCCGTAGGTGCCGATGCCGTCCATCAGTTCCTTCACCCCGAAGGAGTTGATGGCGCTGCCGAACCAGATCGGCGTCATCGAGCCGTTCATCACGCTGGCATGGTCAAAGGCGGGCAGGAGGCCGCGGGCCATCTCCACCTCCTCGCGCAGTTTCTCCAGCAGGTCGGCGGGGACGTGCTGGGCGAGTTTCGGGTCGTCCATCCCCTCGATCTTGATCGATTCCGCCACGCGGTTGCGGTCGGCGCGGTCCATCAGTTCCAGCCGGTCGCGCAGCAGGTCGTAGCAGCCGAGGAAATCCCGGCCCATGCCGATGGGCCAGCTTGCGGGGGTGACGTCGATGGCGAGGTTTTCCTGGATCTCGTCGATGATCTCGAATGTCTCGCGCGCCTCTCGGTCCATCTTGTTGCAGAAGGTCAGGATCGGCAGGTCGCGCAGGCGGCACACCTCGAACAGTTTGCGGGTCTGGGATTCAACGCCCTTGGCGCCGTCGATGACCATGATCGCGGCGTCCACTGCGGTCAGGGTGCGGTAGGTGTCTTCCGAGAAATCGGAGTGGCCGGGGGTGTCCACCAGATTGAAACGGAACTGGCCGTAATCGAAGGACATGGCCGAGGCGGAGACCGAGATGCCGCGGTCCTTTTCCATCTGCATGAAATCCGACCGGGTGCGCCGGGCCTCTCCCTTTGCCCGCACTTGCCCTGCCATCTGGATCGCGCCGCCGTAAAGCAGGAACTTCTCGGTCAGGGTGGTCTTGCCGGCGTCGGGGTGGCTGATGATAGCGAAGGTTCGCCGGCGGGCGATTTCGGTCGGGAGGGTGGGGCGGTTGTCCAGCATCCGGGCGATATAGGGCAGGGGTGGGGGCTGGGCAAGCGTTTGGGCAAGTTGCCCAAAATTTCAAGCCATTGAAAACAGGCGATTTCGTGTTTTCTGTTAACCTGCCCTTAACCTGCCCCGAGGGCTTGGGCGCTTTTCCTTCCCCGGCGGCGGTGCTACGACGCCGCGAAGCAAACAGGGGAGTTCGAGATGGATCTGGGGATCAAGGGCAAGCGCGGGCTGGTCTGTGCGGCATCCAAGGGGCTGGGGCGCGGATGTGCCGAGGCGCTGGCGGCGGCGGGCGTCGATCTGGTGATCAACGCGCGGGGCGCCGAGGCGCTGGAGGAAACGGCGGCGGCGATCCGCGAGGCCCATGGCGTGAAGGTGACGGCGGTGGCCGCCGACATCACCACCGAAGAGGGCCGCGCCAAGGTGCTGGAAGCGGCGGGGCAGATCGACATTCTGGTGACCAATGCGGGCGGCCCGCCGCCGGGGATGTGGTCTGACTGGAGCCGCGACGATTTCATCAAGGCGCTGGACGGCAACATGCTGACCCCGATCGCGCTGATGCAGGCCGCGCTGCCGGGGATGATGGAGCGCGGCTGGGGCCGGGTGGTCAACATCACCAGCCAGTCGGTCAAGGCGCCGATCCCGGTTCTGGGCCTGTCGAATGCGGCGCGCACCGGGCTGACCGGGTTCGTGGCGGGCACCTCGCGCCAGGTGGCGCCCAGCGGGGTGACGATCAACAACATGCTGCCGGGCATTCACGCGACCGACCGGGCGGCCAGCCTGGACGTCGGCATGGCGAAATCCGAGGGGATCAGCGTGGACGAGGCCCGCACCCGGCGCGAGGCGACGATTCCGACGCGGCGCTATGGCACGGCAGAGGAGTTCGGGGCGATGTGCGCCTTCCTGTGTTCCCAGCATGCAGGCTTCATCGTCGGCCAGAACATCCTGCTGGACGGCGGTGCGACCAACGCCACGCTTTGACGCGACGGCTGATCTACCTGTCGCATCCGCAGGTTCAGATTGACCCGGCGGTGGAGGTGACCGACTGGGGGCTGAGCGCGGTGGGCCGGGCGCGGGTCGAGGCCGCGGCGGCGGCGGGCTGGCCGGGGGCGGGGGTGCGCATCCTGTCGAGCGCCGAGCGCAAGGCGCGCGAGACGGCAGAGAGGCTTTCCCGGCCTGCGGGCCTGTCGGTCGAAATCGACGCCGAGATGGGAGAGATCGACCGCAGCGCCACCGGCTATGTGCCGGCCGCGCGGCATGATGCGCTGGCGCGGCAGTTGTTTGCGCACCCGGAGGACAGCGCCGAGGGTTGGGAACGCGCGGTCGATGCGCAGGCCCGTGTCGTGGCGGCATTGCACCGCGCGCTGCAGATGCCGGGCGATCTGCTGATCGTGGGGCATGGCGGGGTCGGCAGCCTGCTGTGGTGCCATCTGGCGGGCATCGCCATCACGCCGGAGGCCGACCAGCCGGCCGGCGGCGGGCAGGTCTGGCTGGCCGAGGAAGAAGCCGGGCAGGTGCGCCCGGTCCACGGCTGGCGCGCGCTGGAAACCTGTCTGGGGGCCTGAGCCCGGTTGCGGTGGCTGGCCGGGGTTGATATGCCCCGAGTGTCCTAGTGTTTTGATCGGAAATGCCCGACAGCCTGCCGCCCCGGATCGAATTGCGCCATGTCACCCGCCGGTTCGGCGGGTTGCCAGTGGTGGACGATGTGTCGCTGACGGTGTGGGCGGGGCAGGTGACCTGCCTGCTGGGGCCGTCGGGCTGCGGGAAGTCCACCACGCTGAGGATCATCGCAGGCGTCGACCGGCAGGACTCGGGTGAGGTGCTGATCGACGGCGAGGTGGTGTCGGACGGGCTGCGCCACCTGCCGCCCGAAAGCCGCTCCATCGGGTTGATGTTTCAGGATTTCGCGCTGTTTCCGCATCTGGACGTGGCGGGCAACATCGCGTTCGGCCTGAAGGGCAGCAAGGCCGAGTGCCGGGCGCGGGTGGGCGAGTTGCTGGAGCGGGTGAACCTGCCCGGCTTTGCCGGCAAGTATCCGCACGAGTTGTCGGGCGGCGAGCAGCAGCGCGTGGCGCTGGCCCGCGCGCTGGCGCCGAAACCCCGGATCATGCTGATGGACGAGCCGTTTTCCGGCCTCGACAACCGGCTGCGGGACGGGATTCGCGATGCGACGCTGGACCTGCTGAAGGAAGAGGGCACGGCGGTGCTGCTGGTCACGCATGAGCCCGACGAGGCGATGCGCATGGCCGACGAGATCGCGCTGATGCGGCGGGGCCGGATCGTGCAGTCGGGCGCGCCCTACAACGTCTATAACGCGCCGGTGGACCGGGCGGCGGCGGCGTTCTTTTCCGACATCAACGTGATCCGGGGGCGGGTGCAGGGGGCGCTGACGGACACGCCCTTCGGCCAGTTTCTGGTGCCCGGCGTGCCGGACGGGACGGCGGTGGAGATCGTCATTCGCCCGCAGCATCTGAAGATCGACTTCGACCGGAACGGCCGCGGCCCGAACCCCACGCCCGATGAGGGCAGCCCCGCGCGCGGGATCGTGGCGCGGGCGCGCTACATGGGCCGCGAAAGCCTGGTGGAGTTTCGCATGGATGCCGATGGATCGACGCTGCGCGCCTGCGTGCCCGGCGTGTTCCTGCCGCGCGCGGGCACCGCCCTGTGGCTGATGTTCCGCCGCGACCGCTGTTTCGTCTTTCCAGATCGGGGTGTGGCGCCGATAAGCGACTGAGTGCTAGAAGGGTGCCCGGTGCCGCGATCAAATCTGTCAGAAGGGCCTTTGATCCGGTCGCGGGAACGCATAAATGGAATAATCATGGCGCCCGCCCCGTTGCAGGTGTCACGAAAGGGAGAAAGCCATGCTCAACAATATCGGCCTGCCGGGCCTTCTGCTGATCGCCGTTGTCGTGCTCGTCCTGTTCGGGCGCGGCAAGATCAGCTCGCTCATGGGCGAGGTCGGCAAGGGCATCACCGCCTTCAAGCGCGGCGTCAAGGACAGCACCGAGGATGCCGAGCGCGAGATCGAGAATGCGCGCGACGTGACGCCGGAAGAGTCGAAGGACAAGGTCTGAGCCTGACCCGCTGAAAGGGGACGGACGAGATGCTGGATATCGGCTGGACCGAGCTTCTGGTGATCGGCATCGTGGCGCTGATTGTGGTGGGCCCCAAGGACCTGCCAAAGATGTTCCGCACGCTGGGTCAGTTCACCGGCAAGGCCCGGTCGATGGCGCGCGACTTTCAGCGCGCGATGGATGACGCGGCAAAGGACACCGGCGTGAAGGATGTGGCGCGCGACCTGCGCGAGGCGACATCGGGCAAGTCGATGGGGCTGGATGGCGTGAGCGACGCTGTGCGCGACCTGAAGGATCTGAAGAAATGGGATCCGTCGAAACCGGCGGCGAAAAAGCCCGCGAAGGCCGCCGTTCCTGACCCGGCGGCGCCGGAACCGGCTGACGCGCCCGCCCCCGAAAGTGCGCCCAAGCCCGCGCGCGGCCCGGCGACGGCCAAGCTGGCAGAGCAGCAGGCCGCGCGGACGCAAGCCATGCGCGAAGCGGCAGAGGCGCGCCGTGCCGCGGCCGCGCCGGTGCCCGACCCCGATGCGCCGCCGCCCTCTGCCAGCGGAAAGTCCGGCGCATGAAGGGCGATGATATCGACGACAGCTCTGCCCCGCTGATCGAGCATCTGGCGGAGCTGCGCACCCGGCTGATCCGGTCGGTGCTGGCGTTCCTGCTGGGCATGGTGATCTGCTTCACCGTGGCCGACCCGATCCTGCAGTTCCTGTCCGAACCCATCGCCGATGTGCTGCGCGCGCGGGGCGAGGATCCGCGGCTGATCTTCACCGCGCCGCAGGAGAAGTTCTTTGTGTTGATCCGGATCTCGATGATCGGGGGCTTTGCGCTGGCCTTTCCGGTGATCGCGCATCAGCTGTGGCGGTTCATCGCGCCGGGGCTCTACCGGTCGGAAAAGAACGCGTTCCTGCCCTTCGTCATCGCCTCGCCGGTGCTGTTCCTGATGGGGGCTACGTTCGCGCATTTCATCGTCACGCCGCTGGCGATGAACTTCTTCATCGGCTTTTCCGACGCGATCCCCGCGCTTGCGACGCTGATCGCCGGGTCGGACCCGGACGTGATCAACGGCGCGGCGGCGGACCGGACGCAGACGATCTTCCTCGGCTCGGTGCGGGAATCGCTCGACCTGTCGCTGAAGTTCATCTTTGCCTTTGGCCTCTGCTTCCAGTTGCCGGTGCTTCTGACGCTGATGGGCAAGGCCGGGCTTGTGTCGGCGGCCGGGCTGGCGGGGACGCGGAAATACGCGATGGTCGGCATTCTGGTCGTCGCCGCGCTGGTCACGCCGCCGGATGTCATTACCCAGCTGATCCTGTTCACGGTCGTCTATGGCCTTTACGAGATCTCCATCCTGCTGGTCCGCCGGGTGGAGAAGAAGCGCAATGCCGAACTGCGGCGGCAAGGGCTGCTGGACGACGAGGACGAGGCGCAGGCGTGAAGGACATGGTGGGCGATACCGAGGCGCTGCGCCGCATCGCCGAGGCGCTGGAGCGGATCAGCCCGCCCGCCGCGCCCGCGCCGGATTTCACCACCGCCGATGCCTTTGTCTGGCATGTGAACCCCGACCGGCTGGACCCTGTGGCAGCGGTGAACCGGGTGGACCTGTCGCTGCTGATCGGCGTGAACCGGGCGCGCGACACGCTGCTGGCGAATACGGTTCAGTTCGCGCGCGGGTTGCCCGCGAACAACGCCCTGCTGTGGGGCGCGCGGGGGATGGGGAAATCCAGTCTGGTGAAGGCCATCCATGCCGAGGTGCGCCGCCAGGGGCTGGATCTGAAGCTGGTGGAGATCCAGCGCGAGGATTTGCAGTCCATTGGCCGTTTGCTCGGCCATCTGCGGGGAGGCGACGCGCGCTTCGTGATCTTCTGCGACGACCTGTCGTTCAGCCATGACGACCAGCATTACAAGAGCCTGAAGGCGGTGCTGGATGGCGGGATCGAGGGGCGGCCCGACAATGTGGTGCTTTATGCCACGTCGAACCGGCGCCACCTGATGCCGCGCGACATGATCGAGAACGAACGGTCGAGCGCGATCAGCCCGTCCGAGGCGGTGGAAGAAAAGGTCTCGCTGTCCGACCGCTTTGGCCTGTGGCTGGGCTTTCACCCCTGCAGCCAGGACGAATACCTGGCGATGATCGACGGCTATTGCGCCGCCCACGGCGTAACGGTCGATCCCGAGGTGCTGCGCGCCGAGGCGATCGAATGGCAGGCCACGCGCGGGGCGCGGTCGGGGCGCGTGGCGTGGCAGTTCTTCACCGATCTGGCGGGGCGGCACGGCGTTCGGCTGTGAGCGCGATGGCGCGAGAGATCATCGACAAGCTGGGGCTGGAACGGCACCCCGAGGGCGGCTGGTATCGCCAGACCTGGGCCGCGCCCGCCGCACCGGGGGAACGGCCCGCCGGCACCTGCATTCATTTCCTGCTGCAGGCGGGAGAGCGCAGTCATTGGCACCGGGTCGATGCGGCGGAGATCTGGCACTGGCACGCTGGCGCGCCGTTGATCCTGGCGATTGCGGAAACCGAGGCCGGCCCGGCGCGCGAGGTCAGGCTGGGCGGCGACGTGCTGGCGGATCAGGCACCGCATGCGGTGGTTCCGGCCCATCACTGGCAGGCTGCGCGCAGCACGGGTGACTGGACGCTGGTCAGCTGCACCGTCAGCCCCGGTTTCCGGTTCGAGGGGTTCGAACTTGCCCCGCCCGGTTTCGATATCCCGAGGGCGTGAACCTCAGGGCAGGCTGATCCGCCCGCCGGTCACCGGGGCCGCGACGCCCGTTGTGCCGGGGGCCGACAGCGGCAGCCCGCGCGCCGCGCGGACGGCGAGGTAGCCGAACGCCTGAGCCTCCAGCATGTCTCCGTCCAGACCCGCAGCCTCGACCGGCACGACGGGGCAGGGCAGGGCATCGGCCAGTGCTGCCATGAAGGCCGCATTGTGCCGCCCGCCGCCGGTGACCAGCACCCGCGCGGGTGTGGCGGGGAAGTGGTCGAAGGCGCGGGCGACGCAGGCGGCGGCGGCGGCGATCACCGTGGCGGCTGCATCCGCATCGGACAGATCGGCCACCGCATCCAGAAGGTCGGGGAAATGCCGGTCGAGCGATTTCGGCGGTGGCGCGGCGACATAGGGATCGTCAAGGAAGGTGCCGACGATGGTGGCATTGGCGCGGCCG
>JBJHCH010000068.1:0-19990 GCA_050485905.1 Paracoccaceae bacterium | reverse complement strand
TCAAGGCAACCCGCCCGCTGGTGCAGCAGATCAACGCGCTGGAGCCCGAGTATCAGGCGCTGAGCGATGCCGGGCTGAAGGAAAAGACCGAGGCGCTGAAGGCCCGCGTGGCAAACGGCGAAAGCCTTGATGCCGTCCTGCCCGAAGCCTTTGCCAACTGCCGGGAGGCCGCGCGCCGCGCGCTGGGCCTGCGCGCCTTTGACGTGCAGCTGATGGGCGGGATCTTCCTGCATCAGGGCAATATCGCCGAGATGAAGACCGGCGAGGGCAAGACGCTGGTCGCCACCTTTCCGGCCTATCTGAACGCGCTGACCGGGCGCGGCGTGCATATCGTCACCGTCAACGACTATCTGGCCAAGCGCGATGCCGACTGGATGGGCAAGGTCTATTCCGCGCTGGGGCTGACCACCGGCGTCGTCTACCCTTGGCAGCCCGAGGATGAGAAACGCGCGGCCTATGCCGCCGACATCACCTATGCCACCAACAACGAGCTTGGCTTCGACTACCTGCGCGACAACATGAAGACGCGGGTCGAGGACATGATGCAACGCGGCCATGCCTATGCCATCGTGGACGAGGTCGACAGCATCCTGATCGACGAGGCGCGCACGCCGCTCATCATCTCCGGCCCCAGCCAGGACCGGTCGGAGCTTTACATAGCCGTGAACGCGCTGGTTCCCGATGTGACCGAGGAACATTTCAGCCTGGACGAAAAGACCCGCAACGTCACCTATACCGACGCCGGCAACGATTTCATCGAGGGCAAGCTGCTGGAGGCCGGGCTGCTGCCCGAGGGTCAGTCGCTCTATGACCCGGAATCGACCTCGCTCGTCCACCACGTCACCCAGGCGCTGCGGGCGCACAAGCTGTTCCACAAGGACAAGGAATACATCGTCCGCGACGGCGAGGTGATGCTGATCGACGAATTTACCGGCCGCATGATGAAGGGCCGCCGCCTGTCCGACGGGTTGCATCAGGCGATCGAGGCCAAGGAAGGCGTGCAGATCCAGCCCGAGAACGTGACGCTGGCCTCCGTCACCTTCCAGAACTACTTCCGCCTTTACGAGAAACTCGCCGGCATGACCGGCACCGCGGTGACCGAGGCAGAGGAATTCGCCGAGATCTACCGCCTCGGCGTGGTCGAGGTGCCCACGAACCGCCCCATCGCGCGCGAGGATGAGCACGATCAGGTCTACCGCACCGCGCGCGAGAAGTTCGACGGGATCGTCAGCGCGATCAAGCAGGCCCATGCCAACGGCCAGCCGATCCTCGTCGGCACCACCTCTATCGAGAAATCCGAATTCCTGTCCAACCTGCTGACAAAGGACGGCATCCCCCACAACGTCCTGAACGCCCGCCAGCACGAGCAGGAGGCGCAGATCGTCGCCGATGCGGGCAAGCTGGGCGCGGTCACCATCGCCACCAACATGGCGGGCCGCGGCACCGACATCCAGCTTGGCGGCAACGTCGACATGAAGGTGATGCAGGCGCTGGCCGCCGACCCCGAGGCACACCCCGACGAGCTGCGCAAGACGATCGAGGCCGAGGTGGCGGCCGAGAAGGCCAAGGTGATCGCCGCCGGCGGCCTTTACGTCCTTGCCACCGAACGCCACGAAAGCCGCCGCATCGACAACCAGCTTCGCGGCCGCTCCGGCCGGCAGGGCGACCCCGGGCGCTCGTCCTTCTTCCTGTCGCTCGAAGATGACCTGATGCGCATCTTCGGCTCCGACCGGCTGGACAAGGTGCTCTCCACCCTGGGAATGAAAGAGGGCGAGGCAATCGTCCACCCCTGGGTGAACAAGAGCCTCGAAAAGGCCCAGGCCAAGGTCGAGGCGCGCAACTTCGACATCCGCAAGCAACTGCTGAAGTTCGACGACGTGATGAACGACCAGCGCAAGGTCATCTTCGGCCAGCGGCTGGAGATCATGCACGCCCAGGACCTGTCCGACATGGTTCGCGACATGCGCCATCAGGTGATCGACGATCTGGTGGACCTGCACCTGCCCGCCAAGACCTATGCCGACCAGTGGGACGCCGAGGAACTGGAAGCCGCCGTGAAGGAGAAGCTGGGCATCGAGGTGCCGGCGACCCAGTGGGCCGAAGAGGATGGCGTCGATCAGGAGATCGTGCGCGAGCGGCTTTACGAGCAGTCCGACGCGCTGATGGCGGAAAAGCTGGAAGCCTTCGGGCCCGAGACGATGCGCAACGTCGAGAAGCAGCTTCTGCTGCAGACCATCGATGCGAAATGGCGCGAGCATCTGGTGACGCTGGAACACCTGCGTTCGGTCGTGGGCTTCCGCGGCTATGCCCAGCGCGACCCGCTGAACGAATACAAGACCGAGGCGTTTGCGCTGTTCGAATCCCTGCTCAACAGCCTGCGCGCCGAGGTGACGGAAAAGCTGTCAAAGGTCCGCCCGATGACGGCAGAGGAACAGCAGGCGATGCTGCGGCAACTGGCCCAGCAGCAGGCCGCGATGGCCAATGCCGCCAGCACCGACGGCCCCGACCCCAACGCCCCCCCGCCGACCCCGCTGGTCGACGGCTTCGACGAGCATGACCCCGACACCTGGGGCAACCCGGGCCGCAACGATCCCTGTCCCTGCGGCTCGGGCCGGAAGTTCAAGCACTGCCACGGCCGCTTCGCCTGACCCGCGGCTGACGCCCCGATCCCACGCAACGACGCCCCGGCCGCCGAGCCGGGGCCTCGCGCCACAAGCACCTACCCCAACCTCAGGTCACCCCGAGAGGGCAGCGGCAGCCCGCCGGGTTGGCGCTGCACGGAGTGTGGTCGCCACTTTATGCCCGCCAAGTCCCGCCGACCCCGATCCCCGCGCCAACGTCACCAAAGCGCCTGCCCGAGGGGGCGGGCAGCCGCTGCCCGGGCCGCTGGTCGCGGCTGCTCCGGGCGGGCAGCGCAAACACGCACTCAAAGAAACAACTGAACCATCTAGGGTTTGCCTACGCACCCAACTCGTGAAGGCGCGCAAGGTAGTGGTTGAGGTTACACTCTACATTTCCGCCACAGCGCTGGCGCCGAGAGAGCCAGTTCGCCTGCTCTGATCTTAGGATCAATGCCTGATCCGCACCAACGTTTCGCCTTAGGTATCCGTAGATGTCCACGACAACACGATCATAACCCCACAGGAGGGGCGTGCTACAAATCGTTCGTTCGGAGTCAGTCGCTGCCCTTGCGCAATCGAAACTCGGTCCTGAAACTCCTGTCCTCTCGTTGATCTCGAGAAGGTATCCATAGCTATCAAGGCACCACCGGAACATCCCAACTTGATCAACGTCGCGGAGATAAGACTCAATATGCTGGAGGTTGAGGCGAAGAAACGTTTCCTCACCGAATTCCAGGATCGCCGCATCAAGTATGCCTTGAGCCTGTGTCGCAATGTCTACCGGATCAAAGTTCAGCGGCTGCTGGCAGGTTTTGCCATATAGGGCAAGGCGGGTAGCGCGTGCAGAAATACTGCGCGGCGTGGGTCTTTCAGTTTCGAAAGTAATCTGAAAGCCATCCTGAATACGCACGTCGATGTTTAGGTGGCGGGCGATGTCTGGTGTGATCGGCAAATATTCATCCGGTTGTGCTGTAGTGAAGTAACGAATGGCTTCCCTGTCGAGGCCAACTTCATTCAGAAATGCCCCTATATCTGCATTGCCTGCGCCTGACGTCACCGGAAACCCAATCTCGATCTCGCCGTCATTGAATTCGACAAGATAATAAGCTGCGTGTACGCCAATCAGCGCCTCTGGTGACATGTAGCGCCTGTTCGCGGCAACCCAGATTAGAGCACAGGCAGAGAAGCAGCCCTCCCCGTCGAGTACCAGCGTCGCGTAATCGCGAATTGCAACCTCGGCCGCGATAGCGAGGCCTGCCTGAAGATTACCCCCGGGCGATTCAAGAACCACACTCGCTCGCCGGATCGTTCGGGCGATCTCGTAGAACTTGTCATCATCGCCGCGCATGATCTCACCACGTATGATGATTGTCGTGTAGCCATTGGGAAACTGGACCGTTTCGAACTCGGCCGCGCTTAGTGCATGGGCGAAGCTGAGGAAAAAGAGGGCGGGAAAAAGAAGGTTCTTGAGCATCCCTGTTACCTTACTTGAGCAAATGGAGCGGTCAACCACATGACTTCGCGTGAGCTTTCGGGGAGCGGGATTGGTTGTCGGTAGATGACGGCCGCGCTCGTTCGAGCGCTCGCGCTTATGCCCCACCCCCCTACAACAACCCCACCCCCCGAAAACTCAACTCCCGCTCTTTCCCGATGACCAGGTGGTCGTGCAGCGCGATCCCCAGCACCTGCGCGGCATCCAGGATCTGGTTCGTCATCAGGATATCGGCATCCGATGGCGTGGGGTCGCCCGACGGGTGGTTGTGCACCAGGATCAGCGCGCTGGCGTTCAGTTCCAGCGCGCGCTTGACCACCTCGCGCGGATAGACCGGCACATGATCGACCGTTCCGCGGGCCTGTTCCTCGTCGGCGATCAGGGTGTTCTTGCGATCGAGGTAGAGCACGCGGAACTGCTCCGTCTCGCGGTGCGCCATGGCGGTGTGGCAGTAATCCAGCAGCGCGTCCCAGCTTGACAGCACCGGGCGGTGCATCACCTTGGCCCGCGCCAGCCGCTGCGCCGCGGCCTCCACCACCTTCAGCTCCACGATCACCGCCTCGCCCACGCCCTTCACCGCCTGCAGCCGGTGCACGGGCGCGCTGAGCACGCGGTTGAAATCGCCAAAGGTGTCCAGCAGCAGCCGGGCCAGCGGCTTCACGTCCTGCCGGGGGATGGCGCGGAACAGCACCAGTTCCAGCAGTTCGTAGTCGGGCATCGCGCTGGCGCCGCCCTCCATGAACCGGGCGCGCAGGCGTTTGCGGTGGTCCATGATGTAGGACGGCAGCTTCTGCCCCGGCGCGAAGCCGGGGGCGCCGGGCGGCACCTCGTCGGCGTCCAGGAACGGCAGCGGCTGGTCGGAAAAGGCGGGCGGGCGGCTCATCTCGCGGACAGTCGCAAGACACGGTTAACCGCCCGTTAACCCGGCGGATGGGCGGGCTGAAACCGTTAAGGGCAGGTAAAGAAAAAATCGGAAATCGTGCGATTTCAACAGGTTGATATTTTGGGCACGCGTGCCCAAACCCGCTATCTCGCCACCAGGCACCTCGTCGCCGCCCTCGTCCACAATTGCCTCGCAGGCCAGATCAGTCAGGCTTGGCCGGATCGGCAGCGTCTCCACAGCGCGGAACGCCGAATTCCGAACTCAGGTTCCCATGGCCGGTCAACCGGCCTGCTTCAGGCAGAGGAGTCGGGGGTGTGGAGCGTCAGCTTACAAGGCCCGTTTCGCGCAACATGCCCCGGCGCCGGGCCTCGTAATAGTATCCGCGGGCGTACCACATCACCGCGCGGTCATGGTTGCCGTCGGCGACCATATAGGCCCCGCGCAGGTATTTCACCGCGTATTCCAGGTTGGTTTCCGGGTTCAGCAGGCCCTGCGGCTCTCCCCGGTAGCCCATGGTGCGGGCGGTCTGGGGGTGGATCTGCATCAGCCCCCAGTAGGGGCCGTTGCGCGCCGCCGGGTTGTAGCTGCTTTCGCGCTGCACCACCCGGTGAACCAGACTGGCCGGCACCTCATGGCGGCGGGCGGCATTGTCGATCATCCGGTTCAGCTCGGGCGAGCCGGCGGCGACCGGCGTCGTCAGGTCGGACGCGCGGCGGTCGGCGATGCCGCCGCCACAGGCAGAGAGCGAGACGGCAATCAGGCCGAAGGCAAAGGCGCGGCGGGTGATCGTCATGGGGCCCTCGTCAGCGGTTTGAGAAGGGATAGGCGGGTCAGGGGCTTGCGGGAAGCATTTCCGGCCGGGGCCGGGGCGGCATCGGCGGAATCCGGCCTAAAGTGGTGAAGGGACGGTTAAGGGTCTGCCAGATCCGGCAAGTGACAAATCGGGGCGCGTTCCGCACTTTTCGAGGTTCAACTCTGCTCTGCCCTCAGCAGCGCCGCCAGCCCCTCGCGGTAAGTCGGGTAGAGCAGGTCCACCCCCAGATCGCGGCGGATGCGGTCGTTCCGCACCCGCTTTGACTCCGAATAGAAGCTGCGCGCCATCGGCGACAGGTCGGCATCCTGAAACGCCACCTCGGGCGGCCGCGGCAGGCCCAGCAGATCGGCGGCATGGGCGATCACGTCCTGCGGCGGGGCGGGGTCGTCGTCGCAGACGTTGTAGGCCGTGCCCGGCGCGGGGCGGGCGATGGAGGCCATCAGCACCTGCGCGATGTCATCGACATGGATGCGGCTGAACACCTGCCCCGGCTTGACGATGCGCCGCGCGGTGCCCTGACGCACCTTCTCGAACGGGCCGCGGCCGGGGCCGTAGATCCCGGCGAGGCGGAAGATATGGACGTCGGGCCACGCCGCGCGCCACTGGCTTTCGGCCAGAACGCGGGCGCGGCCGCGGTCGGTGGTGGGGGAAAGGGGCGTGTCCTCGTCGATCCAGTCGCCCGCGTGGTCGCCATAGACGCCGGTGGTGGACAGGTAGCCCACCCACTGCAGCGGCGCGGCGGCGATCGGGTCGGCATGGGCGGCCAGCACCGGGTCGCCCGTGGCATCGGGGGCGATCGAGGTCAGCAGATGCGTGGCCCGCGCCAGCGCCGGGGCGAGCGGCTGGCCGGGCCAGACGAGCGGCTCTATCCCTTCAGCGCGCAGGCTCTCGGCCTTTTCCGCCGTTCGCGTGGTGCCGATCACCGTCCAGCCCCGGGGCAGCAGCAGGCGGGCCAGCGCGCGGGCCGAATAGCCGTGGCCGAGGGAGAGGAGCGTGGTCATGGCATCAGCGCCTCTACCCGCGCGAAATCATCGGCCGTGTCGATGTCGTGGGACCGGTCGGGGGGCATGATGACGGCGCCGATCCGGTCGGTGGCAAGGCGGCGGCGGGCGCGGAACCAGTCGGCGTCGAAGACATAGACCGCGCCGTTGGGGCGGTAGACGGCCGGCAGCGACTGGCGGTTGGTGAAACAATAGGCGGGGTCGGCGACGGGGCGGAAGCGGCCGTCCGCGACCGTCCCGTATTTCAGGATGCCGGCGTCGGTGGGGGTGACGGTCAGGACAAGGTCATGCGCGCCGGTTTCGTGCAGGGCGATGGCGGCGCGGATGTCGTCAAGGGTGCGGAGCGGCGAGGTCGGTTGCAGCAGCACCACGCGGGCCGGGCCGGGGTGGCTCTCCAGCGCATGGGCGATCACCGGGTCCATCGGCGTGTCGTCCCGCGCCAGATCGGCCGGGCGCGGCAGGACGGTCAGGCCAGGAAGCGTGACGGGGTGAAGCTCTGCCGCGTCGGTGGTCAGGATGCAGCGCACGCCCAGCGCCAGCGCCTGATCGACCGCGTGGCGGTAAAGCGGCCTGCCCGCCAGCAGGCGCAGGTTCTTGCCCGGCAGCCCCCTGGACCCGGCGCGGACGGGAACTAGGGCGATCAGATCCACTGGTCCAGCGCCTTCAGGCTGCGGGCGGTGGCGCCGGCATGGGCGTCAAAGAAGGGCTGGGTGCGGGCGGCCATGGCGGCGAGTGTATCGCGGTTGTCGAAAACGTCCACCAGCCGGGCGGTCAGGTCGTCGATGGTGGGGCAGAGGGTCATCACGCCGGCCTCGCGCGCCTCCTCCCCCGGATACTCGATGGTCCAGACATGGGGGCCGACGAGGACGGGGCGGCGAAGCGCGAGCGGTTCGATGACGTTATGCGCGCCCTTGGGGACGAAGCCGCCGCCGACCACCACGATATCGGCGAGGGAGAGGTAGAAAAACATCTCGCCAAAGGAATCGCCGAGCAGGATGTCGGCGGTGTCGAGGCCGGGGGCGGTGAGGGCGAGGGTGGCGTCGAAGATGTCGGAGCGGCGCAGGACGGTCTGGCCGGCGGCGGTCAGTTCCGCGCCCGCAGGGCCGAAGCGTTCCGGCGCGCGGGGGATGTGGAGGAACAGCGGCGCGGGGCGGTTCCGGGCGCGGAAATGCGCCTGCACGGCGCGATAGGTGGACAGGTATTGCGCATCCTCGCCCTCGACCACGCTGGCCAGCGCGACGACGCCGCGGGCGGCCAGTGCGACGCCGGTGGGGCTGGCGCGGAGCGCCCGGGCGGCGGCCAGATGGGCGGTCGGGATCGGCTGATCGAAGCGCAGCTCTCCGCAGACATGGACGTTCGGCGCGCCGAGGGCACGGAAGCGGTCGGCATGGCGGTCGGATTTCGCCAGCACGCCGGCGATCAGTTGCACCGGGTGGCCGAAGACCCGGGCAAGCCGTGTTTCGCGCGCGAAACTTTTCGCCGGCAACTGGCTGTTTGTCAGGAAAAGCGGGATGCCGGCGCGGTGCGCCTCGGCGATCATCACCGGCCAGATCTCGATCTCCATCGACAGGATCAGGCGCGGGCGGCTCCGGCGCAGCAGGCGGCGCCAGAACGGGCCAAGCTCCAGAGGCAGGTAGCGGGCGATCAGACGGCCGGCGGCGATGTCACCCGCGAAGGCGGATTCCGAGGCGCGGCGGCCGGCGGGTGTCAGATGCGTCGTCACCACCCGGTGCCCGCGATCCAGCAGCGCGCGGATCAGGGGTTGCGCGGACCGCAACTCACCCAGCGAGACGGCGTGGACGAGGATCGCAGCCTCAAGCATCGGGCCGCCGCCCAACCGCTCCGACCAGTGTTCGCGATAGGCAGGGTCGCGGCGGCCGCGCAGCCAGAAATAGGCCAGCACGACGGGCAGCGCGGGATACCACGCGAGGCGGTAGAGGATCAGGAACAGCCGCAGCCTAAGGGGCATCGTTCGCCCCCTTTCGCGCCATCAGGGCCAGCAGCCGCTCTGCCTCGGCCCCCGCGACGCCGGTGCCGCGCCGGGCCACCTGCGCGGCGGGTTCGGCCATGCGCGAGAGCGCCGGGTCGGACAGCGCGGCAACCAGGTCTGCGGGGTCGCGCACCAGCCGGGCGGCGCGGGCCTCGTGATAGGCGGCGTAATCCTCGGCGAAGTTCGCCACGTTCGGGCCGTGCAGGATCGGGCAGTTCAGCCGCGCCGGCTCGTTCGGGTTGTGCCCGCCGGTTCCGTCCCACGAGCCGCCGACGAAGGCCGCGCGGGCCAGCCGGTACCACAGGCCAAGCTGGCCGATCGCGGCCAGCACATGGGCCTGACGCCGCCCGTCGAGGTGATTGCCCGGCGCGATCAGCCCCGCGTCGATGCCAGCTGCGCGGAGCGTCTCCAGCACCTGCTGACCCCGGTTCGGGTCGCGGGGGGCAAGGATCAGGCAGGCGGTCGGGTCGGCGTCGAGCAACTGCCGGTGTGCCTGCGCGATCAGCGGTTCCTCGTCCGGATGGGTGGAGGCGGCGATCCAGACATGCTGCCCCTGCAGCGCGCGGGTCAGGCGGTCGCGGGCCTCTGGCTGGTCGGCAAGCGGCGGGGCGGCGGCCTTCAGCGAGCCGGTGATGACGATGGTGACGGGATCGGCCCCCAGCGCCTCGAAATTCCTGGCGCTTTCGGCATCCTGCACTCCGACATGCGAGAAGCGGCCGTAGAGCGCGCGGAAGAGGCCGGGGGCGCGGGCCTTGGAGCGGTGGGACCGGGCTGTCATCCGCCCGTTGACGATGGCGAGCGGAATGCCCCGGCGGTGGCTTTCGACGATCATCGCGGGCCACAGGTCGCGTTCGGCCCAGACCGACAGGTCTGGCCGCCAGTGATCGAGGAAGGCGCGCACGAAGGGCAGCGCGTCCAGCGGCAGGAACTGGTGCAGCACACCGTCGGGCAGGTTCGGGGCCAGCGCCTGGGCCGAGGTGCGCGAGGAGGAGGTGATCAGAACCGTGATCGCCGGGTCGCGGTCGCGGAGCGCGGTGGCGAGTGCGGGAAGCGCCAGCACCTCGCCCACCCCCACCGCGTGCATCCAGACCAGCCGGCCATCGGGGCGGGGGGCAGAGGGCTGGCCCATCTTCTCGGCCACGCGGGCGGGGTCTTCCTTGCCGCGCCGCAGCCGGCGGGCCAGATGCCAGCGCGCGACCGGGGCAAGGCCCCGGCTGAGGCCCAGCCAGAGCGGCAGCAGGATGCTTCTGTCAGGTGCGGTGCCCATGCTGCCCGACCCATAGGCTGGGCAGCGGGGCGCGGCAAGCGCGGCTAGATCGCGTAGCGCAGCACGGCGGCCAGTTCAGCCTTTTCCGGGATCTCGTCCCGGCGCACGCCGAGGACGCGCCCGCCGGAACTGAGCACCCGGCCCGCAATCTCATCCACCACGCCATAGGTGCCAACGCCGGGGGCGTCGGCAAAGGTGATCTCTCCCGACTGGTCGTCCACCGTGCCGTGCACCACCTCGTCGATATCGACCAGAAGCGTGTCGACCGCGCCAAAGGTCGCGGCGCGGGCGGCGCGGGCGATCTGGGTGGTGGCGCGGCCCTCGTTCTCGCGCGCGGAATAAAGCTTGTGGAACTCTGCCACCGTGTCGGCGTGGAGCGCGTCGAGGATCGGGCGGGCGCGGGCGGACAGGTCGGCCGGCGTCACCCGCGCCGGGCTGGTCTCGATCGCGGCAGGGGCGAGGTGCGAATAGCTGTTCACCGACCGATAGATCGACAGCAGCGGGTCGGTCGCGGCAAGGATCAGCGGCTCCGACCGGCCCGAAAGCACCGGGCGGAGCGCGGCGTCGATCTGGCGGGCGTAGTTGCGCAGCAGCAGCTTCTGTCCCTCGCCGCCCTGGATGCGGCCCGAGGGCGAGCGGGAGTTGACGCTGGCGGTGCGGTTGGCGGTGGCGGCGTCCTTTGGCAGGGCGGGCACGCGCACCTCGGCCGCCGGCAGGTCGCCCGTCACCTCGACCAGACGCACGCCGTTCTCCTCCAGCGCCAGCACAAAGGCATGCTGCGGGACGGAGACCGCGCGGATCAGCGGCTTCAGGAAGAAGCGGTCGGCAACCTGCACCGACTCGGTCAGGTGGGTGGGCAGGCGGAAGGTCTGCATCGTGTCGGGCGTCAGGAAGATGGCCAGACTGTTGGCCTGATGCGCCCAGAAATCGTCGTCATCCAGCAGGTCGTCGATCTGTTCCTGCAGCGGCCAGACGGTGCGCTTGGCGGTGTCGGCCTCGGCCAGTTGCGCCTCGGCCTTCTTGAACAACTGGCCGATCCGGGTGCGCGCGGCGTCAATCGCGTCGGTCTGCGGCGTGGTGGGCACATAGAGGCTGACCGACGGCGTGTTTCGCGCGGCAACCAGCTTCTGCAACTCGGGCAGGGTGGGAATGTCAACGTAAAGCATGATGTCTCCTGTGAACGATCCCGACCCATGTGGCAGGCCCGGCGCGGGTATTCAACCGGCAGGCCGCACCACCCGCAGCGTCAGGTTGACCCGACCGCCCTGTGGCATCAGGGCCGAGGTGCCGGCGCGAATCCGATCCACCCCATGCCATGCCAGCCGCGCGGGGCCGCCCATCACGACCACATCGCCCGACCGCAGCCAGACCGAGGAGGTGGGCGCGCTGCGCTCCGTCCCGCCCATGCGAAACAACGCCTCGCCGCCAAGGCTGATCGAGACGACGGGGAAGGAAAAGTCGCCCTCGTCCCGGTCCTGGTGCAGGCCCATCCGGGCGCCGGGGGCGTAGAAATTGATCAGGCAGCAGTCGGGTTCGGCATCGGTGCCGGAGACCGCGCGCCAGACTGCCAGAACGCTGGCGGGGATCGGCGGCCAGGGCATGCCGTCGGGGTGCCGGTCGGCATAGCGGTAGCCCCTGCGGTCGGTGATCCAGCCCAGCCGGCCGGCCGCACTCATCCGCACCGACATCGGCCTGCCGCCGGGGGTGACGGGCTGCACCAGCGGGGCGGCGCGCAGCACCTGCCGGATGTCGTCCAGCATCGCCGCCTGCGCGCCCGCGTCGAGGTGGCCGGGGTGGATCACGAAGCCCGTGCGGCTGCGCAGCGATGGCGTGGAATCGAATCTATTTTTCATCTCTGGCAGCCGAATTTCATCCCGTTGTCACGCTTGCAGGCCCCCGGACCCCCCCCTATATACCCCCCGAACCTGGGATCGGAGGGCAGGGGCCGCCTTCGGGCCTGATCTCCACCATATCGCCAAAGAAGAGGTAGCATATCATGGCCAAAGTCATCGGGATCGACCTCGGGACCACGAACTCCTGCGTTGCCATCATGGATGGGTCGCAGCCGCGCGTCATCGAGAACTCGGAAGGGGCGCGCACCACGCCCTCCATCGTCGGCTTCACCGACAGCGAACGTCTGGTCGGCCAGCCCGCCAAGCGGCAGGCGGTGACCAACCCGTCCAACACCGTCTTTGCCGTCAAGCGCCTGATCGGCCGCCGGATCGGCGATGCCGAGGTGGAGAAGGACAAGAAGCTCGTTCCCTACAAGATCGTGGACGGCGGCAACGGCGACGCCTGGGTCGAGGTGAAGGGCGAGAAATACAGCCCCAGCCAGATCTCGGCCTTCATCCTGCAGAAGATGAAGGAAACCGCCGAAAGCTATCTGGGTGAGAAGGTCGAGCAGGCGGTCATCACCGTGCCGGCATATTTCAACGACGCCCAGCGGCAGGCGACCAAGGACGCGGGCAAGATCGCGGGCCTTGAGGTGCTGCGTATCATCAACGAGCCGACCGCGGCCGCGCTGGCCTATGGGTTGGACAAGAAGGAAACCCGCACCATCGCGGTCTATGACCTTGGCGGCGGCACCTTCGACATCACCATTCTGGAAATCGACGACGGCCTGTTCGAGGTGAAATCGACCAACGGGGACACGTTCCTGGGTGGCGAAGACTTCGACATGCGGATCGTCAACTACCTGGCCGACGAGTTCAAGAAAGAGCATGGCGTCGACCTGACGCTGGACAAGATGGCGCTGCAGCGGCTGAAGGAAGCCGCCGAGAAAGCCAAGATCGAGCTGTCGTCCTCCAGCCAGACAGAGATCAACCAGCCGTTCATCTCGATGGACAAGAACACCGGCCAGCCGCTGCACATGGTGATGAAGCTGAGCCGTGCGAAGCTGGAAAGCCTGGTGGGCGACCTGATCAAACGCTCGATGAAGCCCTGCGAGGCCGCGCTGAAGGATGCCGGCCTGTCGAAGGGTGACATCGACGAGGTTGTACTGGTCGGCGGCATGACGCGGATGCCAAAGGTGGTCGAGGAAGTGACCAAGTTCTTCGGCAAGGAGCCGCACAAGGGCGTGAACCCCGATGAGGTCGTCGCACTGGGCGCGGCGATTCAGGCCGGCGTGCTGCAGGGCGACGTGAAGGACGTGGTGCTGCTGGACGTGACGCCCCTGAGCCTTGGCATCGAGACGCTGGGCGGCGTGTTCACCCGGCTGATCGACCGCAACACCACGATCCCGACCAAGAAGAGCCAGATCTTCTCGACCGCCGAGGACAATCAGAACGCGGTGACGATCCGCGTGTTCCAGGGTGAGCGCGAGATGGCGGCGGACAACAAGATGCTCGGCCAGTTCAATCTGGAAGAGATCCCGCCCGCGCCGCGCGGCATGCCGCAGATCGAGGTGACATTCGACATCGACGCCAACGGCATCGTGTCGGTGTCGGCCAAGGACAAGGGCACCAACAAGGAGCAGAAGATCACCATCCAGGCCTCGGGCGGGCTGACGGATGCCGAGATCGAGAAGATGGTGCGCGACGCCGAGGCCAATGCCGAGGCCGACAAGGAGCGCCGCGATCTGGTGGAGACGAAGAACCAGGCCGAAAGCCTGCTTCATTCCACCAGAAAGTCGATCGAGGAGCATGGCGACAAGGTCGACCCCTCGACCGTCGAGGCGATCGAACTGGCGATGGGCGCGCTGGAGGAAAGCGTGGCCAGCGAGGATGCCGGCAAGATCAAGGGCGGCATCCAGAACCTGACCGAGGCTGCGATGCGTCTGGGCGAAGCGATCTACAAGGCACAGGCGGCCGAGGCCGAGGGCGGGGCGCAACCGGACGAGGACGAGCCGCGCAGCGTCGACGAGGATATCGTCGATGCCGACTTCGAGGATCTCGACAAGCGCAAGCGGTCTTAAGGCCAGCGGACGCAGGGGAACCGGCCTGACCCTCAGGCCGGTTCTCGCGTTCCGGGAAAGGATCCTTGATGGCGAAACGCGATTTCTATGACGTGCTGGGAGTGGCCCGCGGCGCTTCGGCCGAGGAGATCAAGAAGGCCTATCGGACAAAGGCCAAGGCCCTGCACCCGGACCGCAACGCGGACAATCCGAATGCCGAGGCGCAGTTCAAGGAAGTCAACGAAGCCTATGACGCGCTGAAGGACCCCGAGCGCAAGGCCGCCTATGACCGCTTTGGCCACGCCGCCTTTGAGGGCGGCATGGGCAATGGTCGGGCCGGGGGCGGACGGCCGGGCGGCTTTGGCGGGCAGGGCGATTTCGCCTCGGCCTTCTCCGACGTGTTCGAGGACCTGTTCGGCGACTTCATGGGCGGGCGCGGCACGTCGGCCGGGCGCAACCGTGCGGCGCGGGGATCTGACCTGCGCTACAACATGCGCGTCTCGCTGGAAGATGCGTTCAACGGCATCCAGAAATCGGTGACGGTGCCGACCTCGGTCGCCTGCGCCTCCTGCAACGGAACCGGGGCCGAGGGCGGGGCGGAGCCGGTGAACTGCCCGACCTGTTCGGGCATGGGCAAGGTGCGCGCGCAGCAGGGCTTCTTTACCGTGGAACGGACCTGCCCGACCTGCGGCGGGCTGGGGCAGATCATCAAGAACCCCTGCAAGTCCTGTGCGGGTGCCGGGCGGGTGCAGAAGGATCGGTCCTTGTCCGTCAACATCCCCGCGGGGGTGGAGACAGGCACGCGGATCCGGCTGTCGGGCGAGGGCGAGGCGGGGCTGCGCGGCGGGCCGCCGGGGGACCTGTATATCTTCATCGAGGTGAAGGACCATCCGATCTTCCAGCGGGACGGGGTGAACCTGCACTGCCGGGTGCCGGTCAGCATCGCCACGGCGGCGCTGGGGGGTGAGATCGACGTGCCGAATATCGACGGCGGGCGCAGCCGGGTGAAGGTGCCGGCGGGGGCGCAGTCGGGCAAGCAGATGCGGCTGCGGGGCAAGGGGATGCCGGCGCTGCGCGGTGGCGGCGTGGGGGACATGCTGATCGAACTGGCGGTGGAGACCCCGGTGAATCTGACGTCCCGGCAGAAGGAATTGCTGCGGGAATTCGAGAAGCTGAGCGAGGACAACAACCCCGAGGGGTCGAGCTTTTTCGGCAAGGTGAAAAGCTTCTGGGATGGGATGAAGGGCTGAAATCGGGTTTGTCCACGCGTGGACACTTTTTCAACTGCCTGATATGAAACGAAAAGCCATTTTTTGTTAACCGTGGCGTAACCCTTTCGGGGGCCTGTCCACGGCGGGGGGAAGCGATGAGGGGCGGCGCCGACCACGAGGAACTGGAGCGGGTCTGCCGCCGTCTGGCGCTGGAGGCCGGGGCGCGGATCATGGAGATCTATGGCGCCGACGACTTCGAGATACGCACGAAATCCGACGCCAGCCCGGTGACCGAGGCCGACGAGGCGGCCGATGCGCTGATCGCCGCCGGGCTGCGCGCGGCCTTTCCCGACATTCCGCTGATCACCGAGGAACAGGCCGCGAGCCATGCGCAGCGGGCCGAGACCTTCCTGATCGTCGATCCGCTGGACGGCACCAAGGAGTTCGTGCAGCGGCGCGGAGATTTCACCGTCAACATCGCCTATGTCGAAGACGGCGTGCCGATCCGCGGCGTGGTCTATGCGCCCGCAAAGCACCGGCTGTTCTATACCCGCGCCGACGGGCAGTCGGTCGAGGAGACGGGCGCGCTGGACCCCGACGCGCCCGGCCCGACGCGGCCGCTTTCCGTCGCCACCCCCGACAATGGGGCGCTGATGGTGGTGGCGTCGAAATCGCACCGCGATGCGGCGACGGATGACTACATCGCCCGCTACAAGGTGCGCGACATGACCAGCGCGGGATCGTCGCTGAAATTCTGCCTGGTGGCGACGGGCGAGGCCGATCTCTACCCCCGGCTGGGCCGGACGATGGAATGGGACACGGCGGCGGGCGACGCGGTGCTGCGCGGCGCGGGCGGGCATGTGGTGCGGATGGATGATCGCAGGCCGCTGGCCTATGGCAAGCCGGGCTATGAAAACCCGTTCTTCATCGCCCATGCGCCGGGCGTGGAGTTGCTGGCATGAGCGTGCTGCTGGTCATCCCCGCCCGCTACCCCTCGGCCCGGTTTCCCGGCAAGCCGCTGGTGGAACTGCGCGGCGCGACGGGCGCGGCGAAAAGCCTGATCCGCCGGTCGTGGGAGGCCGCCTGCGCGGTTTCCGGCGTGGACCGGGTGGTGGTGGCGACCGATGACGACCGCATCCGTGACGCCGCCGAGGGCTTCGGGGCCGAGGTGGTGATGACATCGGACCGCTGCCGCAACGGAACCGAACGCTGTGCCGAGGCGGCCGAGGCGCTGGGCGGCGGCTGGGACGCGGTGGTGAACCTGCAGGGCGATGCGCCGCTGACGCCCGCCTGGTTCGTGGAGCCGCTGATCGCGGCGCTGGCGGCCGATGCGGGCGCCGACATGGCGACCCCGGTGCTGCGTTGCGATGGCCGCGCGCTGGCGGGCTTTCTGGAGGATCGGCGCGCGGGCCGGGTGGGCTGCACCACGGCGGTGTTCGGTGCGGGGAATCGCGCGCTCTATTTCTCCAAGGAAGTGATCCCCTATACCAAGGACGATTTCGGCCCCGACGCGCCCGCGCCGGTGTTTCATCATGTCGGCGTCTATGCCTATCGGCCCGCCGCGCTGGCCGCCTATCCGCACTGGACGCCCGGCGTGCTGGAGCAGCAGGAGGGGCTGGAGCAGCTTCGATTCCTGGAACAGGGCCGGGCGGTGGCCTGTGTGCCGGTCGAATCGCGCGGCCGCCCGTTCTGGGAGGTGAACAACCCCGAAGATGTGCCGCGGATCGAGGCGATGCTGGCGGAACTCGGCGAACCCTGAGACGTTCAGGGGCGCGGGGCTTGTCAGAATGGCGGCTGGAAGCCTAGTCTGGGTAACCGCCGTGTAATGATGTGCCGCTAGGGTCAGGCGGACGTGATTGGTCGAAAGGCAGGATTTCCGATGGAACGCAAGGTCACCAAGGCAGTCTTTCCCGTTGCGGGGCTGGGCACGCGATTCCTTCCCGCGACCAAGTCGATCCCGAAAGAGATCATGACGCTGGTTGACCGGCCGCTGATTCAATACGCGATCGACGAGGCGCGGGCGGCGGGCATCAAGGAGTTCATCTTCGTCACCTCGCGCGGGAAGTCGGCGCTGGAGGATTATTTCGACCACGCGCCGGAGCTGGAAGCCACGCTGGAGCGGTCGGGCAAGGACGCGCTGCTGGAGGTGCTGAAGACCACCTACATGGACAGCGGCGCCATCGCCTACATCCGCCAGCACAAGGCGCTGGGGCTGGGCCATGCGGTCTGGTGCGCGCGGCGGCTGATCGGGGACGAGCCGTTCGCGGTGATTCTGCCCGACGATGTGATCGCGGCGGAAACCCCCTGCCTGCAGCAGATGGTCGAGGCCCATGCCGAATGCGGCGGCAACATGGTGGCGGCGATGGAAGTGCCGCCGTCCAAGGCCAGCGCCTATGGCGTTCTGGACGTGGAGAACGACATGGGGTCGCTGGTTGCGGTGCGCGGCATGGTCGAGAAGCCGAAGCCGGGCACGGCGCCGTCGAATCTGGCGGTGATCGGCCGCTACATCCTGACGCCGGCGGTGCTGGACAACCTGAACAATGCCAATTCCGGCGCGGGGGGCGAGATCCAGTTGACCGACGCCATCGCCGCCGAGATCGCGAAGGGCGCGGCGGTTCACGGGTTCCGGTTCCGCGGCCAGCGGTTCGACTGTGGCTCCAAGGCCGGGTTCCTGCAGGCCACCGTCGCCTTTGGTCTGGCGCGCGAGGAGCTGCACGAGGAACTGTCGGCCTATCTGACGGGCCTGATGAGCACGCGCAAGGCGGCGGAGTAGGCCCCGCGCCGGCGCACTGGTCAGGCGGCGCGGGTTCCCCGCGCCTCTGTCAGGATCGCATGAAGCGTGGCGGGGTCGTCATTGGCGCGCAGCTTCGCGCAGGTCGTCTGATCGCGCATCGCCCGTGACACCTGTGCCAGCGCCTTCAGGTGATCGACCCCCGAATCGCGCGGCGCGAACAGGCCGAAGACCAGATCGACCGGCTGCCGGTCCACCGCGTCGAAATCGATCGCCCGTTCCAGCCGGATGAACACGCCCACGACGCGGTCCAGCCCGGCCAGCCGCGCATGGGGCAGGGCGACGCCATGGCCGACGCCGGTGGGGCCAAGCGTCTCACGCTCTTGCAGCGCGTCCAGGGCGGCGGCGGCGTCGAGCCCGTAGACGGTTGCGGCCAGATCGGCCAGATCCTGAAGAAGGCGTTTCTTGCTGGTCAGGTTGCCGGCGACACGCACGGCGGCTGGTTTCAGCAGGCTTGAAAGTTCCATGAGGCTCCATCTGCCGCGGGCGCCGCGGCGCCGGGGCTATCTGGTGTTGCGCGGGTCGATCCAGCCGACATTCCCGTCATCGCGGCGATAGACGACATTGACCCCGCCGTGTCCTTCGTTGCGAAACACCAGAAGCGGCGCCCCGGCAAGCTCCATCTGCATCACGGCCTCGCCCACAGAGACGGTTGGCACCTTCGTCTCCATCTCGGCGATGATCATGGGCTGAAGCGTGTCGGGTTCCGTCTCCGCGGCTTCGTCCGTTGCGGCGAGGATATACGAGGGCGCGCCGAAGAATTCAACCGGCTCCGAACGGTCGCGGTGGTGGTCCTTCAACCGGCGTTTGTAGCGGCGCAGCTGTTTTTCCATCTTGTCGCGACAGGCGTCGAAGGCGGCGTAGATCTCGGTCGCCTGGCCCTTGGCCTGCGCGGTCAGGCCGGTGGACAGATGCACCGTCGCCTCGCAGGCATATTCGTGGGCCACGCGCGAGAAGGTCACCACGGCCTCGGTCGGGCGCTGGGAATATTTCTGCACCGCCTCGCCCAGTTCGTCCTTCACATGGGTCTGCAGCGCATCGCCGATGTCGATCTGCTTTCCGCTTATCTGGTAGCGCATGGCGGCTCCTTCCTGTGATCGGCCGGTCGGGCGGCGGGGGCAGTGATCTGCGAGTTCAGCGAGCGGACCGCCCCGGCGCGGCACCTGCACGCCGCGACCGGGCGGTGCGGCGGCGGCGTTCGGCAGAGGACGGTATGTGCAGGCATCCCCGGTATTTGGCGACAGTTCGCCGGGCTATGTCAACGCCTTCCAGTTGCAGCCGGCGGGAAATCTCGGCGTCCGCAAGCGGCGCTGCGGGGTCTTCTGCGGCGACGATCTGGGCGATGCGGTGCTGTACGGCCAGCGCCGCGACACCGTCGCCACCGGTCCCCGGCACGGCGGCCGAAAAGACCCGGTCGAGCGCGATCAGGCGCCCCCCCAGCGCAAAGCCCTTGCCCGCCACCGCGCGCCCGACAGTCGAGGGGTGGAGGTCGAGGGCCGCGGCGACCGCCGCGCGGGTCGCGGGGCGCAGATGCTCCGGCCCCTCGGCCAGATAGCGGTGCTGGTTCTGTGTGATCCATTCGCCGATGCGCAGCAGCGTCTGGCCACGAAAGCCGATGGCACGGATCAGCGCCTCGGCCCGCGCCCGGCGTTCGGCAACGAAGCTGTCGGACCCCGCGCGGGCCAGAAGTTCTGCGTCGATGCGCAACTCGGGCATCGCCTCGCGGCCCAGGCGCACGGCGAATGTGCCCTCGGCTGTCGGCTCGAACACCAGATCGGGCAGCAGCGGCGCGGCCTCGGGTCCGGCGACCTCTGCCACCGGGCGGGGCGAGACCTCTCTCAGATGCCGGGCGAGAAGCCGGACCTCGTCCTCGGGCCGGTCCAGCGCCTTGGCGAGTGCGCGCCAGCGACCGGCGGCGAAATCGTCCAGCCGGGCGACCATCGCCGCGGCAAGCTTCGCGTCCAGCCCGCGGTCGATCAGTTGCAGCGCCAGACATTCGGCCAGGTTGCGCGCGCCCACGCCCGCCGG
>JBJHCH010000067.1:0-19996 GCA_050485905.1 Paracoccaceae bacterium | reverse complement strand
GGGCAGGGGGCAGCACCGCCCCGCCGGTCAGCGCCGCCGCCGCGTCCGCTGCACCGCCGGTCAGCGCCACCGCACCGATCAGGCCCGGCAGGTCGGCCAGCGCCACCAGCGCGGGCGGCTCGTCGCTGCCGTCAAACCGTTGCAGATAGATCTGATCGCGCCGCGCATCCTCCACCACCGCCAGCGGGCGGGGCAGGGCATGGGCGCGCGCCTCCAGCGCGGTGATGCCGATGGCGGGCCGCTTCAGCCCCAGCGCCAGCCCCCGCGCCGCCGCGACCGAGATCCGCACGCCGGTGAAATTGCCGGGGCCGATGCCGACGCCGATGGCAGACAGGTCGCGCCAGTTAACACCCGCCTCGGCCAGCACTTCCTCCAGCAGCGGCAGCAACCGTTCCGCCTGGCCCTTGGCCATCGCCTCCTCACGCGCCGCCAGAACCCGGTCGCCCGACAGCAAAGCGGCCGCGCAATGCGCGGCCGATGTGTCGAAACCCAGCGTCAGGGCGTCAGGCGGCAACCGGCCGCACCTCTGTCACCTCGGGGATGTAGTGCCGCAGCAGGTTCTCGATACCCATTTTCAGCGTCAGCGTGCTGGAGGGGCAGCCGGCGCAGGCGCCCTGCATGTGCAGATAGACCACGCCGCGCTCGAACCCGTGGAACGTGATGTCGCCGCCATCCTGCGCCACGGCCGGGCGCACGCGGGTATCCAGCAGTTCCTTGATCTGGCGCACGATGTCGCCATCCTCGCCGGTGTGTTCGGCATGGCCCGATCCGGCCTGCTCGCCGGTCATCACCGGCGCGCCGGACTGGAAGTGCTCCATGATCGCGCCCAGGATTGCGGGCTTGATATGTTCCCACGCAACCTCGTCGGCTTTGGTCACGGTCACGAAGTCATTGCCGAAGAACACGCCTGTCACGCCCTCGACCGCAAAGATCCGCGCGGCCAGCGGCGAGGCCCCGGCGGCATCCGCGGACGGAAAGTCCGCCGTGCCCATCTCCAGCACGGTCTGGCCGGGCAGGAACTTCAGCGTCGCGGGGTTGGGGGTGGATTCGGTCTGGATGAACATGGCGTATCTCCGGCGGGGTCAGGCGTCATATGCGCCCCGGAACCCCGCGAGTCAAGGATTGGAACCGTTCTAAATCAGGCGGCGGAAACCGTGCACAGGGCGGCTGAAACAGTTAAGTGCAAGTAAACAAAAAAGACGAAATCGTTTTATTTCAGGCAGTTGACTTTTTGTGCACGCGTGCACATCCCCTCAGGTGATCGCCTCCAGCCGCTCTTTCGAGATCTCGCCCGGAACGATCGTCACCGGTATCGGCAGGCTGCCCGACGCCCGCGAAAGCGCCGTCACCAGCGGCCCCGGCCCCGCCTTGTCCGTCCCCGCCCCCAGCACCAGAACCCCGATTTCCGCGTCCTCCCTGATCTGGTCCAGGATCTGCTCCACCGGCTCCCCCTCGCGGATCACCAGTTCCGGCTGGATGCCATGCTTGTCCCGCATCCATTTCGCAAAGACCGTGAAATGCGCCTCGATCCGCTCCCGCGCCTCCTCGCGCATGATGTCGGCGACGCCCATCCAGGCCTGAAACTCCTCGGGCCGGATCACCGACAGGATCTGCACCGCCCCCCCCGACCGCGCCGCCCTCAGCGTGGCGAACCGCATCGCGTTCAGGCATTCGCGGCTGTCGTCCAGTATGACCAGAAACTTCCGCATCCCATCCCCCGTTTGGCGCGATCATGGCCGGTCTTGGCCCGACAGGCAACCACGCCCTCAGCGCCTGAGCGCCCCGCGCAACTCCACCACCCGCACCGCCCCCAGCGTCAGCGCGGCAACGAAATAGATCGCGATCCCCGCCGCCACCAGCAACCCCAGCCCCGCATAGCGCAGCCCCGGCGCGGTCAGCATCCCGCCCAGCATCGCCTCGACGATCAGCAACGCCAGCCCCATCACGACCGACGCCCCCACGATCCGCCAGACCCGCGTGCGAAAGCGGTCGTCCAGCATCGCCGCCGCCCCCATTCCCCGCGCGCCCAGCCACAATTGCCCCACCATCGCCCAGGCCGCCAGCGTGGTCCCGATCGCCGCCGCGATGAACCCGATGAACGGCATCAGCCCCACCGCTATCGCCGCGTTCACCACCATCGACACGACGGCATAGTTGAACGGCCGCCGCGTATCGTGCCGGGCATAGTAGAGCGGCTGCAGCACCTTCTGCAGCACAAAGGCCGGCAACCCCAGCCCATAGACCGCCAGCGCCAGCGCCGTGTTCACCGTGTCCTGCGGCCCGAAGGCGCCGCGCTCGAACAGGACAGAGATCAGCGGCGTCGCCACCACCACCAGCGCCACCGCCGCCGGCAGGGTCAGCAGCAGCGCGAATTCCAGCGCCCGGTTCAGGCTGTCCCGCCCCCCCGCCGTATCCTCGGCCCGCAGCCGCCGCGACAGGTCCGGCAGCAGCACCACGCCGATGGCGATGCCCACCACCCCGAGGGGAAGCTGATAGAGCCGGTCCGCATAGGACAGCCACGCCACCGCCCCCTCGGTGAAGCTGGCGACCTGCCGACCCACGATCAGGTTGATCTGCACCACCCCGCCCGCCAGCAGCGCGGGCGCCGCGATGATGGCCAGCCGCTTCAACTCCGGTGTCAGCCGCGGCTGGCGGAACGGCAACCGCACGCCCGCCCGCCGCATCGCCCACCAGATCAGCGCCAGTTGCGCAATCCCCGTCACCGGCACCGTCCAAGCCAGCGTCAGCCCCATCGGCCAGCCCGCCCGGTCAGCCATCAGCATGGCGACGATGAACAGCAGGTTCATCAGGATCGGCACGGCGGCGGTGGCGATGAACCGCCCCATCGCGTTCAGGATGCCCGAGATCAGCGCGGTCAGTGAGATGAACAGGATGTAGGGAAATGCAATCCGGCCAAAGGCCACCGCCATATCTAAGCGTTCGTCCCCGCGGAACCCATAGGCCATGGCCAGCACGAGCCAAGGCATGGCCAGCATGCCGATCACCGTGAAGACCACCAGCAGACCGGCCAGCCCCCAATAGGCATCGCGGGCGAAATCCTCGGCCCCCTCTCCGCCCTCGTACTTCTTGGCGAACATTGGCACGAAGGCCATGTTGAACGCGCCCTCGGCAAAGAACCGGCGGAACATGTTGGGCAGGGAAAAGGCGATCAGGAACGCCTCGGCCACCGGGCCGGCCCCCAGATAGGCCGCCATCATCACATCGCGGACAAAACCCGCGATGCGGCTGATCAGCGTCCAGCTTCCCACCGTCAGGAAGCCGGTGACCAGACGGATGGGGCGCATCAGGCTTCTGCCCTTTCCGCGCCCTCGGTGATCGCCTGCCGCAGCTTCTTCTCCAGCGCGTCCTGCTTGGGCTTGGTGTGCAGCTTCAGCCCGAACATGTCCTTTACATAGAAGGCATCGACCACCTGCGCGCCATAGGTCGCGATCACGGCGCTGGCGATGTAGATGTTGTTGGCCGCCAGCGTCCGCGTCAGATCGTAAAGCAGCCCCGGCCGGTCGCGGGTATCGACCTCGATGATCGTGTAGATCTCCGATCCGTCGTTGTCGAAGGTGATCGTGGTCGGAAAGCGGAACTGGCGCTCGCGCTTCTTCAGCTTGTCGCGGTCCTTCAGCGCCTCGCGGGCGACCACCTCGCCGCGGAAGGTCCGTTCGATCATCCGGCGCAGCCGGGGCAGGCGGGCCTCCTCATAGGGGTGGCCCTCGGCATCCTGAATCCAGAACACCGCGGTCGCGTAGCCGTCCTTGGAGGTGTAGGTGCGCGCGTCCACCACGTTCGCCCCGGCCAGCGCCAGCGCCCCGGCGAGGCGCGAAAAGATGCCGGGATGATCGGCCAGCGCGAAGCAGGCGCGCGTCGCGTCCCGGTCGTGATCAAGGTGCAAGTCGATGCGCAGGTCGTCCTGCCCGATCCCGCGCAGCAGGTTGGCAAAGGCCACCTGGGTCGTCGTGGTCAGCCCCTGCCAGTAGGGGCCGTAGTGGCGGCCAAGCTCTGAGCGCAGATCCTTGCGGTCCCAACCCGAAAGCGCCTCGCGCAGGGCGCGCTTGGCCTCGGCCTCGCGCTTCTCGCGGTTCAGATCCTCCAGCCCGGTTTCCAGCGCGGTTGCCGTGTCGCGGTAAAGCTGGCGCAGCAGCATGGCTTTCCAGTTGTTCCAGGTGCGGGGGCCGACGCCGCGGATGTCGCAGACGGTCAGCACCGTCAGCAGGTCAAGCCGTTTCTTCGTCTTCACTGCCTTGGCGAAATCGCGCACCGTGCGCGGATCGGCGATGTCACGTTTCTGCGCCATGTCGGACATCAGCAGGTGATAGCGCACCAGCCATTCGACTGTTTCCGCCTCCTCGGCGTTCAATCCCAGTCGCGGTGCCAGACGCCGGGCAACGCGCGCGCCCAGGACCGAGTGATCTTCTGACCGGCCCTTGCCGACGTCGTGCAGCAAAAGCGCGACATAGAGCACCCGGCGGTTCACACCCTCTTTCAGGATCCGGCTCGCGATGGGCAGCTCTTCGATCAGTTCGCCCCGCTCGATCTGGGCCAGCGTGCTGATGCACTGGATGATGTGCTCGTCGACGGTGTAGTGGTGGTAGACGTTGAATTGCATCATCGCCACGATCGGCTCGAACTCGGGAATGAACGCGCCCAGAACGCCCAGTTCGTTCATCCGCCTGAGAGCCCGCTCCGGATTACCGTGCTTCAGCAGCAGGTCGAGGAATATGCGGTTCGCCTCGGGGCTTTCGCGCATCTCGTCGTCGATCAGATGCAGGTTCGCGGCAATCAGGCGCATGGCATCCGGGTGTATCAGCACCACCGCGCGCAACGCTTCCTCGAAGATGCGCAGAAGGTTCAGCTTGTCGTCCAGAAACTCTGCGGGGTCCGCCACGGTCAGGCGTTTCTGCACGATCCTGTAGCCGGGTCGGGCCTTCTTCTGACGGCGGAAGATGCCCAGCAGCGTCGGTTCAGCCTTGGCGTGTCGCGCCTCCAGCGCGGTGAGGAAGATCCGAGTCAGCTCCCCCACGCGCGTTGCATGGCGGAAATAGTCCTGCATGAAATGTTCGACAGCCCGCCGACCTCCATGGTCGCGGTAGCCCATGCGCTCGGCAACCTCCACCTGCGCATCGAATGTCAGTTGATCAATCGCGCGCCCGGTCAGGAAGTGCAAATGGCAACGCACCGCCCAAAGGAACGTCTCTGCCCGGTTGAAGTTCTCGTATTCCTCGACGGTGAAGACACCAAGTTCTACAAGCTGCTGTGCCTTGTCCACGCCATGAACATACTTGGCGATCCAGTAGAGTGTCTGCAGGTCGCGCAGCCCGCCCTTGCCCTCCTTCACATTGGGCTCCAGAACATAGCGCTGCCCGCCCTGCTTCTGGTGACGGTCCAGCCTTTCGGCCAACTTGGCTTCGATGAACTGCGGGCCTGTGTTGGCGAACAATTCGTGCCGCAAGCGATGTCGCAGCTCATCGGCCAGCGGCTCGTGCCCGACCAGATAGCGGTGCTCAAGCAACGCGGTGCGGATCGTGTAGTCCTCGCGCGCCATGCGCAGACATTCCTTTGCGGTGCGGCTGGCATGGCCGACCTTCAGCCGCAGGTCCCACAGCATGTAGAGCATGGACTCGATCACGCTCTCGGCCCAGCCGGTGATCTTCCAGGGCGTCAGGAACAGCAGATCGACGTCCGATTGGGGCGCCATTTCGGCGCGCCCGTATCCGCCGACCGCAAGCAGGGCAAGCCGCTCGTTCTCCGTGGGCATCGGAAGGGGGTGCAGGTGGCGTGTCGCCACCTCGAACGCGAGTGTCACGATACCGTCGGTCAGCGCCGTCAGAGCCGCAACCAGCGGGCGTGACTCATGCGGGTGACGGGCGAACTCCTCCTCCAGCCGTTCCACGGCCGCCCGGCGCGCGGCGTCGAGGTGCCGCACCGTGAAGGCCCGGCGCGCGCGCGCCTCGGCTATCTGCGGCAGTTCAGCATCCAGCCGGGCGCGGAGCGCGGGGATATCCAGCCCGGCGTCGCGGAACGGCCCCTGACCGGCCGGCAGGGCCTCTGCCACCTCGGGCTCGGCGGCCGGGGCGGCCGGTTCCGGCAGCAGGACCGGCTCAGAATCCGGGGCCGGTGAAGCTTCGCGGTGCGGGGTCAATGACGTTGGCCTGTCTGTTGCGAACCTGGGCGACAGCCAGCCCGCGGTCGTTCGTGCCGTCGCGGCGCAGACGGAACACCCCGTTCACGCCAGCGAAGCCCTGTCCTTGCGTCAGCGACGCACCGGTCAACGCGTCTGCCCGACCGGACCGCACCAGGGCACCGATAGCGGCGATACCGTCATAGGCCAGACCGGCGATCGGATGCGGCGCTTCGCCATAGGCGGCAGTATAGCGCGACTGGAACTGTTGATTGAGCGCAGGATCGGGCAGTGCGAACCAGCCGCCCTGCACGCCGGGAAGGTCCAGGGTCGCCTGCGGTATATCCCAGCGAGTCAGCCCGATGTACTGCGCGACGTCAGACCCGATCCCGTTTTCCGAGACGAGCTGTGTCAGAAGCGGCAGCGCCCCGGCGCTGTCCGAGGTGTAGAAGATCGCGTTGGCGCCCGATGACCGCACCGCGCTGGTGATCCGCGGCAGCGCATCGACCACGCCCTGCTGCGAGAATTCGAAGCCCACCGCACCGGCATTGCTGGCTCCGCTAGCGCCGGCGATGGCGCGTTCGATGGCCTCACGCCCCACGTTACCGGCGGTCGTGTTCTCGTGAACGATCAGGATCCGCCCCTTGCCCTGCCGTGCGGCATAGTTCACCAGCCGGTTCGCCGTGTTGCGGAAGGTGTGGCCCAGCACGAACACGTTGCCGCCCGCGATGTCGGTGTTGTTCGAGAACGAGAGCACGTTGACCCCCGCCGCTGCGGCAGAGAGGCCGGCGGCGTTCGTCTCACCGCCGAAGACCGGGCCGAGGATTATCCGCGCGCCGTCGTCCACCGCTCGGGTCGCCGCATTGGCGGCCTGAGCAGGCTGGCCACCGGTGCGATAGACCCGGAGGTCAACCTGCGCGCCCGACAGGTCCGCCATCGCCAGCCGCGCCGCATTCTCAAGGCTGCGGGCCAGAAGCTCGTCGCTTGCCTGCCCTGACCCGCCCGGCACCAGCAGCGCCACCGGGACGGCCTGGCTGGTGTCGATCGACGGGCCACCGGACATCATCGCGCCGGGTTCACAGGCAGCTAGGCCAAGCAGGCCAAGGCCCGCGATCACGCCGGCGGTGGACTTGCGGATACGATGCAGAACGGCAAACATGGGTGCGGGTCTCCTGGCAGGCATTGTTGGGCTGACCCTATGCGGTCAATGGGGCGAAGTAAACTTGTCAGAGCCGGGCGACGCGACGACACCCGCCGGGTCCGGTGCACATCCGCCGGGCGCACGGGCGATTGTTCCGGGGCTGCATTTCATCGCCACGCCCATCGGCGCCGCGCGCGACATCACCCTGCGGGCGCTGGACATTCTGGCCGGGTCGGATGTGCTGGCGGCCGAGGATACGCGCAGCCTTCGGCACCTGATGGAGATTCACGGCATCCCGCTCGGCGGCCGTCCGCTCATCGCCTATCACGACCATAACGGCGCAGCGGTGCGACCCAGGCTGCTGCGCGCGCTGGCCGAGGGGAGGAGCGTTGCCTACGCGTCCGAGGCCGGGACGCCGCTTGTCGCTGATCCGGGCTATCAGCTTGCGCGCGCGGCTATCGATGCTGATCATCCCGTGCTTTCCGCCCCCGGCCCGTCTGCGGTGCTGGCGGCACTGACGGTGTCGGGCCTGCCGAGCGACCGGTTTCTGTTCGCGGGGTTCCTGCCGCCGCAGGCCGGGGCGCGGGCGCGGCTGCTGGCGGATCTGGCGCCGGTCGCGGCGACGCTGATCTTCTTCGAATCCCCCAAACGGGTGGCGCGGACGCTGGAGGAGATGTCCCGGCATCTGGGCGGAGAGCGGCAGGCAGCCGTTTGCCGCGAGTTGACGAAGCGGTTCGAGCAGGTGGACCGTGGGACACTCGCCGAACTCGCGGCGCGCCATTCCGGGCAGACGGGGCGGGGGGAGTATGTGCTGGTCATCGACCGCGCGCACGGCCCGGCTGCGGATGCCGCTACGGTGGATGACGCTCTGCGGGTGGCTTTGCGCACGCTATCGGTGAAGGAAGCGGCGGCGGAGGTGGCGCAGCGGCTGGGGCTGCCGCGCCGGCAGGTCTATCAGGCGGCACTGAAGCTTTCGGGGGATGGGGAATGAGCGGGATCACCGGTTACCTTGCCGGCCTGTCGGCCGAGGCGGCGGTGGAGGCGCTGTATGTCCGCGCTGGTCATGCGCTGGCCGCGCGGCGATGGCGGGGCAAGGCGGGTGAGATCGACCTGATCTTTCGGGACGGAGACGGGTTCATCTTTGTGGAGGTGAAGAAGTCCCGCGACTTTGCCGCCGCGGCGGCCCGGCTTTCACCGCGGCAGATGCAGCGGCTGTGCATCGCGGCGCAGGAATTCCTGGCCGACGCGCCGCGCGGGCTGGATACGCCGATGCGGCTGGATGTGGCGTTGGTCGATGGCGTGGGGCGGGTCGAGGTGATCGAGAATGCCTTTGGCGCGTGAGGTGCGGGGCGATTGCATCCGCCGGGGCGCTGCGCCATTCAGGGGCGATTGTAGCGGGAGCGTGCCATGGGCCTGAAGGTCGCCTTTCAGATGGATCCGATCGGGTCGGTCAATATCGATGCCGACAGCAGCTTTCGGCTGGCCGAAGAGGCGCAGGCGCGGGGGCATGAGCTGTTCTTCTATACGCCCGACCGGCTGGCGTTCCGCGAGGGGCGGGTGACGGCGCGGGGCTGGCCGATCGAGGTGCGGCGGGTCAGGGGCGATCACGTCAGCTATGGCGCGGAGACGGAGATCGACCTGGCGGAGTGGGACGTGGTCTGGCTGCGGCAGGATCCGCCGTTCGACATGGGCTACATCACCAGCACGCATCTGCTGGACATGGTGCATCCAAAGACGCTGGTGGTGAATGACCCGTTCTGGGTCAGGAACTATCCCGAGAAGCTGCTTGTCCTGACCTTTGCCGACCTGACGCCGCCGACGATGATCGCGCGGGATCTGGCGACGATCCGCGAGTTCAAGGCCCATCATGGCGACATCATCCTGAAGCCGCTTTACGGCAACGGGGGGGCGGGCGTGTTTCGGCTGGACCCGAACGACCGCAACCTTGCCAGCCTGCACGAGCTGTTCGTCAGCCTGAGCCGGGAGCCGTTGATCGTGCAGAAATTCCTGCCGGCGGTGTCCAAGGGGGACAAGCGGGTGATCCTGGTGGATGGGGAGCCGGTGGGGGCGATCAACCGGGTGCCGGCGGCGGGGGAGACGCGGTCGAACATGCATGTTGGGGGGCGGCCGGAAAAGATCGCGCTGACGGATCGGGATCGGGAGATTTGCGCCAAGATAGGCCCGCTGCTGCGGGAGAAGGGGCAGGTCTTTGTCGGCATCGATGTGATCGGGGACTGGCTGACGGAAATCAACGTGACCTCGCCCACCGGGATTCAGGAGCTGGAGCGGTTCGACGGGATCAATGTGGCCGAGAAGATCTGGCAGGCGATCGAGGCGAAACGGGGCTAAAAACCCGGTTGGGCAAGTTGCCCAAAAAATCAAACCATTGAAATCGAACGATTTCGTCTTTTCTGTTTACTTGCCCTTAACCGTTTGGGCAGGGTGCCACGGCCCGCCGGTCAGTCGAGTTTCACCGACAGGCGATAGCTCACCGCCTCGGCCACATGGGGCTGGCGGACGGCGTCGGAGCCGTCGAGATCCGCGATGGTGCGCGCGACCCGCATGACCCGGTGATAGCCGCGTGCCGAGAGGCCGAAGCGTTCCGCGATCTTGCCCAGGAGCGCCCGGCCCGCGTCGTCGGGGGTGGCGACGCGTTCCAGCAACTCGCCCTCGGCATCGGCATTCAGCCGCGCGGCGGGGGTGTCGCGGTAGCGGTCGGCCTGCATCGCGCGGGCCTCGGCCACGCGGGCGGCGACGGGGGCGGAGGCTTCGCCGGTCTGCGGCAGGTCCAGATCGCTGTAGGCCACGGGGGGCACCTCGACCCGCAGGTCGAAGCGGTCGAGCAGCGGGCCGGAGATGCGGCCCAAATAGTCCTCTCCACACATCGGGACGCGGGCGCAGGCGCGGGCGGGGTCGGTCATGTGGCCGCATTTGCAGGGGTTGGCGGCGGCGACCAGCAGGAAGCGGCAGGGATAGCGGATATGCGCATTGGCGCGGGCGACCACGACCTCGCCCGTCTCGATGGGCTGGCGCAGGGTTTCCAGCACGGCGCGGGGAAATTCGGGAAACTCGTCAAGGAACAGCACGCCGTTGTGGGCGAGGCTGATCTCGCCCGGCTTCGCGCCTCGCCCGCCGCCGACGATGGCGGCCATGGATGCGGTGTGATGCGGCTCGCGGAACGGACGGGTGCGCGAGATGCCGCCCTCGGTCAGAAGGCCCGAGAGCGAATGGATCATCGAGGTTTCCAGCGCCTCGACCGGGGTCAGGGGCGGCAGGATGCCGGGCAGGCGGGCGGCCAGCATCGACTTGCCCGCGCCGGGGGAGCCGACGAGGAACAGGTGATGCCGCCCGGCGGCGGCAATCTCCAGCGCCCGCTTGGCGCGTTCCTGCCCCTTTACGTCCGACAGGTCGCGGGCGTGGCGGTCGGCGGTGACTTCGCCGGGTTGCGCGGGGGTCAGGACCGACCGGCCGGTGAAATGGCGCACGACCTCTGCCAGGCTGGCCGAGGCAAAGACGGTGGCTGTGCCGACCCACGCGGCCTCGGCCCCGCAGGCCTTGGGGCAGAGGAGCGCGCGTTCTTCCTCTGCCGCCGCCATCGCGGCGGGGAGCGCGCCGACGACCGGGATCAGGCTGCCGTCGAGCGAAAGCTCCCCCAGCGCCACGATCTGCTCCGCCTCATCCCGCGGGATGATGTCGAGCGCGGCCAGCAGCGCGACGGCGATGGGCAGGTCGAAATGCGAGCCCTCCTTCGGCAGGTCGGCGGGCGACAGGTTCACGGTGATGCGTTTCGACGGCAGCGCGATCGCCATTGCGGTGAGCGCGGCGCGGACGCGTTCGCGCGCCTCGGATACCGCCTTGTCGGGCAGGCCGACGATGGAGAAGGCGGGCAGGCCGGGCGAGACGGCGCATTGCACCTCGACCAGACGCGCCTCCACGCCCTCGAACGCCACTGTATAGGCCCGCGCGACCATGCGGTCAGGCCCGTAGGCTGGCCGTGGCGGCGGTGCTGCCCGCGACGTGCCGATCCGGCGTATGAAGCTGCGTTGCGATCTTTCCGGTCCCGTTCCTGCTGCGTGTCCCGGCCGCGATGCCCTTGCCCGGCCGTGTGGCCCGGCCGATCTGGGCATCTGATACGACCAAGACGGGGCGAAAGCTAGGTCGTGCTGTGGCGCCGCCGCCGGGCTGCGGCGAATCTGCCCATGCGGGCGGCGGCGGGTCGGCATCTGCCGTGATCACACGCGGAAAAGACGTGATCACAAAGCGGCAGAATCTTCGCTCACCCGCCGCCTGCCAGCCAAAAACCTGCCGCTGCGGCGCTCCGGCAGCGTGACACCGCCGGAAAAATCGCTATTGCTGGGCGCAGCAAGCCCGGTCGGGATGGAACCATCGACCGGCAAAGCCGCGAAGGGAACATGCCATGGCAGATGTCAACCGGGGCAACCGCCCGCTTTCGCCGTTCATGATCGGACAGGTCTATCGGCCGCAGCTTACGTCCGTCCTGTCCATTGTGCATCGGATCACCGGGGTTGCGATGACGCTGGGGGCGCTGCTGATCGTGTGGTGGTTCATCGCCGCCGCCGTCTCGGCCGAGTATTTCGCCTTTGTGGACGGGATGCTGACATCGTGGATCGGCACGCTGGTGATGCTCGGCTCGCTTTGGGCGCTGTGGTATCACGCGCTGAACGGGGTGCGGCATCTGGTTTGGGATACGGGCCGTGGCTACGATCTGGGCATGGTGGAAAAGAGCGGCCTTGCGGTCGTCGGCGGGTCGGTGGTGCTGACGCTGCTGACCATCCTTGTGATCTGAGGGAGGCGGCAATGGGCTTCAAGACCGATTACGCGCGGGTTCACGGCCTCGGCACGGCGGGCGAGGGGGTGCATCACTGGTGGATGCAGCGGCTGACCTCGGTCGCGCTGATCCCGCTGACGCTGTTCTTCCTGTTCCCCTTCGCCTCGGCCCTGGGGCAGGGGCACGAGGCGGTGGTGGAGACCTACCGCAACTGGTGGCATGCCTTCATCGCGGTGGCCTTCCTGATCGTCGGCTTCTGGCACCTGATGCAGGGGCTGCAGGTGGTGATCGAGGATTACGTGTCGTCGAAGGGGCTGCGCACGGGGCTGTTGCTTGCAAATACACTGCTGAACTGGGCGCTGGGCGCGGCGGGCGTGTTCGCCGTGGCCGCCATCGCCTTTGGCGGCTGAGGGACGGGAATGACTGCATATACATACGAGACGCACAGCTACGACGTGGTCGTGGTGGGGGCGGGGGGCGCGGGGCTGCGCGCGACGCTGGGCATGGCCGAACAGGGGCTGAAGACCGCCTGCGTGACAAAGGTGTTTCCGACCCGCAGCCATACGGTCGCCGCCCAGGGCGGGATCGCCGCCAGCCTGTCGAACATGGGGCCGGACCACTGGCAGTGGCACATGTACGACACGGTGAAGGGCAGCGACTGGCTGGGCGATACCGACGCGATGGAATATCTGGCGCGCGAGGCGCCGAAGGCCGTCTATGAGCTGGAGCATTACGGCGTCCCGTTCAGCCGGACCGAGGACGGGCGGATCTATCAGCGCCCCTTTGGCGGGCACACGACCGAATTCGGCGAAGGCCCGCCGGTGCAGCGCACCTGTGCCGCCGCCGACCGCACGGGCCATGCCATCCTGCACACGCTTTACGGGCAGAGCCTGAAGAACAACGCCGAGTTCTACATCGAGTATTTCGCCATCGACCTGATCATGTCGGACGACGGCGTGTGTCAGGGCGTGCTGGCATGGAAGCTGGATGACGGCACGCTGCACCTGTTCAGCGCCAAGATGGTCGTGCTGGCCACGGGCGGCTATGGCCGGGCCTATTTCAGCGCGACCAGCGCCCACACCTGCACCGGCGACGGCAACGGCATGGTCGCGCGGGCCGGGCTGCCGCTGCAGGACATGGAATTCGTGCAGTTCCACCCCACCGGCATCTACGGCGCCGGCTGCCTGATCACCGAGGGCGCGCGGGGCGAGGGCGGATACCTGACCAATTCCGAGGGCGAGCGGTTCATGGAACGCTACGCCCCTACCTACAAGGATCTGGCAAGCCGCGACGTGGTCAGCCGCTGCATGACCATCGAGATCCGCGAGGGGCGCGGCGTCGGCAAGGACAAGGACCACATCCACCTGCACCTGAACCACCTGCCGAAAGAGGCGTTGGCCGAACGGCTGCCGGGGATCTCGGAAAGCGCCAAGATCTTTGCCGGCGTCGATGTGACGAAAGAGCCGATCCCGGTGCTGCCGACCGTTCACTACAACATGGGCGGCATCCCCACGAACTATTGGGGCGAGGTGCTGAACCCGACGGCGGACGACCCGAACCGCGTGGCCCCCGGCCTGATGGCTGTGGGAGAGGCCGCTTGTGCCAGCGTCCACGGCGCGAACCGGCTGGGATCGAACAGCCTGATCGACCTCGTGGTATTCGGCCGCGCCGCCGCGATCCGCGCGGGCGACGTGGTGGACCCGCGCACCCCGAACCCGGTGCCGAACCCGGCCTCGGTGGAAAAGGCCCTGTCGCGCTTTGACGCGATGCGCCATGCCGCGGGCGCGGTGCCCACGGCCGACCTGCGGCTGGAGATGCAGAAGGCGATGCAGTCCAACGCCGCCGTCTTCCGCACGCAAGAGGTTCTGGCCGAGGGCGTGGAGAAGATGACCGCCATCGCCGCCAAGATGCCCGACATCCAGGTCACCGACCGCTCGATGATCTGGAACTCCGACCTGATGGAGACGCTGGAACTGGACAACCTGATGCCCAACGCGCTGACCACCATCGTCGGCGCCGAGGCGCGGAAGGAAAGCCGCGGCGCCCATGCGCGCGAGGATTTTGCCGAGCGTGACGACATCAACTGGCGCAAGCACTCGCTGGCCTGGGTGGAGGGCACGTCGGTGCGGCTGGATTATCGCCCGGTGGTGCTGGATCCCCTGACGCCTGAGGATCAGGGCGGGATCGAGTTGAAGAAGATCGCGCCAAAGGCGCGCGTCTACTGATGCTGATGCGCGGCGCCCTTGCCCTGTCGCTGCTGTCGCTGGCCGCCTGCGGGCCGGTTCCGGTGGAGGTGGCAGAGCGGCAGTGCGCCGAGCGCGCGCGGCAGGCGGTCGCCCCCTTTGGCACCGCCGCCTTTGGCATCGGCACCGATGGAAGCCGCGTCCGGCCCATCGCGCGCACGGAAATCAACCTGTCCACCGATTTCATCGGCGGTCGTGATCCGCAGCAGGTCTATCAGTCCTGCGTCCGCCAACGCTCCGGGCAGCCGCCGACGCGGCCGCTCGTCCTGTGAACGGGAGCCTTTGATCATGGTGCAATTGACCCTGCCCAAGAACAGCCAGATGCGCACCGGCAAGACCTGGCCGAAGCCCGAGGGGGCGAAGAATCTGCGCAAGTTCCAGATCTATCGCTGGAACCCGGATGACGGCCAGAATCCGCGGGTGGACACCTATTTCGTGGACATGGACGATTGCGGCCCGATGGTTCTGGACGCGCTGATCAAGATCAAGTCCGAGATCGACCCGACGCTGACGTTTCGCCGGTCCTGCCGCGAGGGGATCTGCGGCTCATGTGCCATGAACATCGACGGCATCAATACGCTGGCCTGCATCTACGGCATGGACGAGATCAAGGGTGACGTGAAAATCTACCCCCTGCCGCACATGCCGGTGGTGAAGGACCTGATCCCCGACCTGACGCATTTCTATGCCCAGCACGCCAGCATCATGCCGTGGCTGGAAACGAAGACGAACCGCCCGGCCAAGGAATGGCGCCAGTCGATCGAGGACCGGAAGAAGCTGGACGGGCTTTATGAATGCGTGATGTGCGCCTCCTGCTCCACCGCTTGCCCGAGCTACTGGTGGAACGGCGACCGCTACCTTGGCCCCGCCGCGCTGCTGCATGCCTATCGCTGGATCATCGACAGCCGGGACGAGGCGACGGGCGAGCGGCTGGACCAGCTCAACGACCCGTTCAAGCTGTATCGCTGCCACACGATCATGAACTGCGCCAAGACCTGCCCCAAGGGGCTGAACCCGGCCAAGGCGATTGCCGAGATCAAGAAGATGATGGTCGAGCGGGTGGTGTGACGCCCGCTCAGTCGTAGCTGCGCTGATCCTCGATCACCTTGCCGTCGTTCGGCAGGCTGCCGGGCGGCACCAGCACGACGCGGCCCTTCAGCTTCAGCGCCGCGAGCACCGTGCCCTCATAGGCAGTGGCATCGGTTGCGGGGGTTTCGACCTGCACGGTCATCACGTCCATCTCGCCCTCTCGGCTGGCGACGACGCGGGCGCGGGCGATCTCGGCATGGCGGGCGACGAAATCGGCCACCTGTTCGGGGCGCACGAACATGCCCTTGATTTTGGTCGTCTGGTCGGCGCGGCCCATCCAGCCCTTGATGCGCAGGTTGGTGCGGCCGCAGGGGCTGATCCCCGGCATCACCGCCGACAGATCGCCGGTGGCGAAGCGGATCAGCGGGTAGTCGGGGTTCAGCGTGGTGACGACGACCTCGCCCACCTCGCCATCCGGCACGGGGTCGCCGGTGCCCGGGCGCACGATTTCGACGATCACGCCCTCATCCACCACCATCCCCTCCATCGCGTCGGTCTCATAGGCGATGTTGCCCAGATCGGCGGTGGCATAGCACTGGCGGCAGGTGATGCCGCGGTCGGCATAGTCCTGCCGCAGCGACGGGAACAGCGCGCCGCCGCCCACCGCCGCGCGGGTAATCTTCAGCGTCACGCCCATCTCTGCGGCGCGGTCCAGGATGACCTTCAGATAATCCGGCGTTCCGGCATAGGCGGTGGTGCCCACATCGGCCGCCGCACGCACCTGCAGGTCGGTCTGGCCGGTGCCCGCCGGCAGCACGGTCGCGCCGACCGCGCGGGCCGCGTTTTCGAACATCATGCCGGCGGGGACCAGGTGATAGGAAAAGCAGTTCTGCACTACATCGCCTGCGCCGATGCCGGTGGCATGCAGGAAGCGCCCCAGCCGCCACCAGTCGCGGCCGGTCTGGCCCGGCTCATAGATCGGGCCGGGCGACTGGAACACATGGTCGAAGCCGGTGACCGGGCGGCCGGCAAGCCCGCCGAAGGGCGGCGTGGCGCCTTGCGCCTCTACCAGTGCCGACTTGCGCAGGACGGGCAGGGCGGCGAGCGCCCCTGCGGAGGTGACGGCTGCGGGATCCACACCATCGAGCAGGGCCGTCATCCCCGGCGCCGCCTTTGCCCGCGCGATCTGGGCAGGCAGCGCGCGGGCCAGATCGGCGGCGCGGGCATCCGCGCTGCGGGTTTCAAGATCGTCGAAATGGCGCGTCGTCATGGGGCGGTCCCCTTCTGGCCCCGCTGCCGGCAGGCGCGGGGTGGCGTTGCGGTTTGCGGTAGCCTCAGGCCAGCCAGCGCTTGCGGCGCCGGTAGCTGCGCACGTCGCGGAACGACTTGCGCCCCTTGTCCGACATGCCGAGGTAGAATTCCTTTACATCCGGGTTTTCGCGCAGCGCGTCGCCGGTGCCCTCCATCACCACACGGCCGGATTCAAGGATGTAGCCGGTATGGGCAAAGCGCAGCGCCACGTTGGTGTTCTGTTCGGCCAGCAGGAAGGTGACGCCCTGTTCCTCGTTCAGCCGCTTCACGATGGTGAAGATCTGCTCCACCAGTTGCGGCGCCAGCCCCATCGACGGCTCGTCCAGCAGGATCATCTCGGGCCGGCTCATCAGCGCGCGGCCGATCGCAGTCATCTGCTGCTCTCCGCCAGATGTATAGCCGGCCTGGCTGCGGCGGCGCTCTTTCAGGCGGGGAAAGTAGGAATAGACCAGATCGAGATCCGCCTGCACCGCGCCGCGCCCGTCCTTGCGGGTGTAGGCGCCGGTCAGCAGATTTTCCTCGACCGTCAGGTGCTCGAAGCAGTGCCGCCCCTCCATCACCTGGATCACGCCGCGGTTCACCAGTTCGGACGGGCCGGCATGCGTCACCGTCTCGTCGCGATAAAGGATCGAGCCCTTGGTGACCTCGCCGCGTTCGGAGTGCAGCAGGCCCGAGATCGCCTTGAGCGTGGTGGACTTGCCCGCGCCGTTGCCACCCAGCAGCGCGGTGATGCCGCCCTTGGGCACGGTCAGGCTGACGCCCTTCAGGACGAGGATCACATGGTTGTAGATCACCTCGATATTGTTGACCTGCAGCAGCGTGTCCTGGATCTGTCGGGTATCGGGCATCGGCCTCTGTCCATCGGTCGGTTCGGGGTGGCGCGCGCCGGGGGCGGGGCGCGCGCCGGTCACATCATTCCAGGCAGGCCGGGGTGATGTTGTTCTCGGCCGCAAAGGCCAGGCTGTCCTCCATCACCATCTCCATGATCAGGTCGCGGTCCGGAGAGATCCAGTCGGTGATCAGGTTCCACTGGCCGGCATTCGCGTCCCATTGCTGGATCAGCCCCTGACCCGTGCCGCCGTGGTTCTGGCAGACGACCTCGAACGCCGGGCCGAAGTTCGGCAGGCCCAGCTCCTCCATCAGCGCCTCGGTGATCTCCAGATTGGCCATGCCGTCGCGCATCATTGCCGGGGTGATCGCTGCGGTGCCGTGGATCTCCTGCGCCTTCTTCGCCGCCTCGACCGCCAGCATCGCGGCATACATGCCGCGCGAGTAGAGCACGGTGCCGACCTCCTCGCCGGTCCCGGCCGCAAGGCCCGCGTCGATCACGTACTGCTGGATGTCGTCATAGATCGGATAGTCCCGTCCGGTTCCGTGCATGGCCAGCGACTTGTAGCCGTGCGCGCCGGCGCCGGCGGGCCGCACGTCCTGTTCCGAGCCCGACCACCAGACGCCGATGAAATTCTCCATCGGGAAGCGGATGTTCGCGGCCTCCTGGATCGCCACGGCGTTCATCACGCCCCAGCCCCACATCAGCACGTAGTCGGGCCGCTCGCGGCGGATCTGCAGCCACTGGCTGCCCTGCTCCTGCCCCGGGCTGTCCACGCCGATCGGGATGAACTGATAGCCCAGCTGCTCGCTCAGCGTCGTCAGCGTGGGGATCGGTTCGCGCCCGTAGGCCGAGTTGTGGTAGAGCAGCACGATCTTCTTGCCGTCCAGGCTGCCGCCGTTCTCGTCCAGCAGGTAGTTCACGATCACGCTGGCCCCGTCCCAATAGGTGCCGGGATAGTTGAAGACCCAGTTGAACACCTCGCCGTTCACGGCCGATGTGCGGCCATAGCCCATGGTGTGCATCGGTACGTTGTCCTGGGTGACCAGCGGGATCAGCTGATAGGTGATGCCGGTGGACAGCGGCTGGATCACCAGCGGGTTGTCGCCCCGGATCGACTGGTAGCATTCCACGCCGCGCTCGGTGTTATAGGCGGTCTCGCATTCGGACTGCCGGATGCGCACCCCGCCGATGCCGCCGTCACGTTCGTTGATCAGCGTCAGATAGTCGGAATAGCCGTCGGCAAAGGGAATGCCGCCCGCCGCAAAGGGCCCCGTCCGGTAGCTGAGCGAGGGGAAGTGCAGATCCTGCGCGGCCACAGGCACGGCCGCCGTCATGGTAACCGCCAGTGCGGCGGCCAGGTGCGTCATCTTCATCGGTTTCCTCCCTTGGATGACGGTTTCGACGCGCCGCTTGTCACGGCGTCCGGTCGGCCGGCCCCGCTAGTGCGGGAACGGCCAGAGGCGAAGCTTCTCCTTTATCGTGCGCCACAGCGCGGTCAGCCCGTGCGGCTCCAGGATCAGGAACACCAGGATCAGGAGCCCGATCACGATGATCTCGATATGCGCGGCCAGATCGGTCGGCCAGCCCAGCCGGTTGACCAGCAGTATCTTCAGCAGCACCGGCCCGATCACCAGAAACGCCGCCCCCAGGAACGACCCGAGGACCGACCCCAGCCCGCCGATGATCACCATGAAAAGAACCAGGAACGACTTGTCGATGCCGAACGCCTCGCCGGCCTCGGCGGCGCCCAGATAGACGGTGAACATCAGCGCGCCCGCGATCCCGACAAAGAACGACGATACCGCGAACGCCGTCAGCTTCGCCTTCAGCGGGTTCACCCCGATGATCTCGGCCGCGATATCCATGTCGCGAATGGCCATCCACTGCCGCCCCAGGCTGCCGCGCGTCAGGTTGCGCGCCAGCCAGGCCAGAACGACCACGAAGCACAGGCAGACCAGATAGACCGTCATCGCCGAGGCCGAGGCCCCGGTGATCGGAATGCCGAACAGTGTGCGCGTCGGTGCGCTGATCATGCCGGTCGAGGAATAGTTGAAGAACCACGGCGTGCGGGTGAACAGCCAGATCAGGAAGAACTGCGCCGCCAGCGTCGCCACCGCCAGATAGAACCCCTTGATCCGCAGGCTGGGCAGGCCGAACAGCACGCCGACGCCCGCCGTGATGAAACCCGCCAGCACGATATGGATCAGGATGCTGATGTCTGGAAAGGCCGTCATCAGCTTGAAGGACGCATAGGCCCCCACCGCCATGAAGGCGCCCGTTCCCAGGCTGAGCTGCCCGCAATAGCCGATCAGGATGTTCAGCCCCAGCGCCGCGATGGAATAGATCAGGAACGGCACCAGGATCGCGCGCGCCCAGTAGTCGGTGACGACAAAGGGGATCACCAGAAACGCCACGGCAAGCGCCAGCATATAGGCCAGCCGGTCGCCCTGGATCGGAAAGGTCTGGCTGTCGGTCCGATAGTCCGTCTTGAACTGGCCGACCTCGCGATAGATCATCTCAG
>JBJHCH010000066.1:0-20020 GCA_050485905.1 Paracoccaceae bacterium | reverse complement strand
TGGCCCGGGCATTGGCCGACATCGGCTATACCGGACCAACCGTGCTGGAGATCATCGCGGATGCGCTGGCCGAAGGGTCCGACCCCGATGGCGACATCCGGGCGAGCCATGCGATCCTCGCCCAGCACGGCTGGAAGCCGCTCGGTTAACCCAGACCGGCCTCGACCGGCAGCACCACCCCGGTGATGCCGGCTGCGGCGTCGGAGGCCAGGAAATGCGCCGCCTCGGCCACCTGTTCCGATGTTGCGATCCGGCGGAGTGCGGTTTCGGCAGCCAGTCCTGCAAGCGCCGCGTCGGGCGCAGGGCCGCCCTGACCGTGGCGATAGGCCAGGCGGTCCATCAGCGCGTCGGTCGCAATCGGCCCCGGTGCAAGCGCGTTGACCCGCGTTCCCTGCGGCCCCAGGTCCAGCGCCGCCGTGCGCATGATGCCGATGACGGCGTGCTTGGACGTGGTGTAGAGCATCTGTTTCGGATGGGCCTTGTATCCGTTGATCGAAGCCATCAGCACCACCGCCCCGTGACCCGTGCGGGCCAGCGCATCGGCGAATCCGCCCAGCGTGGCCGCAACGCCCCAGACATTGACCGCCATCACACGCTGCCATTCAGCCGCATCCAGATCGGCCACGCCGCGCCACGGAGGCACCAGCCCGGCGTTGGCGACGACGATGTCGACCGCCCCCAGCGCCCCGGCCAGTGCCTTCTGCCGCAACAGGGCATCGTCGGCGCCAAGGTCGATCACCTCGGCCCGCCAGTCTGCGGGCAGACCGGCTGCGGCCAACGCCGGCGCAGTGTCGATGGCAACGATACTGGCCCCCGATCGTGCCAGACGGTCGGCAATCGCCCGCCCCAATCCGCCCGCAGCCCCGGTGATAACGGCAGTCCGTCCTGTCATCACGTCCATTCTTGGTCCTTTTCTTTCGCCGCAGCGGCGGCTACTTTCCGCACAACTGTGCGGCATGTGAACGCGCTAAGGCAACAGGATAGTTGGGATGCCGAAGGTTGTGATTCTGGGCGCGGGCAGCATCGGGTTGTCGTTTGCGGCCGTCTTTGCCGATGCCGGAGCGTCCGTCACGCTGGCCGAGCCTGACGCTGACCGGCGCGCCACCGCTGCGGCGGGAATCGCGGCACAGAGGCGCGCGATGGAACTCGCCGGCCTGTGTCGCGGCTGTGAAGGTGAACTGCGGCTTCTGCCCGACGGCGGCCCGGCGCTGCCGGACGCCGATCTGGTGATCGAGGCGGGCCCGGAGCGGCTGGAGGCCAAACAGGCAATCTTTGCCGGTCTGCTGGCCGGCGCGGCGGCGCAGGCGGTGCTTGCCACCGCGTCCTCCGCCATCCCGATCTCGCGCATCCTGCCCGATCATGCCGATCAGGCCCGCGCGCTGGTCGCCCATCCCGCGAATCCCCCGGCGGTGCTGCGGGTCATCGAACTGGTGCCCGGGCCGGGAACCGCAGCCGCGACGCTGGACCGGGCGCAGCGCATCTTTGCCGGTGTCGGCTTCCACCCGGTCACGCTGGGCCACGAGATCGAGGGCTTCGTCATGAACCGTCTGCAGGGCGCCGTCCTGCGCGAGGCCTATCGGTTGGTGGACGAGGGCGTGGCCGACGTGGCGGGGATCGACGCGGTGATGCGCCTCAGCCTCGGCCCCCGCTGGGCGCTGTCGGGGCCGTTCGAGACGGCGGAACTGAACACGCCGGGCGGCATCCGCGCGCACGCCGCCCGGATGGGTCCGGCCTATCGCGCGATGGGCGAGGCGCGGGGCGAGCGCGGATGCGATTGGGGCGAGGAACTGGTCGGCCGGGTCGAGGCGGAGCGCCGTGCCATGGTCGCCGCGGACGACCTGCCCGGCAGGGCTGTCTGGCGGGCGCGATCGGTGGCCCAACTGGTCGCGCTGCGCGATGCGCTGATGGACACGGCCGATGACGCCGAGTGACGTGACCTTCACCTTCGACGGCCAGACGGTCCGGGCCCGCGTGGGCCAGTCGCTGGCGGCCGCGCTGACCGAGGCTGGCCTCAGAAGCTTCCGCGATACCGTCAAGGGGGCGGAGCGAGGCGTGTTCTGCGGCATGGGCGTCTGTCAGGACTGCCTCGTCACCGTCGATGGCCAGCCGAACCGCCGCGCCTGCATGACCCCCGCTGAAGCGGGGGCCGAGGTGCGCCGTCAGGTGCCGTTGCCCGATCTGTCGGAAGGCCCCGCGCCGGTCCCGCCGCCGACGCGGATAATCGCGCCCGATGTGCTGGTGATCGGGGGGGGGGCCGGGGGGTTGAACGCCGCCATTGCTGCCGCGCGCGGCGGCGCGTCGGTTGTGGTGCTGGATGAACGCAAGATCGCGGGCGGGCAATACTACAAGCAGGCAGCGACTGGCGTGCCGCTGGATGCGCAACAGGCCGAGGGCGCCGCTCTGCTGGCGGCGGCCCAGGCATCCGGCGCCGAGATCATGGGTGGGGTCGAGGTCTGGGGAGCATTCGACGGTCCGCTGATCCTGGCCGAGCGGGACGGCGGTGCCCTGATCGCGCGGCCGCAGCGGCTGATCGTGGCCACCGGCGCCTATGAACGCCCTGCCATCGTGCCCGGCTGGACCCTTCCGGGCGTGATGACCACCGGCGCGGCACAGACCCTCTGGCGCAGCTACCGGACGCTGCCGGGGCGGCGGGTGGCGATCTGCGGCTCCGGCCCGCTCAATCTTCAGGTCGCACTGGAACTGGCGCGGGGCGGGGCCGAAGTGTCCCTGGTGGCCGAGGCCGCGCCATCGCCGCTGGCCTCGCCACTGGCGGCGCTGGCGGTCGCGCTGGCGGGGCCGGCGCTGACGCTGAAGGGCGCACAGATGCTCGTGGCGCTCCGGTCGCGCGGCGTGCCGGTCCGCCGTCGGACCAAAGTTCAGGCCATCACCTCGGAAGATGGCGCGCTGCGGGTGATGTTCGACGGCCCCGGCGACCCCGAACCGGTCGTGGTGGACGCGCTCTGCATGAACCACGGATTCGAGCCGCAGAACGAGATCCTTCGGCTGCTGGGCGCGGACATGCGCTATGATGGCCGTTTCGGCCACCTGCGCTGCCAGCGATCTGCGTCGATGGAAACCACCGTCGCCGGCGTCTATGCGGTCGGCGACTGCGCGGGCCTGGGGGGGGCGCCTGCAGCGGTGGCCGAGGGGCGGATCGCCGGCGCCGCAGCGGCAGCCGCCTGCGGGCATGGCGATGCCCACGACCTGTTTGCCGATCACCGCGCGCTGGCCCGGCATCGCCGGTTCCAGCGCCGGCTGTGGGCGCTGCACGCGGTCGGGCCTCATCCGATGGCGGCGCCCGACGACACCATCATATGTCGCTGCGAGGAGGTCACGCTGGGTGAATTGCGGGCTGCGATGCGCGAAGAGTCGGGCCATGTCGGGACGGTGAAGCGGACGACCCGGTTGGGGATGGGCCGTTGTCAGGGCCGCTATTGTGGCCCAGTGGCGGTACGGCTGCTGGCAGAAGAGCGCGGAATCGGGATCGACGACCGCAGCTTCTTTGCCCCGCGCGTCCCGATCAAGCCGGTCGCGATCTCGACCATCCTTGCCGCGCAGGAGGCGCTGGATGGCGACGGCTGAGCCCTGCGATTTGCTGGTGATTGGCGGCGGCATCGTAGGGTTGACGGCGGCGCTGGTCGCGGCAGGACAGGGGGCACGGGTCACGCTTGTCGATGCCGGAATCAACACCGGTTCCACGGCAAACGCAGGCAGTCTGCATGTGCAGCTGCAAAGCCGGTTTATCCGCCTTTTCCCCGATCAGGCCCCGAACGTCGAATCCTCGCTGCCGCTCTATCTTCAGGCGGTAGAAGAATGGGGCCGGCTGGAGGTCGCGCACGGGCCGTTCGAAATGGTGCGCAACGGGGGGCTGATGCTGGCCGAAGGCGATGAGCAGATGCGATTCCTGGAAGCCAAGGCACGGCGCGAGGCGGCGAAGGGTCTGAGCGTCGAACTGCTGGATCGCGCCGCGCTGGACCGGATCGCGCCGTGGATCGGCGCCCAGATCGTCGGGGCGGAACTGTGCCGGAACGAAGGCAAGCTCAACCCGCTGACCGCGAACCTCCGACTGCGGGCAGAGGCGGCGCGCCGCGGTGTGGTCTTTGCCACCGATCATATCCTTCACCTGTCGGCAGACGGAGAGGCACAAGGGCAACACGCCGTATACCGGGCCGGCAAGGTCATCCTTGCCGCAGCATGGGGCACCGGAGGCCTGACCGCCGGCCTGGGCCTGACCTTGCCGAGCAGGGCAGAGCCTTTGCACATGAACATCACGGAACCCGGTCAGGTGCGAATCAACCATCTGATCCAGCATGCTGAACGTCCGATCACGCTGAAGCAGTTCGGCTCGGGCCAGATCGTCATCGGCGGTGGCTGGCCGGCGCGGTCGCGCGGAAGCAATGTGCCGCCTTCGGTCATGGCGGAATCGATGCTGCCCAACGTGGCGCTGGCAGCGCAGCTAGTGCCGGCCATTGCCAGCTTGCGTGTGCTGCGCACATGGGCGGGAATGAACACCACCGTGGACGGCAAGACGGTGCTGGGTCCGTTGCCGAGCGCCGCGCGGGTCGTGTTGGCGGTGCCAGGGGATGCGGGCTACACGCTTGGCCCGCTGGTCGGGCGCGCCGCGGCGGAAATCGCGCTTGGGCTGACGCCCTGCACCGATGTCGCGCCCTATTCGCCCGCGCGTTTCACCGCTTGAGCGCCTGAGAGATATTATCGGCGGTTTCCAGCAGCCGCGGCAGGATCACCTCGACCATCTTGTCGGGCGTCATCCGGATCACCGGCACACCCACGTTGATCGCCCCGACCAGCCCGCCGGTGGCATTACGGAGCGGCACGGCAATCGACGCAAGCCCGATCTCGAGTTCCTGATCGACCAGCGACCAGCCCTTGTCGCGCACCTCTTCGAGGATACCCCGGAACTGATCGCGGTCGATCACCGTGCGCTCGGTCAGGGGGCTCAGCGGGATATTCTGAAGGATTGCGGGCCACTGATCCTCGGGCTGCGCCGCCAGCAGGACACGCCCCGTCGCGGTCGCATAGGCGGGGAAACGGGCGCCCACGGTGATTCCCACACTGATGACCCGGTGGTACTGGGTGCCGGTGACATAGACGACCTCGAACCTGTCGAGCACCGCGGCCGAGACGGATTCGCGCAACTCCTCGGACAGATGGTCGATGAAGGGTCGGGCGATGTCCCAGGCGCCCTTGGACGACAGGACCGAATAGCCGAGTTCCAGCACCTGCGGGGTCAGGTCGAACAGCTTGCCGTCTGCGACCGCATAGCCTTCATGCACCAGCGTCAGCAGGATGCGCCGCGCGCCCGCACGGGTATTTCCTGTCTCGGCCGCGACCTCGGACAGGGTCATCTTGCGCCGGGTTCGGTTGAAGGCGCGAAGCACCTCCAGCCCGCGAGCGAGGGAGCTGACATAGTCGCGGGGATTCAGGCCGCCGTCGTCGTCGTCCAGCCCGTCGGGGGATGCGGTCATCAGGCCAGTGCGCGATAATGTACGCACCTCTTCCACAGAATCCTCTCTGCCGGTGATTTCACGCGTCATCCGTTCCCTCCCGCCGTCAGCTCGTGGCGATTGCTGATCTGTCCCTACTCAACCCCAAACCTTTCGGCCACGTCAAACTTCGCAAAAGAACCCTTGCATGGCTTGCCAGTTCGGGTGTTAATATCGCACAAGAGTGCGCTATGTGAACACTTGACGCAAGCAGGGAGAAGAAAGATGACCAGCAAGTTCGGATTGACCCGGCGCGGTGCGCTGAAGGGGATGGCCGCCACGGCGGCGCTGTCGTCGTTGCCGGTGCGCGCCGTTGCGCAGGATATCACCCTGCGCTGGTGGTCGCCGCAGGCCGCGCCCGCCCAGCTGGAGGCCTATCAGTTCCAGATCGCGCAGTTCGAGGCAATGCACCCGGGCATTCGCGTGGTGTTCGAAACGACGTCGGACGAAGGCTATGCACCGCAACTCGCCGCCGCCTTCTCGTCGGGCGAGGTGCCGGACATTGTCACGCACCTGCCGTCCTTTGCGGTCCAGAGCTACTATGCCAACGGCCTGATCGCACCCTTCAACGACGTGATCGAGGCCATCGGAGTCGACGATTTCTACCCCGGCGCGAACAACGTGTTCCGCGCCGCCGATGGCAACTATTGCGCAACCGGCATCGGCAACTCGGCCGCCAACATGCTTTGGGTGCGCCATGACCTGATGCGAGAGGCCGGCGTCGAAAAGATCCCTGAAACCTGGGACGAGCTGCGCGCCGCCTGTCAGGCGATGCAGACCGGCGGCATCTATGGCGCCCCGCTGCCCTATGGCCGCAACACCATGACCTCGCTGATCTTCATCGGCTTCATCCATCAGGCGGGCGGGCATGTCTTCACCCCCGATCTGGAGGTAGACATCGACAACGAGGGCACGCGCAACGCGCTGGAATTCTACAAGGCGATGCGCGAGTTGAGCCCCCCGGGGGCGACGAACTACAGCTGGGGTGAAAGCCTGACCGCCTTTGTCAGCGGCGCGACGGCCACCGGCATCTACACCGGCCGCGTTCTGGTCAACGTGCGCGATCAGAATCCCGCGATCGCCGACGAGATCACCTGCGCCACCTATCCCCGGATCTCGACCGACGTCGCGCCGTGGACGTTCAACGACTTCGCCAGTGTCTTCATCCCGGCACAGTCGCGCAACATCGATGCGGCCAAGATGTTCGCCGCCTTCCTGTTCGAGCCGGAAGGCTACATCAAGCAGCTTCACGCCGCGCCCGGACATGTGCTGCCGCTGCTGCAGTCGATCAACAACAACCCGATGTATCAGGACAACGACATCATCCGGAAATACTCGGACGAGGTCGAACTGATGTCGGCGGCTGCGGCCGGCGGCTTCAACCTGGGCTACGAGAGCGCCGACCACCAGTCGAACGAAAAGGCGGGCGAGGTGATCAACGCAGGCCCGATCGCCGATCTGGTACAGCGCGTGGTGCTGAACGACGAGAATGTCGATACGGTGCTGGGCGAAACCGCCGCCGCCATCGAAGCGATCATGCGGGGTTGACACCCTGACCGGTGCCGGGCAATCGCCCGGCACCCCCGATTTCCAAAGGATCTCGATGCCCCGCCCGACCCAGACAGTTCTGGAGCGTCAGTATTCCATTCTGGGCCTGATGCTGATCGCGCCCACGGTGATGGTGTTCTGTGCCGTCATCGTCTATCCGCTGATCTCTGCAATCTATCTGTCCCTGTTCCAGATCTACACGCCGACGCTGCAGGGATCCTGGGTGGGTCTCGACAACTACAGGGTGCTGCTGGCCAAGGGCGAGTTCTGGACCTCGCTGAAGAACAACCTGATCTGGACGGTGGGCACGCTGACGCTGCAGATCGTGTTCGGCGTGCTGATGGCGCTGGTGCTGCATCAGAACATCTGGTTCCGCAGCCTGGCGCGCAGCCTGATCCTGTTTCCCTACTTCATCTCCACCGTCGTCGCCGTGCTGGTCTGGCGCTGGCTGTTCAACGATCTTTACGGGATCATGAACCACCTGATGATGATGGCCGGGCTGATCGACTTTCCCATCGACTATCTGGGGACGATGCCCAATGCGATGATCTCGGTCATTCTGGTCGGTGCGTGGAAATACTTCCCATTCGTCGTGATCGCCGTGCTGGCCCGACTGCAAACGATCCCGGACGCGCTCTACGAGGCCGCGCGGATCGACGGCGCCGGCGCCATCGCGCGGTTCTTTGACGTGACCCTGCCGCAGTTGCGCGAGGTTCTGGTCGTCATCATCATGTTGCGCGCGATCTGGGACTTCAAGGAATTCGACCTGATCTTCCTGCTGACCGGGGGCGGGCCGGTGATCTCGACCCAGACGCTGCCGCTCTTGGTCTACAAGGAGGCCTTCGCGCTGAACCAGATGGGCATGGCCGCCGCCTATGCCGTGGTGATGATGGCGATCATGCTGGTCTTCATGATCGTCTACATCCGCCGGACAAGGGACAGGGACGCATGATCCGCCGCATCCTGTTCAACCTGATGGCCTGGGGCATCGTGCTGGCGGTGGCGTTTCCGCTGTTCTGGATGCTGGTGACCTCGGTCAAGCCGCAGTTCGAGCTGTTCCGCCGCCCACCGACCATCCTGCCGGAAACGGTCACCTTCGAGCACTACCTGCGGCTGATACAGCAGACGAACTTCCTGACCTATTTCCGCAACTCCGTGGTGCTGTCGCTCTCCACCACATTCGTGGTCGTCGGCATCGCGACGCTCGGCGCCTACAGCCTTGTCCGGTTCCGCTATCGCGGGCGCGAAAGCCTGGCGTTCCTCGTGCTGTTCACCTACCTGCTGCCCTCGGTCGTGCTGATCATCCCGCTTTACCTGATGCTGGTCAGCCTGGGACTCTCGAACACGATCTTCAGCCTGGTGATCGCCTATACGACCTTCGCGCTGCCCTATGCGCTGTGGCTGCTCAGGTCGTTCATGGCCGGCATCCCCGAGGATCTGGAAAGCGCCGCGCTGGTCGACGGCGCCTCGCGGCTTGGCGCGTTCAGGGACGTGATCCTGCCGCAGCTTCTGCCCGGCATCATCTCCACTGCGCTGTTCACCTTCATCCTGTCGTGGAACGAATACCTCTACGCTCTGGTGCTGGTGAATTCTGACGGCGCGCGGCCGCTGACCACCGGCGTGATGAACATGCTGATCTCCAGCTTCAATATCGAATGGTCGCTGCTGATGGCAGCCAGCGTGATGATGAGCGTGCCGCTGATCATCGTCTTCGCCTTCCTGCAAAGCTATCTGACCCGCGGTTTCGGCGCCGGCGGGGTAAAGGGGTGACAATGGCCGATGTGGTGTTCTCCAACGTGCGCAAGGCCTTCGGCAATTTCGTCGCGGTGGACGATCTGAACCTGTCGATCGAGCAGGGGGAGTTCGTCTCGCTGCTCGGCCCCTCGGGCTGCGGCAAGACGACGACGCTGCGCATGCTGGCGGGGCTGGAGTTTCCGACCGGCGGCGAGATCCGCATCGGCGACCGCGTGGTGAACGACGTTGAGCCGGGCAAGCGCGACATCGCGATGGTGTTCCAGTCCTATGCCCTTTACCCGCACATGACGGTGGCGAAGAACATCGCCTATCCGCTGAAGAAGCGCGGCGTGCCCAGGGCCGAGCGTGAGCAGATGGTGGCCAAGGCCGCCGAGATGCTGCAACTGACCCCGCTGCTGGACCGCAAGCCGCGGCAGTTGTCGGGCGGGCAGCAGCAGCGGGTGGCACTTGGTCGGGCGCTGGTGCGCGATCCCAAAGTCTTTCTGCTGGACGAGCCGCTGTCGAACCTCGACGCCAAGCTGCGCGGCTACATGCGCGCCGAACTGGTGGAGCTGCACGCCCGGCTGGGCCGCACCATGGTCTATGTCACCCACGACCAGTTGGAGGCGATGACGATGTCCGACCGCATCGCCATCATGCTGGACGGGAAACTGCAGCAGTTCGCCCCGCCGCAAGAGGTCTATCGCGCCCCCGCCAACCGTTTCGTCGCGGGCTTTATCGGCACGCCGTCGATGAACCTGATCGACGGGGAGCTGAGGCAGGACGGTGGCGGCTGGGTTTTCGACGCCCCCGGTCTGTCGCTCCCGGTAGGCAAGTTGAGCGACGCAGCGCAGCCGGGTGCGGCGGCCTTCGGCGCGCGGCCAGAGCATATCAGTCTCGGCACCGGTCCGCTGCGCGGCGTCGTGCAGGTCGTGGAGCAGACCGGGCACGAGAACATCGTCACTGTCAGGCTGACCGACGAGATCCGCCTGATCGGACGACTTCCGGGAACCGAGCAGGTGCGGATGGGAGAGACCATCGCCCTCGGCATCGATGCGCAGGCATGCCATGTCTTTTGCCCGGGCGCGTCGGGTACGCGCCTCAACCTCGATGAACTCGTCATGTCAGAGCCGCGTGCGCAGGGCGCGCGCTGAAGCGGAACACGCAGGAGGAACCACTTGGACCGCACATCCGTCAGCTGGTCGGGCCCGATGCCCGCACTCACGACCCCGTTCCGCGCCGATGGTGCGATCGACGAGGAAGGCTTCGTCGCCAATATCGACCGGCTTTACGCCGCCGGATCGACCGGGATGGTGACCGCCGGATGCACCGGTGAATTCTGGGCGCTGACGCTGGCCGAACGCGACCGGCTGGCCCGGCTGACGGTGCAAGCCGCCGCCGGGCGCGGGCCGTCGATCATCGGCACCGGGGCGATCCGCGCTGACGAGGTGATCGAGCAAATCCATGCCGCAAAGGAGGCGGGCTGCGACGGCGTGCTGGTGATGCCGCCCTATTTCGCCCATCTGACCGACGCAGAGGTCATCGCGCATTTCGAGGCCGTCGATGCCAAGGCGGTTCTGCCGATCCTGCTCTACAACATTCCCGGTAACGCCGGGAACGCGATCACGCCCGAAATCGCCGACCGGCTCGCCGATCTGGATCATGTCGTGGGCATCAAGGAAAGCAGCGGCAGCTGGCGGGTGTTCCACGACACCTTCTACCGGGTGAGGGATCGCATCCGGGTGTTCTGCGGGCCGTCATCGGTCTTTGGCGTCCCGGCGGTTCTGGCCGGGGCCGATGGACTGATCGACTGCTTCCCGAACGTCTGGGCGCCGGGGTGCCTTGACCTGTGGCACGCGGCAAAGGCCGGACGGCTGGAGGAAGCGTGGGAGTTGCAGCGCATCGGCATCGCCCTGACCGAGTTGTTCACCACCGAAGGCCGCACGCTCTATCCGGCGACCAAGGCGGCGATGAACCTGCAGGGCCTGCCGGGCGGCGGCTATCCGCGCCCCCCGCTTCTGCCACTGGAGGGCGCCGCGCTGGCCGGGCTGAAGGCGGGGATGGACCGGCTGATCCCGCAACCGGCCAAGGTGGCCTGAGGAGAGACGAGATGGATCTGGGACTGAACGGCCGCCGCGCCATCGTCACCGCCGCCAGCCGTGGCCTGGGCCTCGCCTGCGCCCGGTCTCTGGCGCGCGAGGGAGTGGCGCTGACGATCAACGCGCGTTCTGCCGAGGCGCTGGAAGCGGCGGGCGCGGCGATCCGACAGGAGTTCGGCGTGCCCGTCGCCTGCGTCGCCGCCGACTACAACACCGCCGAAGGGCGCGCCGCGATACTGGACGCCGCCGCGGGCGAAGTCGACATACTCGTCAGCAACCCCGGTGTGCGGCAGGTGCCGACCCCGTTCGAACAGATCACGGCCGGGGACTGGCGGCAGTGGCTGGAGGATCACTTTCTGTCGTCTATCCAGATGATCCAGGCGGTAACGCCGGGCATGAAGGCCCGCCGCTTTGGCCGCATCGTCAACATGTCGGTCAGCTTCATCAAGTTCCCGCAGGTGGGCTTTGCCCACAGCCACGCCGCGCGGCTGGCACTGTCGGGCGCGGTCGCGGCGATTGTCCGAGACCTGATCCCGCATAACGTGACCGTCAACACCGTCTGCCCCGGCCTGTTTGATACCGACGCGCTGCGTACCAACCTGCACGGCCACGCGAAACGTGGGAACACCACCTATGAGGCGATCGTCGAGGACCGGCTGAAGGGCTGCCCGGCGGGCCGCTTCGCCGACCCCGCGGAATGCGGCGATCTGGTCGCCTATCTGTGCTCGGCGCAGGCCGGGTTCATGACCGGGCAGAACATCGTCAACGACGGCGGTGTCTATCAGGGCCTGTTCTGATGAAGGTCGCCATGATCTCGGGCGGGGGCAGGGGCCTTGGCGCGGCGATCACCGAACGGCTGCTGGCCGATGGCTGGACAGTTTCGCTGGGCCTGCGCGACCTGACGCAGGCTGATCGGTTTGGCACCGACCGGGTCATGGCTGCGCATTTCGACGCGACCGACCCGGCGACGGCGCAGCCGTGGGTGGATGCGACCGTGGCCGCGCATGGCCGGATCGACGCGCTGATCAACAACGCCGGCGTCCTGCGGATCGTCGATTTCGAGAAGGGGTCGGAGGATGATCTGAACGATCTCTGGGCGATCAACGTCAAGGCGCCGTTCCGTCTGATCCGCTGCGCCCTGCCGCATCTGCGCAAGACCGGCGCGGGGCGGGTCATCAACATCGCCTCGACCGACGCCAAGCGGTATCGCGACGGGGTGTCCATCGGTTACACGATGACCAAGCATGCGCTGCACGCGCTGACCCAGGCCGTGCGCTTCGCCGGCTGGGACGACGGGGTGCGCGCCACCGCGATCTGCCCCGGCGCCATCGATACCGAGATGACCGCCGACCTACCCGGCGCCACGCCCAAGGCCGACCGGCTGACGCCCGAGACGGTGGCGGGCATGGTCGCCTTCCTGCTTACCCTGCCCAATCAGGCCAGCGTGCCTGAGTTCATCGCCAACACGCGGCTGGAGAGCGGGATTTGACCCGCGCCTGGCCGTGGGAGATGCCCGAGGCCGAATGGCGCGCGCTGGTTGACCGAGTGCGCGCAGGCCGCGCCCTGAAGCCGTCGCACTGGCCGGGCGGCGCCCGCTGCGCCGTTGCACTGTCGTTCGACTGCGACCACGAAACCTTCGAGCTTGGCACCGGCCGCGCCGCCATCGGCCGGCTGGCCTGGGGGGAATTCGGCCGCCGCGTCGGCACCCCGCGGGTGCTGGAGGTGCTGGCCCGCCACGATGTCCGCGCCAGTTTCTTCGTTCCGGCCGTCGCCGGGCTGATCGACCCGCCCGCGCTCGACCCCATCATCGCAGCCGGGCACGAGGTTGGGGTTCATGGCTGGCTGCACGAGAACAACTCGACGCTGGACCGGCAGACGGAGCGCGACCTGATGCTTCGGGCCCGTGACGCACTGGAGGCGATGACGGGCCGCCGCCCGGTCGGTCACCGCTCCGCCAACTGGGATCTGAGCCCGCATACAATCGATCTGGTCGCCGAACTGGGCTTTGCCTACGACAGCTCGCTGATGGCCGACGACGAACCCTATGAGCTTGTCGCCAACGGCAGACCGACCGGCGTGGTGGAGATCCCCGTCGAATGGTCGCGCGACGATGCGGTCTATTTCCTGTTCAACCGCGACCCCGCCACCCGCCCCTGGACGCCGCCCGAGGCGGTCTTCGACATCTTCCGGCGCGAGTTCGACGCGGCTTTTGACACGGGCGGGGTGTTTCAGGCGGTGTTCCATCCCTTTGTCATCGGCTACCGGTCGCGGATCTGGATCCTCGACCAGTTGATCGAACACGCGAAATCCCGCGGGCCGGTCTGGTTCTGTACCCACGCGGAACTGGCGGACTGGGTCTGGACACAGCGCGAAAGCGCCGTCTGATCGCCGCAAATTTGTGCGCATTGCGGACATAAATTTATCTTGCGCACAAATCTGAATCGCTGCACTCTCGGGCAAAGGCAACCCGGACAAGGCAGGACCGCCCCGTTGCGCATCGTCGTCTCCCTCGTTGACAGGCTGAACTACGCGGTATCGCTACTGGTCGGCTTGCTATTGGCGGTGGTCGCCTGCGCGGTGATGACACAGGTCATGGTCCGCTTCGTGCTGACGGCGGCAGGCTACAACATCAGCGCGCCCTGGACCGAGGAACTTGCCCGCTACACGCTGATCTGGATGGTCTTCCTGGGGGCGGGCGTGGGCGTGCGCCACGCCCAGATGATCGCGCTGGAGTTCGGCGTGCGAAAGCTGCCGTCGCTGCCCGGTCAGGCGGTGCGCTACGGGGTGATCCTGCTCTCCATCGTCTTCTTCGCCATGCTGATCAAGGTCGGCCTCGATTTCGTCCGGCTGGGCGCGACCGAGCGCAGCTCGGTGCTGGGTTGGACCAAGGATCGGGTCTACTGGGCGATGCCCGTGGGCGCGGCGCTGATGATCTTGAATTCGCTGGGGCTGATCGCCGAAACCATTGCCGAGGGGCGCGACATCCGCTTCGCCTCGGACCACGCGCCGCAGGACTAGCCCATGGCCGGTTTGCTGGGGCTTCTGCTGCTGCTCTTCGCGCTCAGTGTGCCGATCGCGCTGGCGCTGGGGATGGCGGCGGTGCCGACGCTGATGGGCCGCAACATTCCCCTGATCGCCATTCCGCAGGTGGTGTTTGAGTCGCTCGACAGCTTTGCCTTGATGGCGCTGCCGCTTTACGTGCTTGCCGGCCGGTTGATGCAATACGGGGGCATCGCCGCGCGGCTGGTCGATTTCGCCAAGGCCATTGTCAGTTGGGTGCGGGGCGGGCTGGCGGCGGCGGTGGTGATGACCTCGATGCTGTTCGCCACGATCTCCGGATCGTCGGCCGCGACGGCGGCCGCCGTGGGCTCGATGCTGATCCCCGAGATGGAGAAGCAGAAGTATCCGCGCCCGTTCAGCGCGGCGACGGTCGCGGCCTCGGCCGAACTGGGCGTCATTATCCCGCCATCGGTCGCGATGATCATCTACGGCGTGACGGTCGGCGTCTCGATCACCGACATGTTCATCGCGGGTTTCCTGCCGGGGCTGATGATCGCCATGTCGCTGATGCTGACGGTGATCTTCATGTCGTGGATCGGCGGGCATGGCGAGCGGCAGCCGTTCCACCTGCGGCCCTGGGCCTGCGCGGTTTGGGTGGCGCTGAAGCGCGCGGCGCTGGCGCTGGTGATGCCGGTGATCATTCTGGGCGGGATCTTCGGCGGCATCTTCACCGCGACCGAGGCGGCGGTGGTCGCGGTCTTTTACGCGCTCATCGTCGGTGTCTTCGTCTACCGCGAGATCGCGATCCGCGACCTGCCGCGGATCTTTGCCAGCGCCGCCGTCACCTCGTCGGTCGTAATGATCATCGTGGCCTTCGCGGCGATGTTCGGCTTTGCGCTGCATCTTCTGCGCGCGCCGCAGCAGATCGGGGCGCTGTTGACCAGCCTGACGACCGATCCGCTGATGTTTCTGCTGATGGTCAATGTCTTCCTGCTGATCGTCGGCATGTTCATGGAGACATTCGCCGCGATCATCATCCTCGGCCCGATCCTGGCCCCCATCGCCATACGCTACGGGATCGACCCGACGCATTTCGGGCTGATCATGATCGTGAACCTTGCCATCGGGATGTGCACGCCCCCGGTGGGGGTCAACCTGTTCATCGCCTGCGGGATTGCCCGCGTCAGCATGGAGCAGCTGATGCGGCCGCTGGCGGTTCTGCTGATGGTCCTCTTCGCCAACCTGATGATCATCACCTACGTGCCGGGCATCTCGCTCGCGCTGCTCCGCTGACACCAACAACCCACGGGAGGGTGACGACTATGACCTATGCGAAACATCTCCTCGGCCTTGCTGCCGCGGCCGCCCTTTCGGCGGGATCGGCGGGGGCGCAGACCCATACGATGGAAATGGCCCATGTGCTGAGCGACCAGAGCCCGTATCAGGTGATCCTGAACGAGTTCAAGCGGCTGATCGAGGAACGATCAGACGGCGATATCGTGGTCGATGTGCAGTGCTGCGCGCAGGCCGGGAACGAGACGCGGGCGATCCAGTCGATCCGCACCGGGATCCTGACCGGCGGGATCTTTGGCGGGTCCACGCTGGAAACGGTCGTGCCGGCCTATCGGGTGCTGTCGCTGCCCTATCTGTTCGAGAGCAAGCAGCAGGCCTATGACATCCTGCAAAGCGACATGGGGCGCGAATTGCTCGATCTGCTGGAAGAGTATGAGATGCACGGGCTGGGCTTCGGCTCGATCTATGAACGCTCGGTCGCGGCCAAGGCGCCGGCGCGGGTAGAGACGGTGGAGGATATGGCGGGGCTGAAGATTCGCGTGCTGCCGACGCCGGGGTTCGTGGAGGCCTATAACGCCTTTGGGTCGCAGCCGACGCCGATGGCGTTTGGCGAGCTGTTCATGGCGATCCAGAACAACGTGGTGGACGCGCTGGAGATCAGCCCGGATTCCTTTGTGGCCGACCGGTTCCATGAGGTCACGAACAGCTACACCCTGACCACGGCACACCAGTCCACCACGATCTTTCTGGTCGGCAAGGCCTGGTGGGACGGGCTGACGGATGAGGAGCGGGAGATGATCCAGACCGCCGCGACCGAGGCGGTCGCGGTGGGGATCGCGGCCCATGACGAGCTGGCCGATGCCGGGCTGGTGGCGGCGCGTGAGGCGGGGATCGAGATCATCGAACCGGATCTGGAGCCCTTCATGGAAAAGGCGCGGCAGTCGTGGGATGTGATCCTGACCGACCAGCCCGAGGCGCGGGATTATCTGGAGCGGTTCCAGGCCTTCATGGCGAACTGAACCGGCAGGGCGCGCCCCGGAAGGGGCGTGCCCACCCGTTTGGGCACGCGTGCCCAAAAAGTCAAACCATTGCAATCAAACGATTTCGTCTTTTTTGTTTACTTGCCCTTAACGGTTTCGGGCCGGATCAGCCCGCCGAAACCGCCACCAGTTCCGCCACCAGTTCCGCCGTCGTGACCTGCCGGCAATAGCCCCGGATCGCGTTGATCGAGGCCCTTTGCCGGTCCTCGGTATAGGTCAGGCAGGCGTCGGTCACCTGCGTGACCAGATAGCCGAGGTCGCAGGCATCGCGGATCGCACTTTCGACGCATTGGTCGGTCAGGCAGCCCGAGACGATCAACTGCTGGACGCCAAGGTTGCGCAGCACATAGTCGATATGGGTGGAGACGAACACGCTGGACGAGGTCTTGGGCAGCACGATCTCGTCGCCCTGCGGGGCGATCCCGTCCAGCACCTTTGCATCCCACGACCCCTTGGGCACGTTGAAGCCGGTGATCTTGTAATCGAGGCTGCGGTCGCGGCCGTCCAGCGTCAGGCTTTCGATGGTAGTATACATCACCTCGATCCCCGCCGCGCGGGCGGCGGCTTGCAGCGCCTGCATCCGGGGCAGCACGTCATCGTGCAGTTTTTTAAGGAAGGGTTCCTTTTTCGCTGCCAGTTCGTCGGGCGGCATGTCGCGCCATTCGGCGCCGTCGGGGTGGCAGGCGAAGTTCTGCACGTCGATGAACAGGAGCGCCGCACGGTCGGGCACAATGGGGATGTTGCGGCTGGTGGTGGAGAGGAACGGGCTGGTCATGGGGTCCACGCGGAGAGGGCGGCGGCAAAGCGGTCGGCCATTTCGGCCACGGTATCGGGGGTGCGCAGGAAGTCGTTGCGCACCTCTATCAGCACATGGGGCAGGCCGGCGGGTTCGGCATGGACGGGAAGCGCGTAATCCGAGGTCTCGGAGATTGTGTAGGGCTGGTTGATGCCCAGCGGCTGCACGGCCGGATCGACCGCCAGCGCGGCGGCCAGCGCCGGGGCCAGCGGGTTTTCCTGCCGCCAGAGCAGGCCCACGGGCCAGGGGCGCTGTGCCGGGTCCACCCGGCGCTGCGGGTCGTAGGTATGGACCGACAGGAAGCCGCGCGGGCGGGTCTTCACCGCCTCGGCCACCGCGCCCTGATAGGGCTGATGGATGCGGTTCCAGCGCAGGTGCCGGTCGGCCACCGACAGGGCGCGGTTGGCGGGGACCGGGGTTTCGTCGGATTCCTCTGGCACAAGGCTTTCCGCCGCCCACGGGCGGTTGCAGTCGATCACCAGCCGGCTGTAGGGCTGTTCGATCAGCACCCCGCCCAGCCGGTCCAGCAGCGCGCGGGCCAGATCGGCGGCACCCGGATCCCAGCCGATGTGGCGGTCAATCTCTCCCGCAGGCAGGCCGAGGTCGCCCAGCCGGGCCGGGATCGCGCGGCCGGCATGTTCGACGGTGAACAGCCAGTCGCCGGGACGGTCCTGCCGGGTGAAGGGGGGGGGATCGTCAGGTGAAAGAAGCGGCAAGGGACGGCCCCCGGATCAGATAGACATTGCACCTGCGCACATTTGTTCACAGACTGGACCGCACATGCAAGCAGCGAAAGCCCGATAGCCTATGACGCCCCCCTACACCATGGTCTGCACCTCGGATTTTTCCGGCCTTCTGCGCGGCAAGGGGGTGCCTTCGGCGGATTTCGACCGACGCTGCACCACCGGCATCGGCTGGACGCCGACCAATGTGCAGATCACCTGTTTCGATACCATCTCCGACAGCCCTTATGGCGCGCTGGGGGATCTGGTGCTGCGCCCGGATGCAGAGACGCGGATCGAGGCGCCGCTGCCCGATGGCCGGGTGCTGGCCTTTGCGCTGGGGGATGTGTCCGATCTGGACGGCGCACCCTGGGAATGCTGCACGCGCGGGGTGCTGAAGGCGGCGGTCGCGGCGTTCGAGGCGGAAACCGGCCTGCGGCTGAAGGCGAGTTTCGAGCATGAATTCATGTTCGACGGGGCATCGACCACGGCGGGGTTCAGCCTTGCCGGGTTTGCCGAGCGGCTGGACTATGCCGCCGCGCTGACCCAGGCGCTGGCGGCGGGGGGGATCGCGCCCGACAGTTTTCTGCGCGAATACGGACCGAACCAGATGGAGGTGACGCTGCCGCCCGCCGACCCGCTGATGGCGGCCGATCAGGCGGCGGTGTTGCGCGATCTGGCCCGCACGGTGGCCCGCGCGATGGACGAGCGGGTGAGTTTTTCGCCGCTGATGGCCCCTGACATCGTGGGCAACGGGGTGCATGTGCATCTCAGTCTTTGGGATGCGGACGGCCGCCCGGTGACGCATGATCCGGCGGGGGCGGGGGGGCTGTCGGACCGCGCGGGGGCGTTCGTGGCGGGGCTGCTGCGGCAGGCCGATGCGCTGTGTGCGCTGACGGCGCCGAGCGCGATTTCCTATCTGCGGCTGGTGCCGCATCGCTGGAGCGCCTCGTTCAACAACCTGGGCAAGCAGGACCGCGAGGCGCTGGTGCGGATCTGCCCGGTCAGCGCGACCGACCCCGCGGCCCGCGCGCGGCAGTTCAATTTCGAATACCGGGCGGCGGATGCCGCAGCCTCTCCCCATCTGGCGCTGGCGGGGCTGATCCTGGCCGGGCTGGCGGGGATGCGCGACGGGCTGGCGGCACCCGAGCCGACCGAGGATGACATCAGCCTGTGGGATGCCGACCGGCTGGGCGCGGCGGGGCTGAAGCGGCTGCCGGAGACGCTGGAGGAGGCGCTGGCCGCGCTGGAACGCGACGCGGTGCTGGGCGCGGCGCTGCCCGACCGGCTGCCCGCGATCTATGCCGCGCACAAGCGGGGCGAGATCGCCCATGTCGAAACGATGGCGCCCGATGCCCGTTTTGCCGCCTATGGGGCAGTTTACTAGGCAGGGGGGCGTTGCCCCTGCCCGCGCGGCCAGAAGACCATTGAACCCGTACTGATTCCGAATAATAGTTCACATACCGCACAAACAGACGCGCCCGCGTCCCAACATCGGAGGACACCATGCAGCACGACCGACTTTTGAAGGCCATGGCCGGCCGCAACCCGCTGCGGCAGAACCTGCAGCATTCCGCCAGCCGCCGCCGGTTCCTGCAAGGGATGGCGGCGGGGGTGGCGGCGGCCTCTCTGCCGCTGGGCGCTGGCGCGCAATCCAGCCGGCCGCTGTCGCTTCTGACCTGGGACGCCTATGCCGACCCGCGCCTGCTGCAACTGTGGCGCGACCAGACGGGGGGGGATATCCGCTACGAGATCCATATCTCCGACCCGTCGTCGGTGAACCGGCTGCGCGCGGGCGAGACCAGCGTGTGGGATTTCATCAACGTCAACAACCCTTGGGCCCGGCAGGTGATGTGGCCCGAGGGGCTGATCCGCGACCTGCCGCGCGAGCGGTTCGAGCCGCTCTATGAACAGATGAAGCCGAAATTCGCCCCGCCCTATCCGTGGTCGCTGAGTGAGGATGGCGAGCATCTGCTGGGCATCGTGCAGCGGTACGAGACCTTCGATTTCGTCATCAACCCCGATGTGATCAGCCCCGAACTGGCGATGGACGAGGGGTGGGATCTGTTCAACAACCCCGATTTCGCGGGCCGCTACGGGATCCTCGCCTATGAGGACTGGAACGTGATGGACATCTGCATGGGCGCAGGCATCCACCCGTTCAGGGTGAAGACCGACGAGGAGGTGGCGCGGTTCGAGGAGACCTGCAACCGCTGGATCCAGAACGCGGCCTTCATCACCACCGATTTCGTGCAGCTGAACCTGGGCATCATGAACGGCGAGA
>JBJHCH010000065.1:0-20378 GCA_050485905.1 Paracoccaceae bacterium | reverse complement strand
GCCGTGATATGACCCATCGGCGCGGCGACGACCGGCGTCAGGTCGGCAAGGTCCAGTTCCAGCCCTTCGAGCCCCAGAAAGGCGCGCAGGTTCAGGTGCCCCGAGGCGGTCAGCAGCGTCATCCCGTCCGGCGCGGCGCGACCGAATTCGTTGGACCCCAGAAGGCCGCCACCGCCGGTCACGTTCTCGGCGATCACGGTCGGATTGCCGGGAATGTGGTTGCCCAGATGCGCCGCGATCAGGCGGCCAAACGTGTCGGTGCCGCCGCCGGCAGAGAATGGAATCACGATGCGTATGGTCTGACCGGCGTAGATATCGCTGGCCGCGGCGGCGCCGGATGAAATGGCAAGCACTGCCGCCAGGGCGGCGCGGGTGAGATGGGTCATGGAGTCTCCTCTGTTTGGCGTACACCGCATCAAGCGGTTCGTTATTGCGCCACGATGCCGACCTGCGGGCCGATCTGATGTCAGCCGCGTGCTCGCTGATCGGATCGAAACGCTCATCCTCCGAAATTGTGACAATTGCATGACAGTCGGGGGGTGGCAACCTGCGCGCTCTCGCACCAGCGTCAGAAAAGTGCCTGCCGTCGTGCCTCAGGCGCACCCTCGCGTGACGGGGGCGGGCTGTCCTGCGGAACGCGAACGTGGTGAGAAGGTTACCGGCGCGCTGGCGAACTATAGACTTTGCTCTGGGTCCCATCAGCAGGGTCTACTGGGTGGAACGAAGAAACAATGAGGCGGCCTCTATCGTGCGAAAATAGACGGCGACATGGTCCTGCATGAAGTAGGGGTTTCGGCCGCCTGAGTGCCAAGCAAACTCGCCTGCGGATATGTGGCGCATCAGCCAGCGGTGCGGATCGTGGCCGGGACCGAGCGAGGCGAAACCCTGCTCCGGCACGAGCACCAGGATGCGAATCGGGAAGGCACTGTCGTCTATTTTCGGTTGTCGGGTGCTAGGCATCCGAACAGCTCCGTTTCACCAACCGCTCGCTCAGACTGCCGCTGTCGGCTACCGAAGCTCCTAAGGCTTGCTTGGTGTTCAACACCTCACCGGGAGCTTCAAGTCTAAGTTTTTCGCCGCCACAGTTCCGGTTGTATCTGAGGTAGTCCGCGCCAAGGTGGGGGATATGAAGATCCTAGGGCGAAATAACCAAAGAAAAATCAAAGACTTGCTGAAAGGAGATGGCAGCCCGTAGGGGAATCGAACCCCTCTTTCCAGGTTGAAAACCTGGCGTCCTAACCGATAGACGAACGGGCCGCGCTTGGCGTGGCGGGTGTTTAGGGCAGCGCGCGCGGCCGTGCAAGGGGGATTCTGGCGTTTCTTGCGGTTCGGCCAGCGGTTGCCGCGGTCAGGCGCGGGCGGCGTCTTCGAGGCGCAGCTGAACGCTGCTGCGGCCCTGCCAGTGGTTCATCTCCAGCCGACCGGCGAGGTGGAATCGCAGGCCGCCATGGCCCTCCAGCAGTGGCCCCAACGGACCATCGAACGCACCGAAGGCCACCGCCTCCAGCAGCGGGCCGCTGCTGTCGCCAAAGCTGACCCGCAGATGCGACTCGCCGATCCTGCGCGTGCGGCGGATTGCCATGGCGGGGAAGGCGAAACGCGGTGCCGGGGCGCCCGCGCCGAAGGGGCCGGCGGATTCGACCTTGGCGATCAGGTCGGGCGTCGCGGCGCCGGGCAGCAGCAGCGCGTCGAGCCGCAGATCGGCGGGGCCGGCCGCGCCCGCGCTCTGCTTCTCCAGCAGTTCTGCCAGCCGGGCCATCGCGGCTTCCACGCCATCGCGCGCCACGGTCAGGCCGGCGGCCATCCGGTGCCCGCCGCCTCGCAGCAGCAACCCCTCGGCCGCGACACGCTGGATCGCGGCGCCAAGATCCACACCCGAGATGGAGCGACCCGAGCCCTTGCCCTCGTCCCCCTCCAGCCCGATGACCACAGCGGGGCGGTTCGTCGCCTCCTTCAGCCGGGCAGCGACGATGCCGACGACGCCAGGGTGCCAGCCCTCGCCCGCCGCCCAGACCAGCGGGGCATTCACGCCCCGCGCTTCGGCCTGCGCCAGCGCTTCTTCGCGCACTCGCGCCTCGATGTCGCGCCGTTCGGTGTTCAACTGGTCAAGCCGCGCAGCCAGTGCCTGGGCCTCGGCCGCGTCGTCGATGCAAAGCAGACGCGCGCCCAGATCGGCGGTGCCGATCCGGCCACCGGCATTCACGCGCGGCCCCAGGACGAAGCCCAGGTGATAGGCCTCTGGTGCGCGGTCCAGCCGCGCCACATCGGCCAGCGCCACAAGCCCCGGCCGGTCGCGGCGCGCCATCACCGCCAGCCCCTGCCGCACCAGCGCCCGGTTCACGCCCACCAGCGGCGCCACATCGGCGACCGTGGCCAGCGCGACCAGATCCAGCAGGCCCATCAGATCCGGCCCCTGCACGCCGTCCACCCGCAACTGGCGGTTCGCCTCCACCAGCAGCAGAAAGACCACGGCGGCGGCGCAAAGATGCCCTAGCGCGCCGTCCTCATCCTGCCGGTTCGGGTTCACCACAGCCAGCGCCGGGGGCAGCAGTTCGCTGCCCAGGTGGTGATCCAGCACCACCACATCGCAGCCCGCCGCGGCGATGGGTTCGTGGCTGAGGGTGCCGCAATCCACGCACAGGATCAGATCGTGCTCGCGCCCCAGCGCCTGCATCGCCGGCACGTTGGGCCCGTAGCCCTCGTCGATCCGGTCGGGGATATAGAGCGTGGCGGCATGGCCCAGCCCGCGCAGCCACCAGACCAGCAGCGCTGCCGAGGCGCCACCATCGACATCGTAATCGGCAAAGATCGCGATGCGCTCGCGGCGCTGCACGGCGGACAGAAGCCGAGCCGCCGCCAGCCCCATGTCACGCAGCGACAGCGGGTCAGGCAGCAGATCGCGCAGGGCCGGGGTCAGGAATCGCGCCGCCTCGTCCGGCGCCACACCGCGGCGCACCAGCACCCGGCAGAGCGCGGGCGGCAGATCGGTCGTCTGCGCCATCGCCTCGGCCAGCCGGTCCTCGGCTGCATCCGGACCGACCCAGCGCCGCCCGGTGGCAGACACTTCGACGCCGAGAAACGCCCGCCGGTCGCTGGAAAGTTCCGCTCGGAGGATCACTTCGCCGGGGTGCGGTAGGTCATTCGGCGGACCGAGCCAGTCTTCGACCGCATCAGGATCGTCTCGGTGGTCAGCCAGCCCGGCTCGCGCCGGATGCCCGGCAGGATCGATCCGTCGGTCACGCCGGTCGCGGCAAAGATCACATCCGCCGTCACCATCTCGTCGCGGGAATAGATCCGGTCCAGATCGTCGATCCCGGCGCGGCGGGCACGCCCGGCCTCGTCCTCGGTGCGAAAGGTCAGCCGGCCCCAAATCTGCCCGCCCATGCAGCGCAGCGCCGCGGCCGCCAGAACGCCCTCGGGCGCGCCGCCCGAGCCCATGTACATGTCGATCCCGGTCGTCGCCGCCTCGGCGCAGTGGATCACGCCGGCCACGTCGCCATCGGTGATCAGCCGGATCGCGGCGCCGGTCTCGCGCACCTCGGCGATCATCGCCTCGTGCCGCGGGCGTTCCAGGATGCAGACGGTGATGTCGGACGGGGCGCAGCTGCGGGCCTCGGCCAGCGCGCGCACCCGGTCGCCCGGCGCCATGCCCAGGCTGACCACCCCCTCGGGATAGCCCGGCCCGATGGCCAGCTTGTCCATGTAGACGTCGGGCGCGTGCAGCATCGTGCCGCGCGGCGCCATCGCGATCACAGCCAGCGCGTTCGGCATGTCCTTGGCGGTCAGCGTCGTGCCTTCCAGCGGGTCCAGCGCGATGTCCACTGCGGGGCCGTTCCCGGTGCCCACCCGCTCGCCGATATAGAGCATCGGCGCCTCGTCGCGCTCGCCCTCTCCGATCACCACCACGCCGTTGATGTCCAGCAGGTTGAGCTGCGTGCGCATCGCATCGACCGCGGCCTGGTCGGCGGCCTTCTCGTCCCCGCGCCCGACCCAGTCGGCCGAGGCGAGCGCCGCCGCCTCGGACACGCGGGCCAGGCCCAGCGACAGAAGGCGGTCCTGAAACTCGACGGAATCGGCCATGAAAATGCTCCTATACGGCTTCGATGCGAATGGCGACGGGCGTGCCTTCGACAACGCCGGTCGCGCCAAAGCGCGACAGGGCGTGGCCGATGGCATCCTGCGTGGTGGTATGGGTGACGATCAGAACCGGCGCGGTGGTGTCGGCATGGCCGTACTGCCGCATCCGGTCGATGGAGACCCCGGCATCGCCCAGCGCGGCGGCAACCTTGGCCAGCGCGCCGGGCTTGTCGGTCAGGGTCATGCGCAGGTAGTAGGGCGCGGGCGCGGTCGCCTTGGCCGCCGGGGCCGCCTGCAGGGCGGTCGCAGGCTGGCCAAAGGTCGCGAAGCGCGTGCCGCGGGCAATGTCGATCACGTCGGACATCACCGCGCTGGCGGTCGGCCCCTGACCCGCGCCCGCGCCGCGCAGCACGATCTGGCCGACGCTGTCGCCCTCCAGAACCACCATGTTGGTGCCGCCCTGCAGCTGGCCCAGCGGGTGATCTGCGGGAACCAGGCAGGGCGTCATGCGCTGCTCCAGCCCGCGCCCGGTCATCTGCGCTACGCCCAGAAGCTTGATGCGGAACCCCATGTCGGCGGCATGGCGGATATCGTCGATGCTGATGGCACCGATGCCTTCCAGCTCCACCCCGTCGAAATCCACCCGCGTGCCGAAGGCGATGGCTGACAGCAGGCTCAGCTTGTGGCCGGCGTCGATGCCGCCCACGTCCAGCATCGGATCGGCCTCCAGATAGCCCAGTTGCCGCGCCTCCTCGAACACCGTCTCGTAGGGCAGGCCGGCGCTTTCCATCCGGGTCAGGATATAGTTGCAGGTGCCGTTCATCACGCCCATGACGCGGGTGATCGCGTTTCCCGCCAGCCCCTCGGTCAGCGCCTTGACCACCGGGATGCCGCCAGCCACCGCCGCCTCGAAGCGGATCACATGGCCCTTCGCCTCCGCCGCCTCGGCCAGTTGCTGGCCGTGATGGGCCAGCAGCGCCTTGTTCGCCGTCACCACATCCTTGCCGGCGGCGATGGCTGCCTCGGTCGCGGCGCGGGCCGGGCCGTCGTGGCCGCCCATCAGTTCCACTAACACGTCGATGTCCTCGCGCTTGGCCAGCGTGACCGCGTCATCCTCCCAGGCATAGGCCGAGATGTCGGCATCGCGGTTCCGGGTCCGGTCGCGGGCGGACACGGCGGTAATCGCGATCGGCCGTCCGCAGCGCGCGGCCATCAGCGCCGCGTGGCGCTGCACGATCTTCACCACGCCGATGCCCACGGTGCCCAGCCCGGCGACGCCAAGGCGCAGGGGGGCAGCATGCTGCGGCTCAGGCTGATCCGCCATCAGGGTCTCCGTCGCTTCGGGTCGGGTCCGTGCGGCTCTGTTAGCCTGTCGCGCGGGGCGGCGCAACGCGCCTAGGGTTCTGCCCGGCGCAGCGCCTCGGCACGGGCACGCAGCCCGGCGGCGCGCGCCTCCAGCGCGGCATCGCCGGACCGGTCGGCCGGGCCGGCCTGGGCAAGGATCGGCGTCAGCGGCAACAGCGGCGGGTAGCCGTCATCGCCCACAGCCCCGCAGCCGCTGGCGGCGGACAGGCAAAGCAGGGCGGGCAACAGGCGCATCGGCGGCATCCGGAACAGCTGCGGCACCGGGCGCGCCGCCGTGGCCGCACAGTAACGCCCGGCCGCGGCCCGCGGCAAGGGGGCGACGCCGCGCTTGATTTCGCCCGCGTCCCGGTTAGTCTGCCGCCATGACGGTGCAACCGCCAACGCCCTTTCCCCAGGCCGCCGCCCTGCCAGAGCAGGTCAGCTTCGACCGCCGCGAACTGGCGTTGATCCTGTCGGTCTATGGCCGCATGGTGGCGGCCGGGGAATGGCGCGACTACGGCATCTCGGCGCTGCGCGACTGCGCCATCTTCTCGATCTTCCGGCGCACCGCGGAAAACCCGCTCTACCGGGTCGAAAAGCGGCCGAAACTGCGCAACCGGCAGGGCATCTATGCGGTGATCGGCATGGACGGCCGCGTGCTGCGCCGGGGCCACGATCTGGCTGCCGTTCTGCGCGTGCTGGACCGGAAGCTGATCCGCGCCGTGGACGGCTGAGCGCGCTTTCCCCCGCCCGCCGGCGCGGATAGAACGCCGCCATGGCGTTCCAGCTTTCCCAGCTTTCCGATCTCGCCCGTGCCGGGTTCGATCAGGTGATCGACGTGCGCTCGCCCTCGGAATGGGCCGAGGACCGGCTGCCCGGGTCGATCAACCTGCCGGTGCTGGACGACGCCGAACGCGCCCGCGTCGGCACGATCTACACTCAGGAAAGCCGCTTCCTCGCCCGTCGCATCGGCGCGGCGCTGGTCGCGCGCAACGCCGCCTGGCATCTGGAGGGGGCGCTGGCCGACCGACCGGCCAGCTACCGCCCGCTGGTCTATTGCTGGCGCGGCGGGCAGCGGTCGGGCTCCTTCGCCTCGATCCTGTCGCAGATCGGCTGGCGGGTAGAGGTGCTGGCCGGCGGCTACAAGACATGGCGGCGGCTGGTGGTGGCGGCGCTTTACGACGCGCCGGTGCCGGCGCCGCTTGTCGTGCTGGACGGCAACACTGGCACCGCCAAGACCGAACTGCTTGGCCGTCTGGCTGCGCGCGGGCTTCAGGTCGTGGATCTGGAGGGGTTGGCGCAGCATCGCGGCTCGGTCTTCGGGGCGCGGGCCGGTGGGCAGCCGTCGCAAAAGTCGTTTGAAAGCGCGCTGGCGCTGGCCCTCGCGCAGCTCGACCCCGCGCGGCCGGTGGTGGTCGAGGCGGAATCGAGCAAGATCGGCCGCGTGATGCTGCCGCCACAGCTCTGGTCCGCGATCTGCGCCGCCCCCCGGCTGCGGATCGAGGCGCCGCTGACGGCCCGCGCCGCCTATCTGACCCGGGCCTATGCCGATCTTCTCGGCGATCCCACCCATCTCTCCGCGCTGATCGACCGCTTGCGCCCCCAGCATTCGGCGGTGCTGATCGAGGCCTGGCAGGCGATGGCAGCCGAGGGCGCCCATGCCGATCTCGCCGCCGGGCTGATGGCCGCGCATTACGACCCGCGCTATGCCCGGCAGCGCGCCCGGCATGCGGGGCGCGACGAGCGTGTGGTGACGGCCGACGACCTGACCCCGCCCGTGCTGGACGATCTGGCCGACCGGCTGGCGGCGCTGGTCGCCGGTCCGTTCAGCGCAGGGTGATGCCGGCGGTCCGGGTGATCTGGCCGACGATCACGGCGGGCACCCCCGCCTCCTGCAGCCGGGCCAGAATCGCCTCGGCCCGATCCTCGGGCAGGGCGGCCAGCAGCCCACCAGCGGTCTGCGGGTCGAACAGCAGTTCGGCGCGGGCGCTGGCCGGCAGCCCCTCGATCACCGTCGCCGCGCGGTTCGCCTCGTGCAGCGTGGCGCGCTGGCCCGCCGCCAGCAGGTCCAGCGCACCCTCCAGCGCCGGGATCGCCGCCAGATCCAGCCGCGCGCCGGTGCCAGAGGCGCGCAGCACCTCCACCAGATGCCCGGCCAGACCGAAGCCGGTGACATCGGTCATTGCATGGGCGACGGGCGACAGGATCGCGGCCTCGGCCGCCAGCGGGCGGGTCATTGCGCGATGCGCACCCGCGACCACGGCCCCCGGCGCGGCGCAAGCCATCTCGGCGGCAAGGATCACGCCGCTGCCCAGCGGCTTGGTCAGCACCAGCGCATCGCCGGGTCGCGCGCCGGCCTTGCCGATGGCGCGGTCCGCCAGGCCGGTCACGGTGAATCCCACGGTCAGTTCCGCGCCGATGCTGGTGTGGCCGCCGACGATGGCGGCGCCGGCCGCCTCGGCCACTTCGGCCGCGGCCCCCATGATCTCGTCCAGCCAGCGCGCCTGCAATCGGGGCGACAGCCGCGGCAGGATCACGCTGGCCAGCATCGCCTGCGGTGCCGCGCCCATCGCCCAGATATCGCCCAGCGCATGCACCGCCGCCACCTGCGCCACCAGCCGCGGGTCTGCGCTGAAGGCGCGCAGATGGTCGGTGGCGATCACCTGCACCCCCTCGCCGCAGGCCAGCACCGCCGCATCGTCGCCCGCACCGCCCAGCACATCGTCCCGCGCCGCGCGGGGCAGGGCGGCCAGCATCGGCCCCAGCCCCCCGGCGCCCACCTTGGCCGCGCAGCCGCCACAAAGCGGCCGGTCCCCCACCGCCTCGGCCAGTCCCTTGGCATGGACCCGCGGCAGCGCGGGCGCCACCGGCGCGGGCAGGCCGGTGAATCCCGCCATGAACCGCCGGTCGATCCGGTCCTTCAGCAGCCACAGCGGCCCGCCATCCAGCTTCAGCCCAAACTTGTCGGCCACCGCCCCCCGCCCGCCGGTCGAGATCAGTTTCAGATAATCCCGCTGGGGGCGGTAGATCTGCATCGCCCCGCCCGACAGCGCCGCGCGCAGGTTGTGATAGAGCACCGGCGCCTGCCGCACCGCGAACACCCCCGCCTTGGGCCGCGGCGCATGGTCCATATGCGCGCAGTCGCCGACCGCGAACAGCTCGTCATGGCCGGTGACCAGCAGCCGCGGCCCGACCTCGATGAACCCGTCGACCAGCGGCAGGCCCGTGTCCTGCAACCAGTCCTGCGGCCGGGCGCCTGCCGCACCCAGCGTGAAATCCGACGGCAGCACCCGGCCATCGCCCAGGGTCACCCCGTCGGCCCGCACCTCCACCACCCGCGCCCCGGCGATCAGCTGGATCCGCGCCCGCGCCAGATGCGCCAGAAGGCTGGTGCGCGCGCCCTCGCCCAGATCGGACAGGGGGTCGTCGGCCTCGACGATCGCAAGCCGGGGCGTGGCGCCCGCCTCGCGCAGCCGGTGGTCCATCGCCAGCGCCAGCTCCACCCCCGCCACGCCGCCGCCGATCACCACCAGCCGCGGCGCCGGCCCGGCGCGCTGAACGAACCCCGCCCAGTGCCGCGCGAAATCGCCCAACGGCTTCGCCGCAACCGCATGTTCGGCAAACCCCGGCAATTCCGGCAGGTCAGAGGTGATGCCGATGTCGATGCTGGCCACGTCATAGGGAATTGCCGGCCGCCCCGGCACCGTCACCAGCCGCGCGCCGGTATCCAGCGCCACCGCCCGGCCCAGGATCAGCCGCGCGCCCGCGTGGCGGGCCAGCTTCACCAGGTCGATGTCCAGCTCCGCGCGGCTGTAATGCCCGGCGACATGGCCGGGCAGCATGCCGGTATAGGGCGCGGTCGGGTCGGGGTTGATCAGCGTCACCCGCGCGCCGGCCAGCGGCCGCATCGCCCAGGACTTCAGCACCAGCGCATGGGTGTGGCCACCACCCACCAGCACCAGATCGCGCACCAGCGGCAGGGGATCCGCACCCTGCATCAGCGCCGCCGCAGCCGTTCGACGACGCGCGGCCAGGCCCCGGGACTGACGAGGAAGCTGAGCAGGAACCCCGCCGCGAACCCCGCCAGATCCGCCACCCAGGCCACATCCCCGCCCGAGATCAGGCCAAGGATCAGCCGCACCAGCAGCAGCATCCCGATCAGCAGAAAGGCGCGATACCGATTGGCCCCCTTGGCCGCCAGATCGACCCACATCAGGAAGGTGAACGCGCCGACCAGCCCGAAGACGCCCGGATAGCCGCCCACGAGCGGCTGCGGCGCATCGATCAGCAGCCCGAAAGCCACCGCCCCCGCGATCAACGCGCAAAACCACACCGCCAGCAGCGCCGGCAGTCGAAAGATCTCGCCCACCATCTTGCCCAGCGCGGCGGCCAGCACCACCACGAACAGCGCATGCACCGCGCCCAGATGGATGAACCCGTAGCTGACAAGGCGCAGCAGATGCTCGGGCGCGAACCGCCAGCCCGCGATCATCCATTCAAAGACGCTGTCGAAGAACCCGAACCGCTCGATCGCCGCCAGCCGCCAGCCCACGCCCTGCGCCCCGCCGATCCAGCCCTGCGCGCCGGCCTGAAACGCCGCCTCGATCCCGATCACCGGCAGCAGGATCAGCCAGACCCCCGCCGGCAACGGGTTCAACGGCGAGGCGTTGCGGTCCTGATCCATCGCGCGCGGCTCCCTGTCGGGGCCGCTCATTGACGCCCCGCCTGCCCAGCGATAAGCCGTCGCGGCGGCAAATTCCAGATGGGGACAGATCATATGGCCGATGCAGCCCACAGCCCCCGGATCTTTTCCGGCATCCAGCCCTCGGGCGGGCTGACGCTGGGCAATTACCTCGGCGCGCTGAAGCGCTTTGTGGAAAAGCAGGACGACGGGATCGAGACGATCTATTGCCTGGTGGACATGCACGCCATCACCGTCTGGCAAGACCCGGAAAAACTGCGCCACGCGACGCGAGAGGCGGCGGCGGGCTTCATCGCCGCCGGCATCGACCCCGCGCGGTCGATCCTGTTCAACCAGTCCCAAGTCGCCGCCCATGCCCAGCTTGCCTGGGTCTTCAACTGCGTCGCGCGGCTGGGCTGGATGAGCCGGATGACCCAGTTCAAGGACAAGGGCGGCGCCAATGCCGAACGGGTCAGCCTGGGCCTGCTGGCCTATCCCGCGCTGATGGCCGCCGATATCCTCGCCTATCACGCGACCCATGTTCCGGTGGGAGAGGATCAGAAACAGCATCTGGAACTGACCCGCGACATCGCGGCAAAGTTCAATCACGATTACGGCGTCGATTTCTTCCCGATTACCGAGCCGGTGATCGAAGGCGTGGCGACCCGCGTGATGAGCCTGCGCGACGGCACCAGGAAGATGTCGAAGTCCGACCCGTCGGATCAGAGCCGGATCAACCTGACCGACGATGCCGACACCATCGCGCAGAAGTTCCGCAAGGCAAGGACCGACCCGGAGCCGTTGCCGGAAACCCCGGCAGGGCTGGACGCGCGGCCCGAGGCAAAGAACCTCGTGAACATTTACGCTGCGCTGGCCGACCAGACCACCGATCAGGTGCTGGCCGAATATGGCGGGCAGGGCTTTGGCGCCTTCAAGCCCGCGCTGGCCGATCTGGCGGTGGCAAAGCTGACCCCGATCAATGCCGAGATGACCCGCCTGATGCAGGATCCGGCCGAGATTGACCGAATTCTGGGTCAGGGTGCCGACCGGGCCGAGGCCATCGCCTCCCCGATCCTCGATCAGGTCTTCGATATCGTCGGCATGGTCCGCTCGCGCCGCCGCTAGGCGGCGCGCACCACAACTGGTCTTGGCTGTCCGGGAGTGCAACGCCGCCCGGACCTTTGGGGGGCGTCATGCCGACGAACGAGGACAGCCTGCGCGGCCTCGCCTTTGCCGTGACGGCCTATCTGATGTGGGGCTTCCTGCCGATCTACATGAAGGCGCTGGCCCATGTCTCGCCGGTCGAGGTGATCGCGCATCGCGTCATCTGGTCGGTGCCGGTGGCGGCGGCGGTTCTGATCGTGCTGGCGCGCACCGCCGACCTGATGTCGGCGCTGCGGTCGCCCCGGATGCTGGCGCAGGGCGCGCTGACGGCGGCGCTGATCTCGGTCAACTGGCTGATCTATGTCTGGGCCGTGGGTGCGGGGCAGGCGCTCGACGCGGCGCTGGGCTATTACATCAATCCGCTGTTCAGCGTTTTGGTCGGGGCCGTCCTGCTGGGTGAGCGGATGAACCGCTGGCAGGTGGTGGCCGTCGCGCTGGCCGCCGGGGCGGTGGCGATCCTGACATGGCAGGCGGGGCGGCTGCCGCTGGCCGCGCTTGGCCTGACCTTCAGCTGGGGGCTCTACGCCTATTTCAAGAAATCCCTCCCCATCGGCCCGAACCAGGGCTTCCTGCTGGAGGTGCTGCTGCTCCTGCCCATCGCGCTGGCCTATGTGATCTGGTTGGCGGCGGCCGGGCAGGGGCATTTCGTGACGGGCACATTGGGCGACCGCTGGCTGCTGATCGGGGCGGGCGTGGTGACGGCGGTGCCGCTGATCATCTACGCCAATGGCGCGAAGCTGCTGCGCCTCTCCACCATCGGGATCCTGCAATACATCGCGCCCACCCTGATCTTCCTCGTGGCGGTTTTCGTCTTTGGCGAACCGTTCGGTCGCGGAGAGATGATCGCCTTTCCGATGATCTGGGCGGCGCTCGTGATCTACAGCGTCACGCTGCTGCGGCAGGCCCGGCGCAGCGCCGCCGAACGCGCGGCCCGCGCCACCGGCTGAGCCTCGCAGCTTCAGCGCCCGGCGTTGCGCGAACCGCGCCCCCAACGGGCGCAACGTATGCACGTGATATGCACGCCGGATGCACGTGAATCATACGTCGTGTGCACACCCGTTTTCGGGGTTGATGTTGCGCGGTTCGGTCGGGCTGCGAACGCAACGTATGCATGTGATATGCACGGCAGATGCACGCGAAACATACATCGGTATGCAGGTGGAATCCGGCGCTCGTCAGCTTCGCCGGAACCGGAACGCGGTCGATGCGCCCCAGCCCGCAAGTGCCGCGATGAACACCGACAGAACGCCATAGATCCAGGGTTGCTGATGCGCCAGCATGAACAGGAACCGCTCCAGCCCGACCTTGGTGACAAGGATGCTGGTGCGGTAGCTGTCCACCACTTCTCCGTTTCGAGTCAACAGGATACGTGTCTCATATAGCCCCTCGGTCAGGTTCGCGGGTAGCTGGATGCGGGTGCGGAACAGGGTCGCGCGGTCCAGTTGCACCGCACCTTCGCGCAACTGATACAGCCCCTCCGCCTCGCGGATGCGGATCAGCGCCTGGGTGAAGTTCGGGCTGTCCGTCACAGCCGCGCCAATCGCCCGGATCGCCTGCCCGACCGAAACGCGATACCGCAAGTCCTCGGTATTGCTCAACATATCCTCGAACGGCCCGGTCGTCGCCACGGCATAGAAGCTCGGCGCCCGGCTGACATGAACCGAATCCACATTCACCCAGATCCCCGCCACCCGCTCCTTCCTGTGCACGTTCACGGGCGTCGACGGCCCCTGTATCGTGACCACGACATTCAGTTGCCCGGTGCGCGGCACCGGCTCCTCGCGCCGCACCGCGCCAAAGACCAGAATCTCCGATCCGTCGAAATTCGCGGTGATCGACACCCGGCTCTGGCTCAGCCCCGCCACCACCTCCTCGGCCCGGACGGGCAGCGCGAGCAGCAGGAAGAGGACCAGCCAGCGCATCAGTGCCGCCCCGGAATTCTGAGGCTGTAGATCTCCGCCGGCTCCAGCAGCAGATCCAGCGCGATCTTGCCCGCCACCGCCAGCACGATCAGGGCCAGCAGGATGCGCAGCTGTTCCGCCTGCAGCCGCAGCCCGACAACTGTGCCCAACTGCGCCCCGATCACGCCCCCGAGGATAAGGAACAGCGCCAGCAGCATGTCCACCGAATAGTTGGTGCCCGCGTGCATCAGGGTGGCGAAGGCGGTGACGAAGATGATCTGAAAGAGCGAAGTGCCGACGACCACTTTCGTCGGCATGCCAAGCAGATAGATCATCGCCGGCACCATGATGAAGCCGCCGCCCACGCCCATGATCGCGGCCAGAAAGCCGACCAGAACGCCCACCCCGATCGGGGGAATGACGCTGATGTAAAGGCCCGAGGTGCGGAACTTCATCTTCAGCGGCCACTTGTGCACCCACAGGTGCTGGTGCCGTCGGCGGGGCGGTGCCTTGGACCGTGCGCGCAGCATTGCGCCCAGCGACTCGCGGAACATCATCGCCCCGATCAGGCCCAGAAACAGCACATAGGACAGCTGCACGAACAGGTCTATCTGCCCGGCCTTGTTCATCAGGTTGAACACCCAGATGCCCACGGCCGACCCGACCAGCCCCCCGCCCAGCAGCACCGTGCCCATCTTCAGATCGACGGTCCGCCGCCGCAGATGCGCCAGCACGCCCGAGACGGACGAGGCCACCACCTGATTGGCCCCGGTCGCCACCGCCACCGCCGGCGGGATGCCAATGAAGAACAGCAGGGGCGTGATCAGGAACCCGCCACCCACGCCGAACATGCCCGACAGCATGCCGACGATGCCCCCCAGCCCGAACAGCAGGAAGGCATTCACCGAAACCTCGGCAATGGGCAGGTAGATCTGCATCGGCGCCCGCCTCTGGCGTTATTTTGCTGATGCTAGCGCAGGTTGTGCGGGGATTGCACCCGCCATCGGGCCTGCCTCGTGTGAATTTTCAGAGATCGCGCAGAAAACGTCGCAGCACGCGCTCCAGCTTGGCCGCACCCAGCGGCGCCATCGCCTTGGTGTGCTCGTGGCTGATCGCCTCGTCGCTCATTCCCGCGGCCATGTTGGTGATGGTCGAGATCGCGGCGACCCGCAGACCCAGGAACCGGGCCAGAATCACCTCGGGCACGGTGGACATGCCGACCGCATCGCCGCCCAGCACGTTGATCGCCCGGATCTCGGCTGGCGTTTCGAACGAGGGGCCGGAATACCAGACATAGACCCCCTCGGGCAGGGCCACACCCTCGGCCTTGGCCGCCGCCTTCAGCCCCGCGCGCAGGCCGGGATCATGGGCATCGATCATCGGCACGAAGCGCGCATCCGTCTGTTCGCCGATCAGCGGGTTCAGGCCAGAGAAGTTTATGTGATCCTCCAGCAGCATCAACTCGCCCGGCGGAATGTCGGCGCGCAGGCTGCCGGCGGCATTGGTCACGATCAGCGCCTCGGCCCCCAGCGCCTTCAACACCTCCAGCGAGTGGCGCATCGCATCACCCCGCCCGCTTTCGTAGTAATGCGCCCGCCCGCCAAAGACCGCGACGCGCACCCCCTCCAGATCGCCGATCACCAACTTCGGGCTGTGCCCCGATACCGCCGTGTGCGGAAACCCCGGCAATTCGTCATAGGGGATGGGCACGCCGTCCACCGCCTCGGTCAGATGGCCCAGGCCCGAACCCAGGATCAGCCCCAGCCGCACCGGCCGCGCCCCGGCGCGGGCGCGGACGATGGCGGCGGTATCCTCAGCGTTCCTTGACATAGGCCTGCCCCCCGGCGCGCGGCGGGATCGCCTTGCCGACGAAGCCCGCCAGAATGATCACTGTCAGGATGTAGGGCAGCGCCTGCATGAACTGGCCGGGCAGCACGATGAAGCCGAGGTCGAGGTTCTGGTAGCGGTTGGCAATCGCCTCCAGCAGGCCGAACAGCAGCACCGCCCCCAGCGCATACCACGGCCGCCATTTGGCAAAGATCAGCGCCGCCAGCGCGATGAACCCGCGCCCCGCCGTCATGTCCTTGACAAACCCCGCCGACAGCCCGGTGGCCAGATAGGCACCCGCCAGCCCGCACAGCACGCCGCAGATCAGCACCGCCGCATAGCGCAGGCCCACGACCGACACGCCCGCCGTATCCACCGCGGCCGGGTTCTCGCCCACCGCCCGCAGGCGCAGGCCGAACCGGGTGCGGAACAGCACCCACCATGTCAGCGGCACGCACAGCAGCCCGACATAGACAAGGATCGAATGGCCCGACAGCAGCACCGAGTAAAGCGGCCCCACCACCGGCACGTCGCGCAGCGTCTCGGCAAAGGGCAGGGTTATGTTCTGGAACCGCGCATCGCCCGACAGCGACGGCGTGCGTCCACCCTGCCGAAACCAGTTCTGCGCGATCAGCACGGTGATCCCCGCCGCCAGAAAGTTGATCGCCACGCCGGAAATCAACTGGTTGCCCCGGAACGTGATCGAGGCCAGCCCGTGGATCAGCGCCAGCACCATGGACGAAGCCACCCCCGCCATCAGCCCGACCCAGACCGACCCGCTCATCGCCGCGACGGCGGCGGAAAAGAAGGCGGCGATCAGCATCTTGCCTTCCAGCCCGATGTCGAACACCCCCGCGCGTTCCGAAAACAGCCCGGCCAGACAGGCGAACAGCAGCGGCGTCGCCAGCCGGATCGTGGAATCGAGGATCTGCAGGACGGTTCCCAGATCCATCAGGTCCGCCTCCGTCGCAGGGCGAACAGCTTCTCCACCGGCATCCGCACCATGTTGTCCAGCGCCCCGGTGAACAGGATCACCAGCGCCTGAATCACCACGATCAGCTCACGCGGCACGGATGTCCACAGCGCCAGTTCCGCACCCCCCTGATAGAGGAACCCGAACAGGATCGCCGCCAGCGCCACGCCCAACGGATGGCTGCGCCCCATTAGCGCGACCGCGATGCCGATGAAGCCCGCGCCCTCGACCGCGTTCATCATCAGCCGCTGCGCCTCGCCCATCACGTTGTTGATCGCCATCATGCCGGCCAGCCCGCCCGAAATCAGCATGGTGAACATGGTGATCTTCACCGGGCTCATCCCGGCATAGACGGCCGCAGGCTCCGATTTGCCGAAGGCGCGAATCTGATAGCCAAGCCGGGTGCGCCAGATCAGCAGCCAGACCGCGAAACAGGCCAGCAGCGCGATCAGAAAGCTGATGTTGGCAGGCGCCGCGCGCGAAAACGGAATGCCGACCGCGCCCAGCATGTCGGCCAGTTTCGGCAGCGCGATTTCCGGCGCGAACCGGGCAGAGGCCGGGTCCATCGACCCCGCTGGCCGCATCAGGTTCACCAGAATGTAGCCCAGCAATGCGGCGCCGATGAAGTTGAACATGATCGTGGTGATGACGATATGACTGCCGCGCTTGGCCTGCAGCCAGGCCGGGATCGCCGCCCAGGCCGCGCCGAACAGCGCGCCGCCCGCCATCGCCGCCAGCAGGGCGATGGTCCAGTGCGGCCAGGGCACGAACAGGCAGACCAGCGCGACGCCAAGGCCCCCCAGCAGCGCCTGCCCCTCGCCGCCGATGTTGAACAGGCTGGCCTGAAACGCCACCGCCACCGCGAGCCCGGTGAACATGAAATTGGTCGCGTAATAAAGCGTGTAGCCCCAGCCATAGGACGAACCCACCGCGCCCTCGACCATGATCTTCATCGCGGCCCAGGGGTTTTCGCCGATGGCCAGGATCACCAGGCCCGAGATGACAAAGGCGATGATCAGCGACAGGAACGGCACCAGAATCGTATCGGCCCATTTCGGCATCCGCTCCATCAGGCGGCCCCCCCGGTCATGCCCGCCATCATCAGCCCCAGTTCGCGTTCATTTGTCTGGTCCGGCAGCCGCTCGCCCATGATCTGGCCGTCGAACATCACCGCGATGCGGTCCGACAGGCTCATGATCTCGTCCAGTTCCACGCTGACCAGCAGGATCGCCTTGCCCGCGTCGCGCAGCCGCACGATCTGCTGATGAATGAACTCGATCGCGCCGATATCCACCCCGCGCGTGGGCTGGCCGACCAGCAGCAGGTCGGGGTTGCGCTCGATCTCGCGCGCCAGGACGATCTTCTGCTGGTTGCCCCCGGAAAAGTTCTTGGCCGCCAGCCAGCAGTTGGCGGGGCGCACATCGAAGCGCGCGATCTTGCCCTCGGCATCCTTGCGGATGCGGTCGGGGTCCATCAGCAGGCCGTTTCGCTGATACTCCGGCGCGTTGTGATAGCCGAAGGCCACGTTCTCCCAGGCCGTGAAATCCATGATCAGGCCCAGCCGCTGCCGGTCCTCGGGCACATGGCTGATGCCGCTGTCGCGCCGCGTCTGCCCGTCCGAGGTGCGCATCGTCATGTCCAGCGGCTGGTCGTTCACCCGCGCCGTGCCGGTGCCGGGGATGATGCCGCCCAGCACCTCCAGCAGTTCCGATTGCCCGTTGCCCGCCACGCCCGCGATGCCCAGGATCTCGCCCGCGCGCACGTTCAGATCGATGCCGCGCAGCCGCTCCACCCCCTTGTCGTCCACGACGCGCAGACCCTTGACCTCCAGCACCGTCTTGCCGGGCGTGGCGGGGCGCTTGTCGACGCGCAGCAGCACCTTGCGGCCCACCATCAGCTCGGCCAGCTGCTCCGGCCCCGTCTCGGCGGTCTTCACCGTCGCCACCATCTCGCCGCGCCGCATCACGCTGACGTTGTCGGTCACGCTCATGATCTCGCGCAGCTTGTGGGTGATCAGGATGATGGTCTTGCCCTCGTCCTTCAGCCCCTTGAGGATCCGGAACAGATGGTCCGCCTCGGCGGGCGTCAGCACGCCTGTCGGCTCGTCCAGGATCAATATGTCCGCGTGACGATAGAGCGCCTTCAGGATCTCCACCCGCTGCTGGTGGCCCACGCTCAGGTTCTCGATCCGCGCATCGGGATCGACGTTCAGCTCATATTCCCGCGCCAGATCGGTCAACAGCCGCCGCGCCTTGGCCAGAGAGGGCCGCAGCAGCGCCCCGTCCTCTGCCCCCAGCACCACGTTCTCCAGCACGGTGAAATTCTCCACCAGCTTGAAATGCTGGAACACCATGCCGATGCCCGCACGGATCGCGGCCTGGCTGTCGGGGATCTGCACCGGCTTTCCGCCGATCAGGATCTCGCCCGCATCCGCCCGATAGAACCCGTAGAGGATCGACATCAGCGTCGATTTCCCCGCGCCGTTCTCGCCGATGATGCCGTGGATCGTGCCCTTTTCGACGCGGATATGGATGTCCTTGTTGGCCTGCACTGGCCCGAACGCCTTGGAAATGCCGCGCAGCTCGATCGCCGGCGCCGCATTTGCCGGGGCGGCAGTCTCCTGCCGCCCCGCGCTCACATCCGCGTCCATCGCGCCTTGCCTCAGCTCACCGGGCAGGTGTCGTCGGACATGTAGTCATGCACCACCAGCTCGCCCGACATGATCTGCTCGGCCGCCGCATCCACGGCGGCGCGCATCTCGTCGGTGACCAGGCTTTCGTTGTATTCGTCCATGGCGTAGCCCACGCCGCCCGCGGCCAGATCCATCACCACAACACCGGTCTCAAGGCCGGGGCCTTCGGAAAACGCCTCGTAGACCGCGTTGTCCACGCGCTTGATCATCGAGGTCAGCACCGAACCGGGGTGCAGGTAGTTCTGGTTGCTGTCCACGCCGATCGACAGGATGCCCTCGTCCACGGCCGCCTGCAGCACGCCGATGCCGGTGCCGCCCGCCGCGGCGAACACCACATCCGATCCCTGGCTGATCTGCGACTTGGTGATCTCGCCGCCGCGCACCGGGTCGTTCCAGGCCGCGGGGGTCGAGCCGGTGTAGTTCTGGATCACCGTCGCATCCGGGTTCGCGGCCTTCACCCCCTGCACATAGCCGCAGGCAAAGCGGCGGATCAGCGGGATGTCCATGCCGCCGACAAAGCTGACCGTGCCGGTTTCCGATGCCAGCGCCGCCATCATGCCGACCAGATACGACCCCTCATGCTCGGTAAAGACGACCGAGCGCACGTTCGGCAGGTCCACCACCGCGTCGATCAGGACAAAGGTCGTGTCGGGATAGTCCGGCGCCACCTGTTCCAGCGTCGACATGTTCTGGAAACCCATCACCACGATCGGGTTCGCATCCGCCTCGGCCATGCGGCGCACGAACTGCTCGCGCTGGGCCTCGGTCTGCATCTCGATCTCGCGGTAGCTGCCGCCGGTCTCCTCGCGCCAGCGTTCCGCGCCGGTCCACGCGGCCTCGTTGAACGACTTGTCGAACTTGCCGCCCAGGTCGATGACCAGGCCGGGATCGGCCATGGCGGCGCCCGCGCCCAGCGTCAGCGCCGCGGCGCTGCCAAGGAATTTCTGCATAAGGGTCATGGATTGCTCCCGGTTGTTGGGGCGGTCGTCCGGGCGTTGCCGGCGGCGCCGTTGAAACAGGATCTCTAGCGGATCACCCGTCATAAGGCCGCAGCGCAGCAGGGTGGTCAACTGGTTTTTGTGCCTTGTGCGGTCACGTTCGCGCCCCGCCGTCACAGCGCCCGCGCCATCAGCACGGCGGCCACCGGCTGCCCGTCCGGGGTGCGGAAATAGCCTGGCCTGCGCCCGGTTTCGCGGTAGCCCGCGCCCGCATAAAGCGCCCGCCCGGCGGCATTGTCCTCGGCCACCTCCAGATATGCCTCCTCCGCCCCCCGCGCGCGCGCCTCGGCCTCGAACGCGGCCAGCAGCGCGCGGCCCAGCCCCCGCCGCCGCGCCCCTGGAGCCACGGCCAGCGTCAGAAGCTCCGCCTCGCCCGCAACGGCCCGGCCCACGACGAAACCCTGCGCCTCGCCCAGCAGGAACACATGCGGGGCGGCCAGAAAGCTCTCGAACTCGGCTTCGGTCCATGGGCGCGGGGTGGTAAAGCAGGCCGCATGCAGCGCCGCCAGTTCCGCGGGCGTCACGGCAAAATCACCGGCGGCGGGTCCGATGGCAGCGCCGCATCCGCCGCGCGCAGATAGAGCGGTGCCGGGCGCGGCTGCGGCTTGCCCGCCCGCCCGGCGGCCAGCCGCGCAATCGCCTCGGCCAGCGGCAGGGCAGGGGGCAGCACCGCCCCGCCGGTCAGCGCCGCCGCCGCGTCCGCTGCACCGCCGGTCAGCGC
>JBJHCH010000064.1:0-20462 GCA_050485905.1 Paracoccaceae bacterium | reverse complement strand
ACAGAATGGCGCGCTCCATTGCCTGATCCCAGCCCATCGCATCCGGCAAGCGCAGTTGAATCCGCGCACCCTGCCCGTCCGACGCGCTCGCTCCGATCCCAGCAGTCGCTTCCGCGCGGCCACGCGCAGGCAAAGCCAAGAGTACCTCGCCCTGTCTCACACCAGCGCCAAGCGTCAGATCGACGGTCAGGACACGGTATGCCTGATCTTCAAGAAGCAGCCCCAGGGGGCGGGCATCCGGCAGGAAAGACGCATAGCGAAATCCGCCTGCCCAGGACAGGTCTGGACTGCCGGCGAGCGCGATCTCAAATTCTGTCAGGATACTGTCGATCAGTCCTGCAGCCATTGCTGCATCGGTGCGCGTCGGCTTGCGTGGGGGCACGGTCGCGCGGCCGATCCGCCCTGTCGTCACGACCTCGATGAATGATGCAAGTGCCGCAGGCGTAAGGGCCATCAGCCCCAAACCGTCTCCCGGCCCCTCGACTATGGCCAACAGCGCAAGTTCCTCGGGCAGTTCCAGCAACTCGGTCAGCGACATCTGCTGCAACCGAACCGTTCCGACCGAAAGACCAAGGCCCGGAACATGTTGTCCAGCGCGCCCGAGCGCAAGGCCCAGCGCCTTGACCGAGCTGGGAGGCACGGCAGTGGACGAACGGGCACGCCCCGCGACCACCTTGCGCTTCAGAACCCCGCCTTCTGACATGGAGCGCCCCTTCTGCCGGCGTTTCCCCCAAGGTCTACACTCTGCAAGGTTACAGAAGGGTTGATCCGCGCGCTTCAGGCAGCCTGGGCCTGACTGCGCGGGAAAGTCACGCGAAACGCGGCGCCGCCGTGCCCGGGCATATAGGTGATGGTGCCGCCCAGTCTGGCCATGATCTCGCGGCAGATCGCAAGTCCGAGCCCAGCGCCGCCCGCCGTCGTGGTATCGGTCAGTCGCGCGAACTTCTCGAAGATCAACGCCTGGCTCTTGCGCGGGATGCCAGAGCCGTTGTCGATGAAATCGACGTCCAGCCTACCGCTGTTAAGTCGCACGCGGATGGTCAGGCGAGGCTTCTCGGCATCGCAGTATTTACGTGCGTTCGAAATGATGTTGATGAAAACTTGGCTCAGTCGGCCGATATCGCTGGTGACGGTCACATTCTCTGCCGAATGATCGCGGTCTATCAGAAGCGAGCGCCCCGGCGCGACCGACGCAGAGGCGAGGATAGCCCGGTCAATCAGCTTGCCCAGATTCTCGCTTTCGAAAGCCAGTTGCACCTGTCCATGCTCCAACACTGACAGATCCAGAAGATCATCCAGCAGTCGCGTCAACCGGATCGCCTCGTCATGGATGATCCCCGAGAACTTGACCCGCGCTTCGTCATCGAGAGCTCCACCATCGCGCAGGATTTCGGAGAACGCGCGGATCGATGTCATCGGTGTGCGCAATTCATGGCTGATCTGGGAGAGGAATGCGTCCTTCTGCACCGACAGATCCTGCAGCTTGGCATTGGCCTCGCGCAACTGCCTGGCGGTGCGGGAAAGCTCTTCAGACTTCGCCTCCAGCTGGGCGGAATACTCCATGATCTGGGCGGTTTCGTTCGCCACCGCCATCAGTTCCTCTACCGACACCATCGCGCCGCCTACGATCTGGCCGACCATCGCATGGGCGGTCGCCGATCCAACCGAGGACGACAGGCGCTTCTCCAGTGCCTCGATGAACTCCGGCGTGGTATCGGGCAGAAGGCCGGCCTTGCCCTGCCCCCTCGCTTCGGACTGAAAGAAGTCCTGCGCCTCGTCCTCGCCCATGATCCGCTGGGCCATGACCAGAAGATCCTCCGCCTCGGCCGAGGACTGGCTCCACCCCTTCGCGCCGATGTTGAGGTCGAAGACGTTGACGAACTGCGCGCCTTGCACCCGCTCGATTGGAGTTGGAAAGCTGAGCAGGGAGCCAAGGCAGAAGGCAATACTGTTCAGTGAGAGGCTCCAGAAAATCGCGTGCAGCAGCGGATCAAGACCGCCGATCCCGAACAGCGCGCGCGGGCGCAGCCAATCGATGCCCCACGGTCCCTCTGCCAGCATAGCGGCGGGCAACAGCACATCGGGGCCAAAGCTGGGCAGGAACAGCGTGTAGAGCCAGACGGCAAAGCCGATGCTCAAACCGGCCGCCGCTCCGACTCGCGTCGCCCCACGCCAGAAGATCCCGCCCACCATGGCTGGCAGAAGCTGCGCCAGCCCGACGAAAGCGATAAGCCCGATCGCGGCCAGCGCCTCGGACCCGCCGGTGACACTGTAGTAGGCGTATCCGAGCGCAAGCACGGCCATGATCGAGGCTCGGCGGGCCCGTAGGACGAGCCGGCGCACATCGCCCGGACCGCTGCCGCCCCGAGCCGCGAGAGACAGCCAGACCGGCATGACAATATGGTTCGATACCATCGTGGCGAGTGCGATCGAGGCCACGATGACCATGGAGGTTGCAGCCGAAAAGCCCCCCAGAAACGCCAGCATCGCCAGCGTTTCCCTTTCCATCGCCAACGGAATTGTCAGCACATAGGTGTCAGGATTCACGCCCGGCGGCATCATCTCCAGACCGACGACGGCGATCGGGACCACGAACAGGCTCATCAGGAACAGATAGAGTGGAAAGGCCCACGAGGCGGTCGCCAAGTGCCGCTCGTCTGCATTCTCGACCACCATGACCTGAAACATGCGTGGCAGTGTTATTATGGCGACAGCAGAGATGAATGTGAGGCCAGCCCATCGGCCGGGCTGCAGATCCCAGCCGGCGATGGTCGATTCATTGATGCGACGGGCGATGTCGCCGATCCCATCAGCAACGACCCAGACAACGAAGACCCCAACCGCAAGCAGCGCGACCAGTTTAACCACCGCCTCAACCGCAATCGCCGTGACGATGCCGTGGTGCTGCTCATTCGCGTCCAGATTTCTAGTTCCGAACAGAATGGTAAACAATGCCAACCCGGCTGCGACCCAGATCGCAATGGATTGAAGATTGGGCGGCGCCCAGTCCGGCGTGTCGGCAGCGAAGACCGCGAAAGAAAGGGTCACCGACTGCAACTGCAATGCAATATAAGGCGTGATACCGACAACCGCGATGACAGTGACAATCACGCCAAGCAAGTTCGACTTGCCGTAGCGCGCCGAGATCAGATCCGCGACCGACGTCACCCGCTGGGTTTTTCCGATCCGCACCAGCTTGCGCAGCAGCCACCACCAACCGACAAAAACTAGTGTGGGGCCAAGATAGATCGTCAGGAACTCCAGCCCCGAGCGCGCCGCGTAGCCAACCGCCCCGTAGAAGGTCCAGGCCGTACAGTAGATCGAAAGCGACAACGTGTAGACCAGTGACGAGCGCAACCAACCAATCGGATTGCGCTCTGCGTGCTTCTCGACTGCAAAGGCAACAAGAAACAGCAGAATCACATAGATGATGCAGACGAGAACGAGAATGTTGAATGACACCATCAGCCCTGGCCCTCATCCGGCCGCTTCGCGTCCTCGCCAGCCGCCAGAGGGCGCGACAGCGCGCGCGATAGCAGGAATGCCGCAAGGATGAGCGCAAACCAGACCACGAAAAGATAGAGCTTGGCCCAAGCTGTGACCGGCGCGTCCGCCGAGGCGGGATCCCAAAGAACGGGCAGTCCGATCAGCAGCAAGCCGAGAACCGGCAGCAGCCGCGCGGCATCTGTCAACCGCCGCCTGCGGTAGCTCTCCCGTGCCAGATAAAGCGGCTGGCGCGCCATCGGGATCAGATCTCGGCGCCGAGCAACTCGCGGACCGAGTCCAGGAATTCGGTATTGGCGAAGGGTTTGGTCATGTATCGGCTGGCGCCGAACTGCTCGGCCTGCTCACGGTCACGTCCCTGACCCTTTGCGGTAAGCATCAGCACGGGCGTCGAGCCGAGCGCCGGGTCGTCACGGAGATCCCTCAATATGTCGAAGCCGCTGCGCCCCGGCAGCATAACATCAAGGATCAGCAAATCGGGCCGAACATTGCGGATCACTTCAAGCGCCCCGACGCCCTCGTCATGGGTCGTCACCCGCCAGCCCTCGCGCCCAAGAATGAAACGAATCGCCTCGTTTATGTTCGGCTCATCCTCGATAAGAAGGACATGCTTGCCCATCCATCGCTCCCCCCACTGGCCGGCGCTGGCTGCGCTCTTGCGCAAACTATCGCCAATCGCGAGCGGCCTGTCAAAACCCCTCTGCCACAATCGACGGTTCGCGTCGTGCCACGCAGTCGCGGCGCGGGCAGACCCGACAGCCGGTTCCGATCGGCTGGCCAGGCTCGGCATCCGGCGCAGGTAGGATGAGCATCAGTGCCTCGATAACGGTTGGGCCGTCAAATCCCTGCGGATGTTTCGGGTGGCAAAAGGCATAGGTCCGGAAGCGCCGCCGCGCCCCTGCCACAGGGCCCGGCATGTCGACGATCTGACGCAGCGGTGTCATCGGCCGAGCAAGCGTCTGGTACACGGGCCAGAGCGGGCAGGCCGCGCCGAACCTGGGCAAGGCGAAGCCGTTCAGAGGCTTGCGAAAAGTCAGCGTGCCCGATCCGTCGCAGACCACCAGGCCCACTGCTGGCTGCAGGTCGGGCAGAGTCGCAAGGCGGCGCAGCACCGGCGGCAGATCGACGCTGAACCGCCGGGCCAGAGCGGCCGGATCGACGCCAAGCTCCGTTACCGCCGCCCGGAACTGGGCCAGGGGCAGCAGCCGCGCGTCCTGCCGGTAGCGATCCATGTGATCGCGCGCCATCGCCCGGGACGAGGTGCTTGCGAGTACCGTTCCGGCCCCGGCAATCACCGCGTCGAAATCAGGCGGTTGGGTGCGTTCGAGCATCGGCAGGTGATAGTTCTGCGTCGCCAGCCAAGCTTCCATTTCCTCTTGCGGCGACGCAAGGCCAGCGTCTTCGGCTGTGGTGCCGTCAAGATACGCGACCATTGCCTCTGCACTTTCCGCCAGCCGGACGCTGTCTGTCTGCAGGTTGTGCAGAAAGCGCCTGCGCCAATCCGCGTCTATATCTTCGACCTCCGCAAGGATGGCGGCGGTCGAGCGGACCGAAGACACCGCGGACAGAACCTCGTGGAGCGATGTAGAAAGATAAGGATCATGTGCCATACGGTCGGTCAACCGCTCCACCGTCTGCTCCAGATGCACGACGCGGCTGTGCCTTGCGGTCAGCAATGCGGCCCAGCCCGGAAACCGTCCGGCAAACTCCTCGATCCTGTCGAGTTCGGGTAATGGGGGTGCGGCCGCCGTCGCCGCTGCGCGCAACCCGTCCAGCAATAGGGTCTCCGCGCCCTCGGTCAATGCCTCTGGCGGCACGCCAAGCACGGCCGCGAACTGCTCGATCAACGAGCTACCCACACGGCGACGATTATGCTCGATGAGATTAAGGTAGGATGGGGAAATCCCGATCATGCGCGCCAGATCGGCTTGCTTCAGTCCGATCACCCCGCGGCGCTCGCGTATCCGTGTGCCTGTCAGCGCGCTGCGCGGCATGCTCCCACCCATGTCAACGTTTTACAGCGACAGTTTACAGGGAAACACAATCCGAGAAAGACAGTTGTCAGACGTTTGTCAACTCTGTCGAGAAAGTCGGGCGGCACGCCCACCGCGACGTTTGGAGTGCGCTTTCTCGGCCTCGCCCTCCCGCAAAACCGCCGTCATGGGATGGTTGATCCATTCGCCATAGATAAACAGAAGTTGCCGAATTGCATCCTGCGGCTCCGTGCCATCAGGCAGGCTGAGCGCCCAGTCCAGGAAGATCGACCGACACTCTTCTACCGTGATCCCATCGATGCGGTAGCTTTCGCGGATCAGTCCCTTCGGGTCCAGAGGATCGCGCTGCACCGTCACCACTCCTGTCATCGCTGCGCCACGCTAGACGATCCCGCGGCCGTGGCTGCATCATCCGCGGCAGGCAACAGATGTTCCACGACATTTGCTGCGGCCAGCGTTCGCAGAGCGAGTGCATCGGCCAGAAGATCAAGTGTTTCGTGTCCAGTCTCACGAAGCAGGAAAGCGCAACCGCCCTCGCCCAGTCTCTCGATGTCGAGCGCCCGCTCGTTAAGCAGTCGCGCGCATGCCTGAACCCGCCAGCACAGGCGATAGGCGGCAAGCAGGTCTTTCTCCTCGTCTGATGACAGGAAACCAACTTTCACTCCGGCTCGAAGCTGCCCCTCGACCCGGTGCGACGGGTTACCGGCCGAAAGGGCGGCAGTCTGCGCGATTAGTTCCACGTCCTGAAGCCGACCAGGGCCGAACTTTGGGTCCCACAGACCCGCGCCGGGTTTGGCGGCGCGCAGCCGCGCCCGCATCTCGGCGACATCTGCGGTGATCTGCTCCCCCCGCCCCTTCTCAGGCAGAATCGAGCGACGGAAAGTTTCGACCTCTTCCGCCAGTTCCGGCTCACCCGCGACTGCGCGAGCGCGCGTAAGTGCCAGGTGCTCCCATGTCCATGCCTCGTCGCGCTGATAGGAACGAAAGGCATCCAACGAAGTTGCCACCGGCCCTTGCCGGCCCGAGGGGCGCAACCGCATGTCCACCTCGTAAAGCCGCCCTTCCGCCATCGGCGCCGAGAGTGCAGTCACCAGAGCCTGCGTGAGTCTTGCGTAGTAGGCGCGCGACGACAGCGGCCGAGGTCCATCGGATTCGTCTTGCCCGGCGGGATCATAGATCACGATCAGGTCCAAGTCTGACATAGCGTTTAGGCGCGCCGCGCCCAGACTCCCCATACCCAGCACCACCGCACCACGGCCGGGTGCCGGCCCGTGCTTGCGGGCGAACTCGCCGCAACACGGCGCCCAGATGGCGCTTACGACGGCCTCGGCCAAGTCCGCGTATTGCTTCGCCGCCTCAAAGGCGTCGACCAGCCCGCGCAGGAAGTGGACCCCGATGCGGAAGTGCCATTCCTTGGCCCAACGACGTGCGGCATCCAGCTTGCGTTCGTAATCGCCGACCTCCGACATCACCTCGGAAAGGTCCGCGCGTAACGCTGCCAATCCGGGCCAGGCGGCAAAGAAGTCACCCCCGATGACCGCGTCGAGTACACTGGAGTTGCGCGCAAGATGCCGTCCGAGGGCCGGTGCTGTGGCGAGGATATCGACGATCAGGTCGATCAACTGGGGGTTGGCCTCGAACAGCGAGAATAATTGCACACCAGCCGGCAGACCCGACAGAAATCCGTCAAACGCATGAAGTGCCTCATCAGGGTTTGGCGCGCGATTAAGCCGGCGCAGGACGAGGGGCTTCACGCGCTTGAAGATCTCGACCGCCCGTCCGGATCGAAGCGCAGGGTAGCTGCGCCAGCGGTCCACAATCACGCGCTGCTCTGGCCGCAGCTCAGGCCTATCGCGCGTAGCTCCAGGGGAGAAGAAACCCTCGGTCAGATCATGAACTCGCGTCAGGCGGTCTGTGAGTTCCCTGCGAAAGGCATTCGTATCGCCCTGACCGGAGATCCGCGCGATGCGATCTATCCCCTCATCGCCGACCGGCAGGTCATGCGTCTGGGCGTCGTTTATCATCTGGATGCGGTGCTCGACCTCACGATGGGCGCGATACGAAGCCTTCAGTTCTTGCGCCACCTCTGGCGGGATCCAGCCCTTGCGAGCGAGCCGCGTCAGACCGCGAACAGTTTCGCGCACGCGAAGATCTGAGTCTCGCCCCCCGGCGATGAGCTGTCGGGTCTGCGTAAAGAATTCGATCTCGCGGATTCCTCCGCGTCCCAGCTTCATGTTGTGCCCCTCCAGCACCAGCTTGCCGGTAAGTCTTTTGTGCTCGCGGATCCGCAAGCGCATATCATGGGCATCCTGAATCGCGGCGAAATCAAGGTGCTTGCGCCAGACAAAGGGCGTCAGTGTCTCAAGAAATCGGTTCCCAGCGGCGATATCGCCGCCGCAGGGGCGCGCCTTGATATAGGCCGCGCGCTCCCACGTCCTGCCCAAGCTTTCATAGTATCTTTCGGCTGCCCCCATCGACAGGCACACCGGGGTAACCGCTGCATCCGGCCGCAGCCGCAGATCGGTTCGAAAGACGTAACCTTCCTCTGTCAGGTCAGCCAGTATCGAGGTCATCTTCCGTGTCACCCGGATGAAGGCAGCGCGTACCTCCTGATACTCAGCCGGGTCGAAGCGGGTCTCGTCGAACAAGCAGATCAGATCGATATCGGAGGAATAGTTGAGTTCGCCCGCGCCCATCTTGCCCATCGCAAGCACCACCATTCCGGCACCGTCTGCAGCGTCATCACGCCCAACGCCGGGCAGCTTGCCGCGTCGGATCTGCTCGGCCACCAGTGCGATCAGCGAAAGATGGACCGACGCGTCGGCGAGACGGGTCAACGCACCTGTCACTTGCTCCAAGGACCAAGCGCCACCAAGATCTGCGAGTGCAACCAGAAGCGCGACCCGCCGCTTTGCCTGACGTAGCTTGGCGCCCAACTCGGCCATTGGAACGTCTGACAATGGGGTCAGCACCGTGTTCAGTGCCACATCGGGCGACAGACTCAATGCGCGACGCAACCACGTATCTTCGCGCTGAATCAGCCCCTTCAGAAAGGGGCTGCAACCCGCCGTTCCCTCCAGAAGATCACGCAGTTCCGGGGCCAGATCGGCAAACTGCGCTCGAACCTCCGCGCCGTGGTCAGGCTCGAAGGGGATGGGACAGCGCGACAACAGGGAGGCAAAGGACATGCTTACAGGATGCGGCGCGGTGCTGGCGCGGTCAACGGCTTGCACCTCATGATCGGCCAGTCAATTCTGCATGCGAAAGATGAGGGATGCACGATGAGCAAGAGCGTGAACAGGGTCAAGGCGGCCCTTCAGGTAGCGGGCGTGACGCCCGACGTGCGCGAAATGCCGGGCACCACCCGAACCGCCGCCGAGGCAGCCGCGGCTGCAGGTTGCCTTGTCGATCAGATTGCGAAATCAATCCTGTTTCGCGGAGAGTCGTCCGGCAGCCTGTTCCTGTTCATCACCGCGGGCAGCAATCTCGTGTGCGCAGAAAAGGCCAGCCGCCTCGTGGGCGAACCACTTGGCAAGGCCGGCGCGGAGCAAATCCGTGCCGAGACGGGGTTTGCCATCGGAGGGGTGGCGCCGCTGGGGCACCTCCGACCGCCCAGAGCCTTTTTTGACGGTAGGCTTGGCGAATTTTCTGTCGTCTGGGCGGCGGCAGGGTCGCCGCGCCACATATTCGCCGTAGCCCCCGATACGCTTCGCGCGATCAGTCGCGCAGCACTGGCCGACTTCACGCAGTAGGCGCAACTTCCTGCCTTAGCACAGCGTAGTCTTGGCCCAATGTGAATTTCCTTCACATGCCCTCTTGACGCAGAGCCAGCCAATACCGATCTTGGGGATGTGAAAAGGGTTCACATTGCACAGGGACATTCAAGAGGAGACACGCCCGTGACGACAACAACGAACAATGGCCCGATGTCTTGGGCCCTTCAAGCCGAAGCATGGCTCGACGCGCGCGGCAAGGGTGCGTGGATTGCCGCCATGATACTTGGTTTCATCGTGTTCTGGCCGATTGGCCTTGCACTTCTTGCCTACATGATCTGGAGCAAACGCATGTTCAATCGGTCCTGCAGCAACGACCGCATGATGCGCCGCCACGGGCAGCGCGCCTCGGGCAACAGCGCCTTCGATGCCTATCGTGCTGACACGCTTCGCCGCCTTGAAGAAGAGCAGAAGGCGTTCGAATCTTTCCTTCAGCGTCTGCGCGAGGCGAAGGACAAGTCGGAGTTCGACGCCTTCATGGACGAGCGCGCCCGCGCCGCCCGAACCGACGAAGTGCCGAGCCAGCAAGGCTGATACCAACCACTCGCATGAACCGAAAAACGGGCCGGACCGCTGGGTCCGGCCCGTTCGCGTCTGATATCGGTTGCGGCAAGCATCCGTTTCAAAAACACTGCTTGGCGCAGTGGATCAGGCTTGCTAACCTTCAACGAGTGGCAGCCACAATCACCCTGCCGGACAGAAGTCACAGCCATGGCCCGTGAAGGCCAAACAGACGATACCGCACGATGCGCCACACGCTTCCCATAGCGCCCCAGTTCTACGTGACCGCGCCCCAACCCTGCCCCTATCTGGAAGGCCGGATGGAGCGGAAGCTGTTCACCGCGTTGCAGGGCGACTACGCCGAGAAGTTGAACGATGCCCTTTCAAAGCAGGGTTTTCGTAGATCTCAGAACGTCCTCTACCGGCCTTCATGCTCTGACTGCGCCGCCTGTCTTTCCGCACGCATCCGGGTCGCGGATTTTGCGCCATCGCGCAGCCAGCGCCGGACGATGAAGCGCAACCGCATGCTGAAGCGCGACGCCACCAGCCCTTGGGCGACCGAAGAGCAATACACGCTCTTCCGCCGATACCTCGACAGCCGCCACGCCGATGGGGGCATGGCGGACATGGATATCTTCGAATTCGCCGCGATGATCGAGGAAACACCAATTCGCAGCCGGGTGATCGAATACAGCGCCCCCCCCCCCGCCGGTTCACGCCGCCGGCCCCTGGCAGCAGTCTGCCTGACCGACGTCCTCGATGACGGGCTCAGCATGGTCTACAGCTTTTACGACCCCGAGCGAGAGGCCGAAAGCCTGGGCACTCATGTCATTCTCGATCATGTCGAGATCGCTCGCGACGCTGGCCTGCCTTATGTGTATCTCGGCTACTGGGTGCCGGGCAGCCGCAAGATGGGCTACAAGGCTCGGTTCAGCGCACTGGAGCTTTTCGTCGGCGGTGAGTGGCGCCCGATGACACGGCCGGATCAATATTCTTCGGAAACCCATCCGCTGTCGGTTGAACCGATTGCCGAGCAAGTGGCGCGGATCTGCCTGCCGGATACGCGACCCACAAAGGTCTGATCACCCGCAAACCCCGTTTCATGTTGACCCGTGAATGGGCTGGCGGCATAGACGAGCGGCCTTGGGCACCGACACGGTGCCAGAAAGGATGATCGGGGGGATTACGCGTGACAGCACTTGCGGTGGCCATGCGGGCCATCAATATGCTCAACCGACTGGTCGGGAACGTGTTCGCCTGGTGCGCACTGGGCATCGTGCTGGTCTGCTTCTGGGTGGTAATTGAGCGCTACTTTCTCGGCATCACGCGGCTCTACCTGCAGGATCTCTACGTCTGGCTGAACGGGGCGATGTTCACTGCCTTGGCGGGCTTCGCACTCTACAGGAACGATCATGTGCGGGTGGACATCTTCTTTCGGCCAGCGAGCGAGAAGCGCAAGGCGCTATTCGACCTGATCGGCGTCGTACTGTTCCTGTTGCCCTTTATGTATGTCGTCTGGATCTATTGCCTTCCCTTCGTGCAACGCAGCTGGCGCCTGTTTGAGGGATCGGCAAACATCGGCGGTATGCCTGGTCTGTTCATCCTCAAAACCTTCCTGCTGGTCTTTGCCGGTCTGGTGGCGTTGCAGGGGATAGCGATGATGATCAGATCGATCCTGATCCTTGCCGAGCGCAACGACCTGATTCCCGACGACTACCGTTACAAGTACGACGTGGAGTAGGCGCTTGGACCCCGTTTTGATTGGCGAAATCCTCGCCGGACTGATGTTCTTTGGCGTGATCGGCATGCTGATGCTCGGCTTTCCGGTCGCATTCACGCTGGCTGGCACGTCCCTGATCTTTGGCCTGATCGGCATGTGGTTCGGGGTGTTCGACCCGTCGAACTTCGCCGCGGTCGCCGGGCGCTACCTTGGCTACATGACGAACGAGGTGCTGGTCGCGGTGCCGCTGTTCATCTTCATGGGTGTGATGCTTGAGCGATCGCGCATTGCCGAGCAGTTGCTGACCACGATGGGCAAGCTCTTCGGCAACATGCGCGGCGGTCTCGGCATCTCGGTCATCATCGTGGGTGCCCTACTTGCTGCCTCGACCGGCGTTGTCGGCGCGACCGTGGTCACTATGGGCCTGATCTCGCTGCCTGCCATGCTACGGGCGGGCTACAAGCCGCAACTGGCCACCGGTGTCATCTGCGCCAGCGGCACGTTGGGCCAGATCATCCCGCCATCGACAGTGCTGATCTTCATGGGCGACATGATCGCCGGCATCCACAGTCAGGTGCAGATGTCGCTGGGCAACTTCGCCCCCACAACCGTGTCGGTCGGCGACCTTTTTGCCGGCGCCTTCCTGCCGGGGCTGATGCTGGTCGTACTCTACCTCAGCTTTGTGGTCTTCAAGGCGATCACCGACCCCGAAAGCTGCCCGGCAACGCCGGTTCCCCCAGAGGAAAAGGCCGGGCTTTGGAAAGAAGTGCTGATCGCCTTCATCCCTCCTCTCCTGCTGATCATCGCCGTGCTCGGCTCGATTCTCGGGGGCATCGCGACGCCGACCGAGGCAGCCTCGGTCGGTGCTGTGGGTGCGATCGTGCTGGCGGCGCTGCGCTGGCGGCTGAGCTTCCGCGTGCTGCGCGAGGCGACGCTCTCCACCGCCTCGATCACCTCTATGATCTTCGTGATCCTGTTCGGCGCGTCGATCTTCGCCATTGTCTTCCGCCAGATGGGCGGCGACAACCTTGTGCGCGAGTTCCTGACCAACATGCCGGGTGGCGCGATGGGCGCGATGGTCGTCGTGATGCTGATCATGTTCGTGCTGGGCTTCATCCTCGACACGTTCGAGATCATCTTCATCGTGATCCCGATCACCGCGCCGGTTCTGCTCTACCTCGGTCTCGACCCGATCTGGCTGGGGGTGATGGTCGGCGTGAACCTGCAGACCAGTTTCCTGACACCGCCATTCGGCTTTTCGCTATTCTACCTGCGCGGGGTCGCTCCAAACTCGGTAACGACCGGGCAGATTTATCGCGGTGCCATACCGTTCGTCCTGCTGCAGATACTTGCTATAGCGATCCTGTTCATCTTTCCCGGCATCGTTACCTGGCTACCACGGCTGCTCTACTGATCATCCAACACGCATAACGAAAAAAGGCCGGGGCAGTAGTCAGCCCCGGCCCTTCCAATGATGTCGAGTGCGATGATCCCACTCAGATTTCGAAATAGGTCTCCCGAGCACGTAGGAAGCCCATGTCGGTGCCTTGGGTCCGCGTCCGCACCACCCGCAGCGACTCGACGAAGCTTTCAGCAGTCTTCTTGGTAAGCGGGTCACTGCTATCCAGAAGCTCGGTCAGGATATCCTTGGACGCCTGCGCCCCTGCTTCCAGCACGTCGGCCGGGAACTCCGGATGCACGATCACATCGTGCTCGTTGACCAGTGTCGCCAAAGCACGGGGATCGTTGGCGTAGAAGTCGGACGCCACCTGATCGTATTCGGCCTGGCATACGTGCCGGATGATGTCTTGCAGGTTCTGCGGCAGCGCTTGATACTTCGCCTTGTCCACCACCAGTTCGGTCGCGAGGCCCGGCTCGATGAAGGAGGAGGTGTAGTAGTGCTTCCTGACCTGATGGAAGCCGAGCGCCAGGTCGTTGTAGGGACCGACGAACTCTGCCGCGTCGAGCGCACCGGACTGCAGCGCCGCAAAGATCTCGCCTGCGGCAAGGTTCGTCACCGACAGGCCCATGCGCTGCCATACCTGCCCACCCAGGCCGGGGGTGCGGAAGCGCATGCCCTGAAGCTGGTCGAGGTTCTGGATCTCGTCCGGGAACCAGCCCGCTGCCTGCGTTCCGGTGTCGCCCGACAGGAAGCCCTGCAGGCCGAACTGGTCGTAGATCTCGTCCCAGATTTCCTGACCGCCCATGTAGCGCACCCAAGACGCCATCTCGCGCGAGGTCATGCCGAACGGCACCCCGGTGAAGAAGGACAAGCCGACCGATTTGTTCTGCCAGTAATAGGCCGCCCCATGTGACATCTCGGCGGTCTGGTCGATCACGGCATCGAGTGCCTGCAAGGGCGGCACCAGCTCCCCGCCCGAGAACACCTGGATGGTCAGTTGACCATCGGTCGCGGCGGTGATCCGGTCGGCAAGGCGCTGCGCACCGACGCCAAGGCCCGGAAAGTTGCGCGGCCAGGTCGTGACCATGCGCCACGTGATATTGCCTTGCGCGATTGCGGGCGCTGCCAGCGACGAGGCGGCCACGGCGCCGGTGCCAATGGCGGACGTTCTGAGAAAAGATCTGCGGTCCATGTTTCCTCCCGTTTATTGGCCGCCCCATGGCGGCTCCGAAGTGGGGCGACACTATACAGACCTCCAAGCCCTGAAAAGTCACAATTACACGGAATTTCCGGCATTTCCCGTTGCGCCGATCAGCGACGAAGGATCTCTGTGCCAACCTGCTCCACGCCACTACAAACCAGTTGCGCGACGATCCCCAACTGGGCGCTCCCAGATTCCATTTCTTGCGGATGTGGCGCGGGTTGCGCAACATACAGAAAGTTCGCGCGGCGCAACGCGACACATTATGCTGCATTTTGGCGGTTGACGCCCTCGGCGGTGCCTCATAATGTCGCCGCGCAAAGATGAGGTGGCCGATGGTCGGGCTTCTTGTAATCGTAGGGCGAATGCGCATGGGCCGGTGACGGAAACCCTTTCATGGACCCATGCGCCCCCGAACGACCTTCGGGGGCTTTTTGTTGCCGCAGACGCGCGGACGGACGAGATCGATGGCCGGATGGCCGGGGAATGAGGAATGGCGGCGATGACAGCGGAAATGACTGGCGCACAGATGGTGGTTCAGGCGCTCAGGGATCAAGGCGTCGAGGTGGTGTTTGGCTATCCCGGTGGCGCCGTCCTGCCGATCTATGACGAGATCTTCCAGCAGAACGCGATCCGCCACATCCTCGTCCGGCACGAACAGGGCGCGGTCCATGCGGCCGAGGGCTATGCCCGCGCGACTGGAAAGCCCGGTGTCGTGCTGGTGACGTCCGGCCCCGGCGCGACCAACGCGGTCACCGGTATCACCGACGCGCTGATGGATTCGATCCCGCTGGTGGTCCTCACCGGGCAGGTGCCGACTTTCATGATCGGAAATGATGCCTTCCAGGAAGCCGATACCGTCGGCATCACCCGGCCTTGCACCAAGCACAACTGGCTCGTCAAGGACACAGAAAAACTGGCCGAAACACTGCATCAGGCATTCCACGTCGCAACCTCAGGCCGCCCCGGCCCGGTTCTGGTCGATATTCCAAAGGACGTGCAGTTCGCCACCGGCACCTACATGGCGCCGAAGCAAGCGAAGCTGTCGCACTACCAGCCGCGCACCAAGGGCGACGAGGCGGCGATCACCGCGCTCGTAGAGCTGATGGAAACGGCCGAGCGCCCGGTCTTCTACACCGGCGGCGGCGTCATCAACTCCGGCCCCGAGGCGAGCCGTCTGCTGCGTGAACTGGTCGAGGCGACTGGCTTTCCCATCACCTCTACGCTGATGGGTCTGGGTGCCTATCCCGCAAGCGGCAAACACTGGATCGGCATGCTTGGGATGCACGGCCTTTACGAGGCGAACCTGACGATGCACGGCTGCGATGTGATGATCAACATCGGCGCGCGCTTCGACGACCGGATCACCGGCCGTATCGCGGATTTCAGTCCAGGCTCCAGAAAAGCACATATCGACATCGACGCCTCGTCGCTCAACAAGGTGATCCACACCGAAGTACCCATACAGGGCGACGTCGCCACCGTACTGGCTGAGGTGCTGCGGATCTGGAACGCACGCGGCCGAAAGGTGAACGGTGAGGCGCTGGCGCAGTGGTGGCAGCAGATCGAGGATTGGCGTGCCATCGACTGCCTGGCGTTCAAACCATCGCCCAAGACGATCAAGCCGCAGCATGCCCTCGCCCGGTTGGAGGCGCTGACCAAGGGCATGGACCGCTATATCTGTACCGAGGTCGGCCAGCATCAGATGTGGGCCGCGCAATACCTCGGCTTCGAGGATCCGAACCGCTGGATGACCTCAGGCGGGCTTGGCACAATGGGTTACGGCCTTCCGGCGAGCATCGGCGTACAGATCGCCCATCCTGACGCGCTGGTAATCAATGTGGCGGGCGAAGCGTCATGGCTGATGAACATGCAGGAGATGGGCACTGCCGTGCAATATCGCGCGCCGGTCAAGCAGTTCATCCTCAACAACGAGCGCCTGGGCATGGTTCGCCAATGGCAGGAACTGCTGCACGGGGAACGCTACAGCCATTCGTGGTCCGAGGCGCTGCCCGATTTCGTGAAACTGGCCGAAGCCTTCGGGTGCAAGGGGATCAAGTGCGGCGACCCCGCCGACCTGGACGATGCGATCATGGAAATGATCCGCTACGACGGCCCGGTGATCTTCGACTGTCTCGTGGAAAAGCACGAGAACTGCTTCCCGATGATCCCTTCGGGTGCACCGCATAACGAGATGCTTCTGGGCGATGCCAAGACTCAGGGAGCAATCGGTGCGAAAGGCGCGGTGCTCGTCTAGCACCGAACACCCAATAAACAGGAGAGGCTGGGCCATGTCGCCTTTGAACATTCAACAGGGATCGTCCAAACATTCCGCCTATGACCTGCGCACGCCCTATGCCGACGTGCTGGAGACGCACACACTTGCCGTTCTGGTCGATAACGAACCAGGTGTCCTCGCGCGGGTTATCGGACTGTTCTCGGGACGCGGATACAATATCGAAAGCCTGACAGTCGCCGAAACGGACCACAGCGGGCATCTGTCGCGCATCACCATCGTGACTACTGGAACGCCGCAGGTGATCGAGCAGATCAAGGCGCAGTTGACGCGCATGGTGCCCGTTCATGACGTTCACGACCTGACGGTCGAGGGGCCGTCCGTTCAGCGAGAGCTTGCACTCTTCAAGGTTGCGGGCAAGGGCGACGCGCGCATCGAGGCGCTGCGCCTGGCCGAGATCTTTCGCGCCAATGTCGTGGATTCAACGCTGGAAAGCTTCGTCTTCGAGATGACCGGAACACCGGAGAAGATTGACGCCTTTGGTGAGTTGATGCGCCCGCTCGGTCTGCGCGAGATGGCACGCACCGGTGTTGCCGCGCTCGCAAGGGGATCATGACATCCCCGCCGTCGCGGATTGCGCACATTTGGTCACCATGCTAGTCAGCCAGCGCGCTGCGGCCCGCCGTTTGAATGAGGGTTACGCGTCGCCACGCCGGCATAGCTCAGATGGTAGAGCACGTGATTTGTAATCTCGGGGTCGGGGGTTCAAGTCCCTCTGCCGGCACCAATTTCCGAGTTGTGGTCAGACCTTCCGCGTTGATTGAGCGTCGCCGAAGCCTCGCTATCGCCATTCCGGCGCGTGACCGTGTGGCTGCTACCTGACCTTGCCCCCTCGAGGGCCCTGCCCCGCATGCGCCGGCTTTTCCAGATGCTTGCGCAGGCGCGACGGCGTGGACTTCTTGCGGTCCTTGTAGGGGTTCTTGTCGGCCTGGCTGCGCAGCGTCAGGCGGATCGGCGTGCCGGGCATGTCGAACGCCTCTCGCAGCCCGTTGACCAGATAGCGGCGATAGGCGTCGGGCATCTTTTCGGGGTTCGAGCACATGACGACAAAGCCGGGCGGCCGGGTCTTTACCTGGGTCATGTAACGCAGCTTGATCCGCCGGCCGCCGGGCGCGGGGGGCGGGTGCGCCTCGGTCATCGCGCCCAGCCACTGGTTGAGCTTGGCTGTCGTGATGCGGCGGTTCCAGACCTCATGCGCCTGTCGCACCGCGTCGTGCAGCCGGTCGAGGCCCCGGCCCGTGGCGGCAGAGACGGTGATCAGCGGCGCGCCGCGCAACTGCGGCAGCAGGCGGTCGAACATCTCTTTCAGCTCGGCCAGCTTTGCCTGGCGGTCAACCTCCAGATCCCATTTGTTCACCGCGACGACGACCGCCCTGCCCTCGGTCTCGGCGAAGTCGGCGATGCGCAGATCCTGCTGCTCGAACGGGATCTCCACGTCCAGCAGGACCACCACGACCTCGGCGAAGCGCACGGCGCGCAGGCCGTCGGCGACGGAGAGTTTTTCGACCTTGTCCTGCACCTTGGCGCGCTTTCGCATGCCGGCGGTGTCGAAGATCCGCACCGGCGTGCCCTGCCAGTTCGTCGCCACGGAAATCGCGTCACGGGTGATCCCGGCTTCCGGCCCGGTGAGCAGGCGGTCCTCTCCCAGTATCCGGTTCACGAGGGTGGACTTGCCCGCGTTGGGGCGGCCGATGACGGCGATCTGCAGCGGCTTTGCGGCCGTGGGGGTGCGGGGGCCGTCGTCCTCGCCCTCGGTCACGTCCACGTCCACCTCGGGCGCCTCTGCCGCCGCGCGTTCGTCGAAGGCGTCGGCGATGGGGCGCAGGCGCTGATACAGCTCCTCCATCCCCTCGCCATGTTCGGCGGACAGCTGGATCGGTTCGCCCAGGCCCAGCGAGAACGCCTCCAGCGCGCCGGCGGCACCGGCGTTGCCCTCGGCCTTGTTGGCGGCGAGGATGACATGGGCGGAGCGGCGGCGCAGGATCTCTCCGAATATCTGATCCGCCGGCAGCACCCCGGCGCGGGCGTCGATCAGGAACAGGCAGACATCGGCGGCATCGACCGCACGCTCGGTCAACTTGCGCATCCGGCCTTGCAGGCTTTCGTCGGTCGCCTCTTCCAGCCCGGCGGTGTCGATCACGGTGAACTTCAGGTCGCCCAGCCGGGCCGCGCCCTCTCGCAGGTCGCGGGTGACGCCGGGCTGGTCATCGACCAGCGCCAGCTTCTTGCCGACAAGGCGGTTGAACAGCGTCGATTTCCCCACGTTGGGGCGGCCGACGATGGCGAGGGTGAAGCTCATGGCGTGGTTCCGTCCTTGCGAAGCCCGCCCCTTTACACGGGTTTCACCTCAGCGGAAAGCGTGAAGCTGACCGTTACGCGCAACGACATACATCACGCCTCCGACGACGACCGGACTGGCCGCCGCGCCACCAGGGATCTGCGCGGTGGCAGTCACCGCGCCGCTGGCGGGATCGAAACCTCGCAGCAGACCGTCGTCAGACGCAACCCACAGACGACCGCCCGCCAGCACCGGGCCATAATGCGCAGAAATCGCGCTACGCCGTCGCTCACGCCGGGTCTCGGTGAAGTAGGGTAGATCTACTGCCCAAATCAAATCGCCGCTAGAGGCCGAGAGCCGAACCAGCTGCGATTCATCCGACAGAAGGAATATCGAACCACCGACCGGCCAGACCGGGCCATAGGCGCCCTCGCGCGCCGTCCAGCGCGTCGTACCGCTCGCGGCAGCAAGTGCCGCAACGCGTCCTGTCGCATTGCCGACATAGGCGGTGTCGCCCACAACCACAGGATCGCCAGTGATGTCGCGCACCGTACCCCAGGCGCGGCCGAGCCGGGTGCCTGCAACGGCGGTGGACCATACGCGTTCGCCGGTCGTGGCATTGGCGGCGATCACTTCGCCGCTGGGGAAGGGTAGGATCACGAGGTTGCCGGAGTAGGCAGGCGCCGCGCTTCCCGTGAACCGTGACGGGCTGGGCACGCCCGATATCTCCCACCGCACGCGGCCGTCCCGCACATCGATGCCCCGCGCCACGCTGTCATTCGAAACGACATGGACAATGCCGCCAGAAACCGCTGGTGCAGCAGTCGCCGGCGCCTCGAACCGCTGGATCCAGCGCTCGGCGCCGGTGGCGGGATCGAGCGCGACGAGGAAGCCGAAGCCGCTGGTAACGAATAGCGTGCCGTCTCCAAAGGCAATGCCGCCGCCAGAGGCATTGGGATTGCGCTCGCCAGCCGGCGTCAAGTCGCGTGACCAAAGGGTCTGACCATTAGTGCCGGTCGCCGTGACGGTTGCGCGCGCGTCCAGCGTAAATATGCGCCCGCCCGCGACCACGGGTTCGGCGGTGATCCGATGCTGGCGGTTCTCGCCCGCCCCGATGTTGGCGGCCCAGATCCTCTGAGGGCTGGCCGAAAGCGCGGGATGGCTGCGCCGTGGCACCGCCGTTCCGCCACGCTGTGTCCATTCGCCCAAGTTCGACATGCCCGGCAGGCTGATTGGTTGTGCTGCACCAGCGGGACCGTCGGGCACCTGCACCGGGGCACCTTCGCGCAGATCAAGGCGCTCGCCTTCTAGGATCACATCGCGCTCGCTGCAGCCGGCGATCATCGCGGCGCATATCATAGCGCCTACTGCATGGATCAGCTTCACGGCTCTTGCCCTTCCCTCTCGCGTGGCGCTGCCCGCCGGTTCCTGCCTCAACCCGCCGGGGCCGGTTCCGCGCCCAACACCACAATCAACTGAGATGCGCGGCGACGCAAGGCCGACGTCGCCTCTGGTTCATTGGCAATTTCGCGCAGAAGCGCCACCGCTGCACCGGTATCGCCAGCCTCGATCTTAAGCACCGCAAGCTGTTCCATCGCCAGCGGTCGGAACGGCACACCGGGCTGGGTCAGCGCACTCAGCGCGGCCTCTCGCTCGGCCATTGGCAAATCAGTGCCACCGATGATGACGCGTTTCAGCGTCGCCAGTTGGCGATAGCTTTGCGGCATCGCGTTGTCATCGGCCAGCGCGGCAAGTTCGGCCAGCGCGGTGCCACGATCCTGACGCTCCAGAGC
>JBJHCH010000063.1:0-20696 GCA_050485905.1 Paracoccaceae bacterium | reverse complement strand
TTTGCCGCGTCGATCACAGATCGCTCCTTGGTGCCGAAGATGCCCTTGTCGACCGCCCGCATCAGCAGAGCATCCAGCCCGCGGATCGACTTCATCAGACGAACGCCGTCTTTTTCGTCCTCGAGCCCCTTGTCGATCTTCAGAAACGGGACAACGCGCCGGTCTTCCCACAGGAATTGCGCTGAAGGCTTGCCGCCGATCTCGCGGTCCATGGTCTTCTCGAACAGGATCGCTCCGACAACCTTGTCACCAGTGAAGGCGGGCGCCATGGCGATCCGCGACCGCATCTGGTGGATAAGGTCGTACATCTCGTCTTCCGAACCATAGGCATCGTCGGCCACGCCATACAGGCGCAGGGCCTTGGGGGTCGATCCGCCCGACTGGTCAAGCGCCGCGATGAAGCCCGGCCCGCTGGTCATCTGTTCGGTCTGAAGATCCTTGGACATTACGGCTCCGGTTTTCAAAGTTCTGGTTCGGGCCGGTTCTAGAGGCAAGGACCTGCGGAGGCAATTCTGATCGCGCTAACAAGGTCAACGGGCGCCAAGTGCGGCGACGCCGGGCAGGGTCTTGCCCTCCATCCACTCCAGAAACGCGCCGCCCGCGGTCGAGATGAACGAGAAATCGTCTGCCACGCCCGCCGCGTTCAGTGCCGCGACTGTATCGCCGCCGCCGGCGACCGTGACCATCCTGCCCTCGCGGGTCAGCTCCGCAGCCTTTGCGGCAGCGGCGCGTGTGGCTGCATCGAAGGGGGGCATCTCGAACACCCCCAGCGGGCCGTTCCAGATCAGCGTGCGGCACGTCTCGAACACCTCCGACAGCCTACGCACCGTCTCTGGCCCTGCGTCCAGGATCATCGAGTCTTCGGGGCACTGATCCACGGGCACGATGCGGCTCTCGGCACCGGCGCGGAACTCGGTCGCCACCGCGATGTCGACGGGCAGGTGGATCTCGCACTTCGCCTCGACCGCCTTCTCGAGGATCTCTCGGGCGGTCGCGGCCATGTCGTGTTCGGCCATGGATTTGCCAACTCCTGTACCCTGCGCCGCCAGAAAGGTGTTCGCCATGCCGCCGCCGATCACCAGATGATCCACCCGCGCGACCAGATTACCCAGCAGGTCCAGCTTGGTGGAGACTTTCGCCCCCCCAACCACGGCCACCACCGGCCGCTCCGGCTTGCCGAGCGCCGCTTCCAGCGCCTTCAGTTCTGCCTCCATCAATCGGCCCGCGCAGGATGGGAGCAGCCGGGCGATGGCCTCAGTCGACGCATGGGCGCGGTGCGCGGCTGAAAAGGCGTCGTTGACATAAAGATCGCCGAGCGCCGCCATGCCCGCAGCCAGTTCGGCGTCGTTCTTCTCTTCGCCCGGATGGAACCTGGTATTTTCCAGCAGGACCACGTCGCCGGCCTGCATCTCGGCAACGGCTCGCTTGGCCGGGCCGCCGATACAGTCGTCAGCAAAGATGACGCGGTTGCCTGGCATAGCTGACTGCAATGCGGGCAAGATCTGGCGCAGGCTCATACTGTCGACGCGCGCGCCCTTCGGACGGCCGAAATGAGCCAACAGAACCGGCTTGCCACCCTTGCCAAGGATGTCCTGGATCGTCGGGACGACTTTTTCGATGCGGGTGGCATCGCTGACCCGACCATCCGCAAGCGGCACGTTCAAATCCACGCGAACCAGCACGACCTTGCCTGCCATCTCCACATCGTCGATTGATTTCCAGCCCATGCCGATCCCCTTGTCCGCTCGCGCATCTTTCTGCTCTCATCGCCACGGCCGCGTCAACTGGGACACAGGCGCCTTGCCGCGTGGTCGGGGCAGGGGGTCTTTTACTTGACGGCGCCGCGGTCTAGGGTTCTGGCCACAGGCACTGTTGAGCGAGCATGCAATGACCCAGATCGACGACCCAGAGAATACCATACTGATGGAGCTGTCAGGTGGCACCGTGACAATCGCCCTGCTGGCTGATGTTGCCCCGCGTCATGTCGAGCGGATGAAGGAACTGGCGCGTGCCGGGGCCTATGACAATGTCGTTTTTCATCGGGTGATCGACGGGTTCATGGCGCAGTCTGGCGACGTGGAGAACGGGAATGCGGAGAAGGACTTCAACCTCCGCCGCGCGGGCACCGGCGGGTCGGATCTGCCCGATCTTCCCGCCGAATTTTCCAAGTTGCCGCATGACCGCGGCACGCTGGGTGCCGCGCGCTCGTCGAACCCGAACAGCGCCAACAGCCAGTTCTTCATCAACTTCAGCGACAATCACTTCCTGAACGGCCAGTATACCGTCTATGGCCGCGTGATCTCGGGGATGGAGCATGTTGATGCGATCACCCGCGGTGAGCCGCCCGCGAACCCGGACCGCATGATCAGCGTAAAGGTGGCGGCCGATGTCCAGTGATCGTCTGATTGCCGGCGGCATCTTCGCCCTTGGCCTTGCTTTCCTTGCCGGGTTCGCGCTGATGCAGAGCAGCGTTCAGGGGAGCGCACAATCGGCAGAGGACACCGGCGGGCCTTACCTCGTCGTGGACGTTGCCGGTACTGCCGCAGGGCAGATCGTGATCGACCTGCGCGATGATGTGGCGCCGCGGCATGTGGAGCAGATCATGACCTTGGCAGAGCGGGGCGATTACAACGGTGTGGTCTTCCACCGCGTGATCGAAGGGTTCATGGCGCAGACCGGCGATGTCCAGCACGGTCAGCACGGTGGAAACCTGGCGATGGTCGGGACGGGCGGATCGGATCTCGGCAATCTTCCTGCCGAATTTTCCAGCCTGCCGTTCGAGCGCGGCGTTGTCGGCATGGCGCGCAGCCAGAGCCCGAACAGCGCCAACAGCCAGTTCTTCATCATGTTCGCGCCAGCGCCGCATCTGAACGGCCAGTATACGGTCGTCGGTCAGGTGATCGAGGGGATGGATGTGGTCGATGCGATCAAGCGCGGCAGTTCTTCGGCCAACGGCGCGGTGGACGATCCCGACTATATGGCGACGGTGACGGTGCGGCGCTGACGCCGCACCAGCAACTCACTGCAGATAGGTCATAGGATCGACAGCCTCCACGCCCTCACGCACCTCGAAGTGCAGGAACGAGGGCTGACCGGGGGCGACTGAAGCAATTGTTTGGCCGCGGGTTACGGATGCGCCTTGTTCGACGCGAATGTCGGCCACGTTCGCGTAGATCGTGAACACATTGCCTTCGTGGCGCACCAGCACGATCTGCACGCCTGACGCGTCCCGCATGACGCGCGCCACAGTCCCCGCTGCCGCGGCAGTCACCGGCGTGCCGGCGGCTGCACCGATGGAAATGTTGTCGTTGCGTCCCTTCTGGAAGCCGCGAGTGATACTGCCCTGAACGGGCATCGCGAAGCGCGCACCGCTGGATGCGGCGGTACGCTGGCTGCCGAGGTTTGGTGAGCTTGGTGCCGCGGTCGTGGTCGTGGCAGACTCCTCGGGTAGTGGGCGTGCGGCGCTGGGCGGGGCCGGTGTGGCGCTGCCTTGGCCGGGTGATGTCACGGCGGCCGTGCGCACCGGAGCGCTCTGATCCGCGAGCGGGATCAGCAGATACTGGCCTTCGCGGATCATCATGTCGGGTCCAAGCCCGTTCCAGTCGGCGAGCGCCCGCGGCGTAACGTTGTAGAGCCGTGCGATGGTGAACGCAGTCTCGCCCCGCTGCACGCGGTGACGGGTAGGCTCGCGGGTCTGCGAGGTGGGCTGCGCCGCTGGCGCTGCGCCTCCTGTCGTGCGGCCCGCCTCAGCCCGGTCGATGGCGCCACCGGCCAGTGTCGTGATGTCGATTTGATCCCCCGGCTCGCCCGCTGTCGGGGCCGCGGCAACGCGGGTCGGCAGCGCCAGAACCTCGTCGGCGCGCAACGCCGTTTCCGGTGTTAGCCCATTGTGGCTTGCTAGGTCCGCGGCTGGGATGCCAACGCGCTGCGCCACGCTGGCCACGGTATCGCCGCGGCGCGCAACGGCGACCTGATATGTGGGATAGGACAGGATGCCCCGCGCGTCCGGCTCGGGCCGCGCCAGCGACGCTTGCCGCGCCGCCTCGGTCGTGGACAGCCCGTTGACCGGGTTGCGCAGATCCCAATCGAGGGCATTGGTGTCGCAGCCCGCCAGCGCTAGCAGCGCCACTGCCGCCGTTGTCATGCGCAGGGCCGGGAACCGCCGCGGGCGCATTTGGTCAGGGAAAAGTGCCATGGCTCGCTTCCTCAATTGCGGCCCTTGTGTCCGGGCCTTCGGTCGTCGGCGCCGGTTCGGCGCGGGTCTTCCGTTCGGCCTAGTCCTTCCCGAGCCCCTCAAGAAGGGGAACGAACCGGACCGGGCGAAGTTCCTCGTAATCGTATCCGTTCTCGCCCCTCGTCACCTTTATGAGGCTTTGCACGGCGTCCGACTGGCCCACAGGCAACACCATGATACCCCCGATGCGCAACTGCGCCAATAGGGGGCCGGGCGGGTCTTCGGCGGCGGCGGTCACGATGATGCGGTCAAAGGGGGCCTGATCCGGCAGGCCGAAGCTGCCGTCGGCGGTCAGCGCGATGATGTTGGTCAGATCCAGCGCCTTGAACACCTCGGACGCCTCACGCACAAGGCTGCGGTGGCGGTCGACCGTATAGACACGGCGCACCAGCTTCGACAGGATCGCGGCCTGATAGCCGGACCCGGTGCCGACCTCCAGCACCTTGTCGCGGGGGCCGACCTGCAGCGCCTGGGTCATCAGCCCGACGACCGAGGGCTGGCTGATCGTCTGTCCGCAGGCGATGGGCAGGGGCATGTCCTCATAGGCGCGGTCGGCAAAGATGCCCTTGACGAATGCGCCGCGGTCGATCGCCTCCATCGCGCCCAGCACGCGGGCATCGGTCACGCCGCGGGAACGGATCGCATAAAGAAAGCGCATGATCCGTTCAGCCGGGTCTGTCATTCCAGCCGCGCCCTCAAGGTCTCAATGGCATCATGCGCGGTCAGGTCCGCCCGCATCGGCGTGACCGAGATGTGGCCCTCGAGGTTCGCCCAGACATCCGTGCCTTCGGACGTGGGCAGGTGCTGCGGGCCGCCGGTGATCCACAAAAACTTGCGCCCCGAGGGCGAGACATGCGGCTCTACGCCGAAGAACGTGTCCTTGCGGTAGCCCTGGGTCGCCACGCGCATATCCTTCACGCGACTGGCCGGCACGGGGGGAAAGTTCACGTTGTAGAACAGGCGGTAGTCCCCTTCATCCCACAACCCCTTGTCCAGCAAGGTGCGGATCACCTTGCCGCCGTGCTGGCGCGCGGCCTCGAAGGGGTCTGGCAGATCCGCGGTCTCTGGCCCCATGAACTGCGACAGGGCGATGGCGGGCAGGCCCTGAAGGGCCGCCTCCATCGCGCCCCCCACGGTGCCGGAATACATCACGTTCTCGGCCGCGTTGTTGCCGCGGTTGATGCCCGACAGCACCAGATCGGGACGCCCGCCCTGCAACACATCGTAGAGCCCCGCCAGCACGCAATCGGCCGGGCTGCCCTCGGCCGCGTAGCGGCGTGGGGCCAGCCGCGCGATCATCATCGGGTGCGTATAGCTGATCTTGTGCGCGACGCCCGACTGCTCGAAGGCGGGCGCGACGACCCAGACTTCGCCATCGGGGCCGGCGATGTCGGCGGCGATGGCCTCCAGCACCTCCAGCCCCGGTGCGTTGATGCCGTCGTCGTTCGTCACCAGAATGCGCATGATACCCCCTTGGCCTGCCGTCTGATTACGGCAGGGCGGGCCGGGCGGCAAGGCGCGGTCAGGCGTAAAGCTCTGACATGATGCGCGCGGCCTCGGCCCGCGGGTCGGTCAGCGTCGCGCGGTCCTCACCGGGGAAGAAGCGGGCGCGGGTGGCGGTGGGCATCGGTGCGGGTGTGGCGATGACGACGCGGGGGCCGGTGCGCGTGGTCTCGGCCTGCCAGCTGCGGGCCAGCGCGATCTGCGCCGCCTTGGTCGCCCCATAGGCGCCAAAGAACTTCTGCCCCCCGCGCGGGTCGTCCAGGAACAGCGCGGTGCCACCGCCCGCCCGCAGCAGCGGCTCCATCATCCCGATCAGCGCCCCGGTTGCGCGCACGTTGATGGCGATGGAGCGGTCCCAGTCCTTCATCGCCAGATGCGACGCGGGCGAGAGCGGTGCGGCATGGATCGCTGTGTGGATCCAAAGCGAAGCGCCGCCCCAGCGATCGTGCACCGACCGGCAGAGGTGGCGCATCGCATCCTCGTTCGTGACGTCCATCGGCGCCAGCGTCGCGGTGCCGCCGGCCGCCTGGATGCGGTCGTCCAACTCCTCCAGCGCGCCGGTAGTCCTAGCAACCGCGACGACGTGCAGGCCGCGGGCGGCCAGTGCCTCGGCTAGTGCTGCGCCAAGGCCGCGCGAGGCACCGGTGACGATGGCGGGAAAGGCGGGGTCAGGATCGGTCATGGCGGGCTTCTGGCATCGCACAGGGGTAGGGGCAAGGCTTTCGAAAGGGTTAAAGTTGACAGCTGTCAACTTTTCCCGCCGGGCTGCGGGCGGGCAGGGCGATTGACAGGGCAGGCGGCGCGGGGAATAACGCGCAGATCAGGTTTTGAAGCGGAAGGATGCATCCCGTGACCCACAACACCACGCTTGCTGCCGCATTGGGCGGTGCCCGGTCGATGCCAGCGAAGATCATGCTGGTTCTGGCTGGGTCGTGGATCGTGGCGCTTTCGGCGCAGATCAGCGTGCCAATGGTGCCTGTACCGATGACATTGCAGACGCTGGCAATCTCCGTTGTGGGACTGACCTTCGGAGCGCGGCTGGCTGCAGCCACTCTGGTCGCCTATCTGGCCCAAGCCTGCATGGGGCTGCCATTCTTCGCAGGGGGCGCGGCCGGCCTGCCTTATATGCTTGGTCCGACGGGCGGCTTTCTGGTGGGCTTTGTCGCCATGGCCTGGCTGACCGGTTACATGGTTGAGCGTGGCTTCGGACAAGGCCTGTTGCGCCTGTTTATTGCGGCCTTCATCCCTGCGTTGCTGCTCTTCGCGCCCGGCGTCCTGTGGCTCTGGACCGTGACCCCGCTAGACCTGCAGGGTGCGATCATGGCCGGAGCGGCGCCGTTCCAGATCGGCGGGCTGGTCAAGTCGGCACTGGCCGCGTTCGCGGTCTGGGGCGGCTGGAAGATGCTGAACAGCCGCCAAGACTGAACTTTCTGGCATCCAAAGGCAAACGCAGCCCGGACAGGCTGCGTTTTGCTTTTGGAGCAAGCCGTTACTCGGCGGCCTTCACCTGAAAGCCCTGCTCGATCATGTCGGCCGGCGCCACCGGATATTCCCCCGAGAAACATGCGTCGCAATATTGCGGGCTCGCCGTATCGCGACCGCCTGCCTCTCCCGCCGCGCGATAAAGGCCGTCGAGCGAGATGAAGCGCAGCGACTCCACGCCAATGAACTCCCGCATCTCTTCCTCGGTCATCGTCGCAGCCAACAGCTTCTCGCGCTCGGGGGTATCGACGCCGTAGAAGCAGGGCCAGGCGGTGGGCGGGCTGGCGATGCGGAAATGCACCTCGGCTGCGCCGGCCTCGACGATCATTTCCTTGATCTTGCGGCTGGTGGTGCCGCGCACCACCGAATCGTCCACCAGCACCACCCGCTTGCCGCGGATCAGCGCGCGGTTGACGTTCAGCTTCAGCCGCACGCCCATGTTACGGATCTGCTCGGTCGGTTCGATGAAGGTGCGGCCGACATACTGGTTGCGCACGATGCCAAAGGCAAAGGGGATGCCAGATTCCTGACTGAATCCGATGGCCGCCGGGGTGCCGCTGTCGGGCACCGGGCAGACCAGGTCGGCCTCCACCGGCGCCTCGCGGGCCAGTTCCACGCCGATCTGGCGCCGGGTCTCATAGACCGACCGGCCGCCTAGGATGGAGTCGGGGCGGCTGAAATAGACGTGCTCGAAGATGCAGAATCGCGGCTTGCGGCGCTCGAACGGGCGGAAGCTTTCGACCGTGCCGTTCTCGATCACCACCATCTCGCCCGGCTCGATCTCGCGCACGAACTCTGCCCCGATGATGTCCAGCCCGCAGGTCTCGGAACTGAGCGCCCAGCCCTCTCCGATCCGGCCCAGAACAAGCGGCCGCACCCCCAGCGCATCGCGCACGCCGATCAGTTTGGTGCGCGTCATGGCGACGATGGAAAATGCCCCCTCGACCCGGCGCAACGCGTCCTTGATCCGTTCGGGGATGTTCCGCTGGATCGACCGGGCCATCAGGTGAATGATGCACTCGCTGTCCGATGACGACTGGAATATCGACCCGCGTTCGATCAGTTCGCGCCGCAGCGCGGTCGCATTGGTCAGGTTGCCGTTATGCGCAATGGCGCAGCCACCCATTGAGAATTCGCCAAAGAACGGCTGCACGTCGCGCAGCGCGGTCTGGCCCTTGGACCCGGCCGTGGAATAGCGCACATGCCCGATAGCGAGCGCCCCCGGCAGCGTTTCCATCAGCCCGGCCTTGGTGAAATTGTCCCGCACGTAACCAAAGCGGCGCGCCGAATGGAAGCCGGTGGGGTCGTAGCTGACGATGCCCCCGGCCTCCTGCCCACGGTGTTGCAGAGCGTGCAGGCCGAGGGCCACAAAATTCGCCGCCTCTGCGATGCCGATGACGCCAAAGACGCCGCATTCCTCGTGTAGCTTGTCGTCGTCGAACGGGTGGCGCGGCAGATTGCGCATGGCGCGTGCTGTCTCCTGGTCCGGCAGGGCCTTCGAAGGGCTATGTAGTGCCTGTTGCGGGCGGAGTCACGGGGGCATCAACCGCCGGTTGGCGCCTCGCATGCGCTTACCAGTTGCTCATAGCGCGCGACGATCCAGCTTGGTGCATCATCGGGGATCTGCTGCTCAAGATTGGTCTGCAGCCGCGAGAAGACCATGGCCGAGCGGCTGTTGTCCACCATCGGCATCGCGGCCTGTGCCATCGCGCGGTCATAGACGATGAAGGCGATGGCCACCAGCAGCACCCCGCGTGCCACACCGAACAGGAAGCCCAGCCCCTGATCCAGCCCGCCAAGGGCCGATCGCTGGACCAGCGAGGAAAAGAGCGGCGTGAATAGCGAGGCGATCACCAGACCGAAGGCGAAGACGGCGGCAAAGGCCGCGATCATCGACAACTCGCAACTGTCGGCGAGAAAATCGCCCACAACCGGGATCTGCCGTATCAGCGGCTCTGCCGCTGGCGCAAAGACGAATGCGAGCACGGCTGCGGCGATCCACCCCGCAATCGCCATCGCCTCGCGCACGAAACCGCGCGCATAGGCGAGGATCGCCGAAATCAGGATCACCGCGGCCACAACGGCGTCGATGATTGTAAAGCCTTCCATGCCTGCTCCTGTTTTGGGTCAGCCCGCCCCGAAGATCTCGCCCACGACAGCCGTCAGATCTGCAAAAGCGCGCAAGCTCAGGCCATCGCCACCGCCCGACTTCAGCCCGGACGGCACGACCGCTTGGGTGAAACCAAGTTTTTGCGCCTCTTTCAACCGGTTTTCCGCCTGACCTACGGGACGAAGCGCGCCAGAGAGGGAAATCTCGCCGAAAACCACCGTATCGGGCGGCAACGCCACATCTTCGCGCGCCGAAAGAAGTGCGGCGGCAACGGCAAGATCGGCAGCAGGTTCGCTGATGCGCAGCCCGCCCGCCACGTTCAGATACACATCCAGCCCGCCGAAGGGGATGCCGCATCGGGCCTCCAGCACAGCCAGGATCATTGCCAGACGCCCGCCGTCCCAGCCGACGACCGAGCGACGCGCCGACCCCGGCGGGGCGGGGGCGACCAGCGCCTGAAACTCCACCAGCACGGGGCGCGTCCCCTCGATCCCGGCAAAAACCACCGATCCGGCGGCCGGGCGGGCCCGCTCGGCCAGGAACAGGGCCGAGGGGTTGGCGACCTCTGCCAGACCCGCCCCCGTCATCTCGAAAACCCCGATCTCATCGGCGGGGCCAAAGCGGTTCTTGACCGCGCGCAGGATGCGGAACTGATGCCCGCGCTCGCCCTCGAAATAAAGGACGGTATCGACCATGTGTTCCACAACGCGCGGCCCGGCGATCTGCCCCTCCTTGGTCACATGGCCGACCAGAATGACCGAGACGCCGCGTTTCTTGGCGAATGTCACAAGCTCGTGACACGAGGCGCGAACCTGCGCGACCGACCCCGGCGCACTGTCCACGGTATCCAGCCACATGGTCTGCACCGAGTCGATGACCACCAGTCCCGGGCGTTCGGCATCCATCGTGGTCAGGATGTCGCGCAGGTTGGTTTCGGCCCCCAGCCGCACGGCGGCGTCGGTCAGCCCCAGCCGCTGGGCGCGCATCCGCACCTGTGCGCTGGCTTCCTCGCCCGAGATGTAGAGGCTGCCCAGCCCCGCCCGGGCGAACTGCGCGGCGGCCTGCAGCAGCAGGGTCGATTTGCCGATGCCGGGATCGCCGCCCACAAGGATCGCCGAACCGGGCACCAGCCCGCCGCCCAGAACCCGGTCAAACTCCTCCATGCCTGATTTCGTGCGCGGCGGGGGCGCCTCTTCGGTCGCCAGATCGGTCAGGGGCACGGTCCGGCCGCGGTTGCCGCCCAGCCCGCGGGACGAGGGGCCGGCAGAGAGCGGCGCCTCCTCGACAATGCTGTTCCATGCGCCGCAGGCATCGCAGCGCCCGGCCCATTTCTTGTGCACCGCCCCACAGGCCGTGCAGGAGAACTGCGCCGCCGTCTTCGCCATCAGCCGCCCCCCTTGCGCTGCCAACCCGTCGCAAGCGATAGCAGAAGCGACAGAAGTATACAGGCGGTGAACGCGTAGAGGCCCCATTCGATCCGGATCGTGCCGATGCCGAGGCCCCGGAATGCCATGATGTAGACCGCGATCAGGAAGACATCCGCCATCGCCATCTTGCCCACAACGAACAGCGCCCCCAGCAGCCGCGGCGACAGCATGCGGAAATGCACCAGCGCAAGGCCCAAAACCTTGATCGTCGGCGCGACGATGGCAAAGAAGGTGAGCAGTAGCGCCAGCACCACGTCCTCTCGCCACAGCCCCTGCAGGCCGGTGACCACGGAAACCTGCCGCTCTGCCCCGAAGCGCCACAGTTGCACCGTCACCAGTGGGGCGAACCAGGCTGCGGGCAAGGCCGCGATCAGCAGAAGGTTGGGGATCGCCAGCGCCCAGGGCACGCGCCGCCTCATTCCGCTGCCGCACCCCGGTAGCTGCGTGCATAGCGCGGTCCAAGCGCGGTCAGCACCTCGTAGCCGATGGTGCCGGCGGCATCGGCCAGATCGTCCACCGTCTGGTGCCGGCACAGAATGTCCAGCGCAGCCGGCACGGTCTCCAGATGAGTCACGTCCACTGTCGTCAGGTCCATCGAGACGCGCCCCACCACCGGGCAGGGCACGTCGCCGGCAAAGACCTGCGCGCGATTGCCCATCGCCCGGATCAGCCCGTCGGCATAGCCCGACGACAATGTCGCGGTAACGGCGGGGCGGTCCGTCTGCCAGGTGCAGCCGTAACCCACCGTTTCACCGGCCTCCAGCCGGTGGATCTGGATCACCGGAAGCGCCAGATGCACCACCGGTTGCGCGTCATCGAACGGCAGGCCGCCGTAGAGGCCCACGCCCGGACGTGTCAGGTCGAAGTGATAATCCGGCCCCAGCAGGATGCCGCCTGTGGCCGAAAGCGAGCGCGGCACGCCTATGCCATCAGTCAGGTGGCGGAACTGCTTCAGTTGCCAGGGATTCATCGGGTTTTCCGGCTCGTCGGCGCAGGCCAGATGGCTCATCACCATGTCAGGCCGTTGTTCCAGCACAAGCGCGGCGAGGGCAGCCCATTCGGCGGCCTTCATGCCCAGCCGGTTCATGCCGGTGTCAAGCTGGATGCCGAACGGATGACCGGGCAGCGCCTCGAAATGCCGCGTGACCTGCTCCACACTGTTCAGCATCGGGGTGAGCTGTGCGCCCCGGATCAGGTCCATATCGCCCGCCATGTGCCCCGAATAGACCGCGATCTGCGGCCCATCACCCAAGGCGGTGCGCAGCGTCGCGCCCTCCTCGGCCACGGCGACAAAGAACCGCCGCGCGCCCGCGCCGGCCAGCGCGCGGGCGGTCTGGACGACGCCCAGCCCGTAACCGTCAGCCTTGATGGTCGCGCCGGTCTGCACCGACGGCCCGCTGGCCGCATCCAGTGCCCGCCAGTTTGCGGCCAGCGCGTCAAGGTCGATTGTCAGCCTGCCGGTGCCCATCCGCCCCTTGTGCCAATGGCCGGGGCGGGGTCAAGCGCAAAGCGGCGTGATCAGAAGCCGTCGGACCCGCCCTGCTGCCAGGGTTTGACCAGGTTGCCGAAGCGGGTGAAGCGACCCTCGAAGCTCAGTTCCACGCTTCCGATGGGGCCATGGCGCTGCTTGCCGATGATGACCTCGGCCTTGCCGTGGACCTGCTCCATCACCTGCTGCCACTTTGCCATGCCTTCCAGATCGTGGTCGCCGGGCTTCTCGCGCTCGCGGTAGTATTCCTCGCGGAAGACGAACATAACCACATCCGCATCCTGCTCGATCGACCCGGATTCGCGCAGATCCGACAGTTGCGGGCGCTTGTCCTCGCGGTTCTCCACCTGCCGCGAAAGCTGCGACAGGGCGACGACGGGGATGTTCAACTCCTTGGCGATGGCTTTCAGCCCTTGCGTGATCTCGCTGACTTCGTTGACACGGTTCTCGGCCCGCGTCGCGCCGCGCAGAAGCTGCAGGTAGTCCACGATCAACACGTCCAGCCCGTGGGTGCGCTTCAGCCGCCGCGCGCGGGCGGCGACCTGGCTGATCGGCAGGGCGGGGGTGTCGTCGATATACAGCGGGCAGGATTCCAGCGTCTTTGCCGCTTCGACGAAGCGGCGGAACTCGCCCTCGGTCATGTCGCCGCGGCGGATGTTCTCGCTCGGCACCTCGGCGGCTTCGGACAGGATTCGGGCGGCCAACTGCTCGGCCGACATCTCCAGGCTGAAGAAACCGACGACGCCGCCGTTCACCGCGCCCTCGGTCCCATCAGGGCGCTCACCGCGCTTGTAGGTTCTGGCGATGTTGAAGGCGATGTTGGTCGCGAGCGAGGTCTTGCCCATCGACGGTCGCCCGGCAAGGATCAACAGATCCGAGGGGTGAAGCCCACCCAGCTTCTTGTCGAGGTCAATCAGGCCGGTGGAGATGCCGGCAAGGCCGCCGTCACGCTGATACGCAGCATTCGCTACCACCACCGCATCGGTCACTGCCTTCAGGAACGACTGGAAGCCACGCTCGGCCTGCCCCTGCTCAGCCAGAGAATAGAGCGCCTGTTCCGCCTCGACGATCTGTTCGCGCGGCTCTGATGCCACATCGACGCGCGCGGCCTTCGCCGAGATATCGCGCCCCAGCCGGATCAACTCGCGCCGCACGGCAAGGTCGTAGATCATCTGGGCATAGTCACGCGCCGCGAAGCTGGAGATTGCGGCGCCAGCGATTCGCGCCAGATACGCCGGTCCGCCCAGCTCCTTCAGCCCGGGGTCATCTTCCAGAAACGCCTTCAGCGTGACCGGCGAGGCGAGGGCGTTCTTCTGGATGCGCGCACCCGAGATTTCGTAGATCCGGGCATGGGTCGGCTCGAAGAAATGCTCAGGCTTCAGGAAGGAACTGATGCGGTCGAAAACCTCGTTGTTCGTCAGGATCGCGCCCAGAAGCTGTTGCTCGGCTTCCACGTTCTGCGGCAGTGCCTCGGGCTCTGCCGGGACCACCTTGGCGATGTCGTTCATGTCCTGCCCCCGCGTGTTCTTGTTGTCCGGCGGATATGCCGGAAGCCGGGGCACCAATCAATCTGGATATCCTGTGGATATGCTGTGCAAAGCAGCGCCCTACATCATCTTGATGCAGCTAGCAGCCATTCGTCAACATTTGGGAAAAACACGCCGATGATAGCCGAGTCAGCTCGGTGCCCAGTCGCGTGGCGCTTTCAGAAAAGCCTCGACCGCATCGAGCGTTGCCGGATCAAAGGCTTGACGCGCGCGCGCCTCCGCCAACACGTCCCACCAGGTGCAGAGATGGTGCAGCCTGACGCCGTGATCGGCCAGCCGGTCATGGGTTTCGGGAAAGATGTCGTAGTAGAAGATCACCGCCGTATGGCCGCAGACGGCCCCGGTTTCGCGAATCGCATCCACGAAGCTGAGCTTCGATCCGCCGTCGGTGGTCAGATCTTCGACAAGCAGCACGCGCTCGCCTTCGATCATAGCGCCCTCGATCCGGGCGTTGCGTCCGTAGCCCTTCGGCTTCTTGCGCACATAGGTCATCGGCAGCGCCATCCGCTCGGCCACCAGCGCGGCAAAGGGGATGCCCGCGGTCTCGCCGCCCGCGATGTTGTCGAAGGCTTCGAATCCGGCCTCTCGCATCACCGTGCAGGTCAGGAAATCCATCAGGGTGGAGCGGATGCGCGGATAGGAGATCAGTTTGCGGCAGTCGATATAGGTTGGCGCTTTCAGCCCGCTGGCGAAGGTGAAGGGCTCGGCCGCATTGAAATGCACCGCCTTGATGTCCAGCAACATCCGCGCGGTCAGTTGCGCCATCACGGCCTTGTCAGGAAAGCTGGTGGGGATCATCGGTGGTCCTTCAGGTGACGTGCCAGTGAAGCGGAAAGCCGGGGTCAAAGACTGTGATCGGCCCGGCATCAGTCTCGATCTTCGCGGGATAGCTGATGGGGTCGCCGCGGCGCAGGGTGATCGTGGCGTCGTTTGGCGGCAAACGGTAGAAGGCTGGGCCGTGGAGCGACGTGAAGCCCTCCAGCCGGTCCAGCGTGCCTTCATCCTCGAACACTTGGGCCAGGATCGACAGCGTGTTGGTGGCGGTGAAGCAGCCGGCGCAGCCGCATGCGGCTTCCTTCAACGGATCGACATGCGGTGCGCTGTCGGTACCGAGGAAGAAGCGCGGATCGCCCGAGGTGGCGGCGGCGCGCAGGGCCAGCCGATGCGTCTCGCGCTTGGCGACCGGCAGGCAGTAATAGTGCGGGCGGATGCCGCCGGCCAGGATGTGGTTGCGGTTGATGATCAGGTGATGGGTGGTGATCGTCGCGGCCAGGCCCGTCGGGGCGCTGCGAACGTATTCGGCGGCGTCGGCCGTGGTGATATGCTCCATCACGACCTGCAATTCCGGCACGGCGCGGCGGATCGGGTCCAGCACGCGGTCGATGAACACGGCCTCTCGGTCGAAGATGTCGATGGCGGGGTCAGTGACCTCGCCATGGACCAGCAGCGGGATGCCGGCGCCCGCCATCGCCTCCAGCACGCCGCGCACGCGGTCGAAATCGGTCACGCCGCTGGCGGAATTGGTGGTGGCGCCGGCCGGGTAAAGCTTCACTGCCGCGATCAGGCCCGAGGCATGGGCGGCGAGAACGTCGGCTGCGTCCGTTGCCTCGGTCAGGTAAAGTGTCATCAGCGGCGTGAAATCAGTGCCTGCCGGCATCGCGGCCATGATCCGGTCACGGTAGGCGGCGGCCTGTGTGCCGGTGACGACCGGAGGAACCAGGTTGGGCATCACGATGGCGCGGGCGAAGTGGCGCGTGGTTTCCGGCAGGACGGCCAGCAGGACAGCGCCGTCGCGGAGATGCAGGTGCCAGTCGTCGGGGCGGCGGATCGTCAGGGTGTTTGTCGGGAGCGTGCCATCGGTCATGGCGACGGGTTACACAATCGACCCGCGCTTGGCGAGGGTCAGTTGTTCAGCGTCGCGTCGATCTGCAGCGTCACCCGCCCTTCGCCTGCTGCGGGCAGCACGACTATCTGACCGGCGTCGATGTCGGGGCCGGAGAACTGGATCTGCCGCTCCTCGATCTGGGTCAGGGACTGGTCGATCAGATAGTCTGCGGCAACCAGCGCCGTGCGCCAGCGTTCCAGCAGCGCGTCGGCATCTTCGTCGGTGGAAAACTGCAGCAACCGGGCCGAGGCGCCGACCTCGGCGTTCAGGGCGATCGTGGCATCCGACGGCAGTTCCAGCGCCGCGGGCAGCCATTCCGGCTGGTCGCCCGCTAAGGCGGGTGCGGCCAGCAGCGCGAGGCAGAGCGGGGCGAGGCGCAGGATCATATCGGAGCCTTCCATGACGGTCACATTGCCCTGTAGATAGGCCGATCCTGCCGGGATCTCCACCCCGGCCGGCTTTGGTGGCCGCCTTCCGATTCGGCAAACTTGCCGAATATGCAGGCGAACCGGCAGGAGTTTGCCGGCAAAGCCGTGGATGACGCAGCCGTTTCTTGTGAACCGGGGCACGCGCTCCCACCTTCGCTGGGGCAGGCGCTGGATCGGAGATGTGGCGTTGACAGAATTCGGCACGCGAGCGAGCAAGACGGCTTGATTCGTGCACCCGAAGCGCCGGGAGGCCCGCAGAGATTGGGCGCGTCCATCAAAACGTCATGGACGCGCCATAGGAATAGCCCGGCGATGAACGGCCGGGACGAGATTGGAGGACTGGAATGACGATCAATCCGATGGTGATGTCGATCCGCATGTGGCAGGCGGGGTTCGAGTTCTGGCAGGACGTGGCGAAGGCCCAGCTGGAAATGAACCGCTGTGCGCTGACCATGATGGGCCTTTGGCCGAGTGAGCGGATCAGGGAACTGGGCACGGCCAAGGCGAAGCCGGCCGTGAAGCGGCCGGTGGCGGCGAAGCCGGTGAAGGTGGAGCCTGCGAAGGTGGAGCCGAAGCCGGTGGAGATGGCCAAGCCCGCGCCTTTGAAGGCGGAGCCGAAACCGGCAGAGGCGGCGAAGCCTGCGCCGGTGAAGGCCGAGGCTGTGAAGGCGGAGCCTGCGAAGAAGGCCGCGGTGGCGAAGGCGGAGCCGGTGAAGGCGTCCCCGAAGGCTGTGGCGGCGAAGCCGGCGCGGCGGAAGGTGGCGGCTGGGGGGCAGGCGAAGCCGAAGGCGGCGCCGCGGCGGAAGGCGGCTTCTTCGGCGAAGGCGAGCGAGCCGACGCCTTTGTCGAATACCCGGCACTGAGCGGAGATTTTCGGGGGTCACCCCGTATGGGCGGGCACGGTTCTGGCCGTGCCTGTGCCTGTTTTGGGGCGTGTCCACGCGTGGACAGAATCTCAAGACTTTGAAAACAAACGAAATCGCATTTTTTGTTAACCTGGACTTAACCCTTGCCACGCCTTCCGGGGCGGGCTGAGGCTCTATCGCGCGGCCAGGGCGCCCTGCAGGCCCGCGTGCAGTTCCTCGCGTTCCTGCGGACTGAGGAAGGCGCCAAGCTCCACCTCTCGGCCGCCGCCCTTGAGCGTCAGGTAATTCTCGACCGGCCCGCCCTCGGCGCGCAGGTGCAGGCTGACCCAGTAGGGATTGGCCGACCAGTCGCGCCGGCCGCTGCGCGGATCGCGGCGGACCAGCTCGATGCGGTCGGACCAGAGCGACAGTTCCTCTGACACCTGGGCGGCGTCGCGGCCGTGCCGGCGGATCGCAACCCAGACCGCCCAGATCACCAGCACGAAGAACGGCAGAACCCCCCAGAGCGCGGTGGTGCCCAGCATCCCCAGAAGCGGGATCAGCGCCAGCCCGGCGGCGCCGCCGATCACCCAGACGAAGCCCTGCGGCGTGAGTGAGCGGTTGGGCGACAGCCGCAGGCGCAGGGCAGGGGGATCGCCCGCCTCATACCGCGCGGCACTGCCCGATGTGCGAAGGGCCTCGGCTGATGCCGAGGCCCCTTGCAGCGGTTTCACCCATTCGACGGTCATTGCGCCCGTTAAGACGGCCTAGTGGCTGTGGCTGCGGTCCCATTCGGACTGCTTCGGCAGCGTTTCGAACGTGTGTTCCGGCGGCGGCGAGGATACCGACCATTCCAGCGTGTCGGCGTGCTCGTTCCAGTAGTTGTTTTCGGTCACGCGCGCGCCGCGGGTCAGGGTGTAATACATCACGCCGAGGAAGAAGAGGAACGAGGCGAAGGACAGGAACGCGCCCATCGAGGAGATCCAGTTCCAGTAGGCGAATGCCTCGGGGTAGTCGATGTAGCGGCGCGGCATGCCCTGACGGCCCAGGAAGTGCTGCGGGAAGAAGGTGATGTTGGAGCCGATGAACATGGCCCAGAAGTGCACCTTGCCCGCCCATTCCGGATACTGCCGGCCCGACATCTTGCCGATCCAGTAGTAGATGCCGGCAAAGAGGCAGAACACCGCGCCCAGGCTCATCACATAGTGGAAATGCGCCACGACATAGTAGGTGTCGTGATAGTAGCGGTCCACGGCGGCCTGGCTGAGGACGATGCCGGTGACGCCGCCCACGGTGAACAGGAACAGGAAGCCGAAGGCAAAGAGCATCGGCGTCTTGAATTCGACCGAGCCGCCCCACATCGTGGCGATCCAACTGAAGATCTTCACCCCCGTGGGCACGGCGATCACCATGGTGGCGAGCATGAAGTAGCTTTGCTGCGTCAGGCTCATCCCCACGGTATACATGTGGTGCGCCCAGACGACGAAGCCGAGCGCGCCAATGGCGATCATCGCCCAGACCATCGGCAGGTAGCCGAAGACCGGCTTGCGGCTGAAGGTGGCGATGACGTGGCTGATGATGCCGAAGCCCGGGATGATGATGATGTAGACCTCGGGATGGCCGAAGAACCACAGGATGTGCTGATAGAGGATCGGATCGCCACCGCCCGAGGGGTCGAAGAAGGTGGTGCCGAAGTTGCGGTCGGTCAGCAGCATGGTGATGGCACCGGCCAGAACCGGCAGGGCCAGCAGGATCATCCAGGCGGTGATGAAGATCGACCAGGCAAAGAGCGGCACCTTGAACAGCGTCATGCCGGGGGCGCGCATGTTCAGGAAGGTGGTGATCATGTTGATCGCGCCAAGGATCGACGAGGCGCCCGAGACGTGGACGGCAAAGATGGCCAGATCCATCGAATACCCGCCCTCGGTCGTCGAAAGCGGCGGATAGAGCACCCAGCCCACGCCCGAGCCAAGCTGCCCGTTGCCCCCCGGCGACAGCACCGAGGCGACGGCAAGGCCCGAACCTGCGACGAACAGCCAGTAGGACAGGTTGTTCAGCCGCGGAAACGCCATGTCGGGTGCGCCGATCTGCAGCGGCATGAAGTAGTTGCCGAAGCCGCCGAACAGCGCCGGGATCACCACGAAGAACATCATCAGGATGCCGTGCGCGGTGATCAGGACGTTCCACAGATGGCCGTTCGGGGTACAATCCTCGGTCGCGGCGGCGGTCAGGCGGGCGCCTTCCATGCACATGTACTGCACGCCCGGATCCATAAGCTCCATCCGCATGTAGACGGTGAAGGCGACAGAGATGAAGCCCACCACGCCAGCGGTGAAGATGTAGAGAATCCCGATGTCCTTGTGGTTCGTCGACATGAACCAGCGCGTGAAGAACCCGCGGTTGTCTTCGTGTCCGTGGCCATGAGTGGCTGCGTCGGCCATACCCGTCTCCGTTCCCGTGTTATGTTTGGGCCGCCCGGAGCGGGGCAGCCATAGTCAAACGCCTTTTAGAATGACTGTCGGGGCCGGGCAACGGCTGGAATTGCCGCAGGCGGCAAAAAAGCCGGCGCGGCGGGGGTTTTGTGGCACTGACGGATCAGGAACCGCCGCGCGCGACCCGGTCAAGGTAGGCGGCGACATCCTCGGCGCCGCGGGCCAGCCGATAGGTCATCGTGCCAGAAGCGGACGAATCGCCGAGCCGCGCGCGCAGGAAGGCATCGGGATCGGCCACATAGGCGGCAAGCGTGGTGGCATCCCAGACCAGCCCCGCGCTGCCGGCCGCCGCCAGCGCCGAGGAATAGCGCCGGAAGCCCGGCGCCGTGCCGGCACGCCGCCCGATCACGCCGTAAAGGTTGGGGCCGGTCAGACCGCCCTTGACGATTTCCCGGCCGTCCGGCGCCTCCAGCGTGTGGCAGGCCTTGCACTTGTTGAATTCGCGCGCGCCGCGGTCGGCATCGCCGGCCCAGGCGGGCAGGGCGGGCATGAGGGCCGACAGGGCCAGAACAAGGAACGGGATACGCATGGCGGGCCTTCGTCTCGGCGGGGGGCAGGGCGGCGGGCACCCTGCACCGGGAAATAGCAACGAATGATTAAGCGGGAAATCGCGCATTGCGCCGCGGGGCACGCCCTCGCGCGGTCGTGATCTTTCTGCACGACTCGGCGGCGCGGTGGTAGGATTTGCGGTGTTCGGTGGGCGATTGCCGGAGGGGTGGTGATGGCGAAGGTCTTGAACGGGCAGTGTATCGGCAGGATCGACGGCGATTTCGTCGTCTTCCTGATCGGAATGCGGATCAACAAGCCGTGGAAGCTGCGGCAGTGGCTGCCGGTGTTTCTGGCGATGCCGCGGATGCTGAAGGAGCTGCAGCAGGCGGGGCCGGAGAGCGGATTCCTGGGCTATACCGGGCTGTCGCCGCGGATCATGGCGCAATACTGGCGGTCGTTCGACCATCTGGAACGCTATGCGCGGGCCGACGACGCGCAGCACTGGCCGGCCTGGGTGGCGTTCAACCGGCGGATCAAGGGGCAGCGCGACGCGGTGGGCATCTGGCACGAGACCTATCTGGTGCGTGCGGGCGAATACGAGGCGATCTATTCCGGCATGCCGCCCTTTGGCCTCGCCAAGGCGGGGCGGTCGGAGCCGTTGGCGCCGGGCCGGATGGCGGCGCGCGAGCGGCTTCGTCAGGTCGCCTGAGCGAAGGCGCGGGGAAAGGTGGCCTTCAGCGCCAGATCGACGTCGTGCATCGTGAC
>JBJHCH010000062.1:0-20968 GCA_050485905.1 Paracoccaceae bacterium | reverse complement strand
AATCAGTGCCACCGATGATGACGCGTTTCAGCGTCGCCAGTTGGCGATAGCTTTGCGGCATCGCGTTGTCATCGGCCAGCGCGGCAAGTTCGGCCAGCGCGGTGCCACGATCCTGACGCTCCAGAGCAATGGAAGCAGTAAGCAGGCGAAGCACTGCCAGTTGAGCGCCATCGGCCGGCACCGTCTCCATTGCCGCCAACCGGGCCACGGGATCATCCGCCGAAAGTGCCGTTAGCAAGGCATCCCCGAAGGCTTCGGCCTGCGCGCGTGCCTGCGCCTTGCGCCACTCGTTCCACGCAGCGCCACCAACGATCAGCAAGACGAGCAATGCCGCGATCCAGCCAAAACGGCGTAGATATCCATACAGCCGGTCTCGGCGGACCTCCTCTGTGACTTCGTCGATGAAACTGTCGGAATTGCTCACGCGTCGCTCCTGCCGTTCGGCGCCCGTCTTACACGCCGCGCCCCTGCCTTGCCAAGACCCCGGAAAACGCGTGCCAATAGCTGATAACGGCGGGTTGTGCGGCGACCCATAAGAAAGTAATCTGAACAGATCGGTTCAGCTTAGTGAGTACGACCCTTGGCGACGGTCGCACCATAGCCTATTTTCAGCGTTGATTGCGGTGCGTCGTCACCGTGCGAGGTAGCATGAAAGTCTTCTCCATCCTTACTGCTGTGCTGGTATCGGCGGCCTTGTATCTGCTGATTGTTGAGCGCCCCGCGCTGCTGGCATTCGCCAACGGTGATGGTGCCGTGAGGGTGGAGCAGGTGGCGGCAGCGCCCGCCGACACCACTACCTTGGCCGAAGTGGCGGAGTCTGCAGACGAACGCCCGGTCGCCGTGGTCGCGAAACGGTCCTCGGCACAGTCGGTTGACAGCGCGGTGCGCGTGCGCGGCCGGACAGAGGCGGCGCGACAGGTTAACGTCCAATCGGAAACCTCGGGCCTTGTCATCTCTGACCCGTTGCGGCGCGGAGCCGAGGTTTCGGCGGGCGACGTGCTGTGCGAGTTGTCACCCGGTACGCGCGGCGCGGTGCTGGCCGAGGCCGAGGCCCGGTTGGCCGAGGCACAGATCAACTTTCGCGCCGCCGATCAGCTGTCGCAGGGCGGTTTCGGCTCCGAGACCCGTACCGCACAGGCCCGCGCGGCGCTTCAATCGGCCGAGGCTGCGGTGGAGTCAGCGCAAACCGAGATCGAACGCCTGACGATCCGTGCCCCCTTCGACGGGCTACTTGAGTCGGACGCGGCAGAGACAGGCGCGCTGCTGCAGCCCGGCGGCCATTGCGCAACGATCATCCAGCTTGACCCGATCAAGCTGGTCGGCTTCGTGCCGGAAACCGATGTAGGCAAGATCGAGGTCGGCGCCACGGCCGGCGCGCGGCTGGCCACGGGGCGCGAGGTCATGGGTCAGGTGACGTTCCTGTCGCGCGCCGCCGACCCCGCCACCCGCACCTTTCGCGTCGATGTCACCGTCGCCAACACTGACCTATCGATCCGCGATGGCGAGACCGCCGAGATCCTGATTGCGGCAGATGGTGTCGCGGCGCATCTTGCGCCTTCTTCTGCCCTGACACTGGACGACAACGGCCGTTTGGGTCTGCGCGTGGTAGACGAGGCGAGCCGTGCCCGGTTCGTCCGTGTGACCGTGCTGCGTGATACCGTCGCAGGCGTCTGGGTTACCGGCCTTCCTGACGAGGCAGCAATCATCGTGGTCGGACAGGAATACGTCACCGACGGAGTTCCAGTCGTGCCAACCTGGCGCGAGTCTGGGCAATGACCGCGATTATCGACTGGGCCGCCAGCCGTGCGCGGATGGTGCTGGCCTTCATCTTTCTGTCCCTGACTGCAGGGGCCATGGCCTATGTCGGTCTGCCGAAAGAGGGCGAGCCGGATATCGAGATCCCTGCGCTTTTCGTCTCGGTCCCCTTCCCCGGCATCTCGGCCGAGGACAGCGAGCGTCTGCTGGTCAAGCCGATGGAGACGGAATTCGCTGACCTCGACGGGCTGAAGAAGATGTCGGGCACCGCATCCGAGGGCTATGCCGGTGTGGTGCTGGAATTCGAGTTCGGCTGGGACAAGACCAAGATCATCGCCGACGTGCGCGACAGGATGAGCAGCGCCGAGGCCAAGTTTCCCAGCGGCTACGAGCGCTATTCGATCAACGAGATCAACTTCTCTGAATTTCCGATCATCATCATTGCGCTGTCGGGCCAGGTTCCGGAACGCACGCTGCTTCGGTTGGCGAAAGAGATGCAGGAGCGGCTGGAGAACATCGACGCGGTGCTGGAAGCACCGCTCGCTGGCCACCGTGACGAGATGCTGGAGGTGCTGATCGACCCGCTGCGCCTGGAAGCCTACAACGTCACCGCGGGCGAGTTGATCAATGTCGTTGTCAACAACAACCGCCTGATCGCGGCGGGAGAGGTCGAAACCCCGACCGGCGCCTTTGCTGTGAAGATCCCTGCTTCGTTCAGCACACCGCAGGACGTCTACGATCTGCCGGTGAAGGTGAACGGCGACAGCGTAGTGACGCTGGGCGATTTGGCCGAGATACGCCTGACCTTTGAGGACCGAACCGGCACTGCGCGGTTCAACGGCGAAACCACGGTCGCGTTGCAGGTGGTCAAGCGCAAGGGTTTCAACGTCATGGACACGTCGACCCAGGTCCGCGACGCGGTGGCCGAGGTTCAGGCCAGTTGGTCCGCTGAATTGCGCGACGCCGTACGGGTCGAAGCGGCACTCGACCAATCCACCGAGGTGCGCGCGATGGTCACCCAACTGGAAGGGTCGGTGCTGACCGCGATCGCGCTAGTGATGATCGTCGTGCTGGCGGCCCTCGGCACGCGGTCGGCGCTGCTGGTGGGCTTTGCGATCCCGACCTCATTCCTGCTTACATTCGCGCTGTTCGCCGCCCTTGGCGTCACTGTGTCGAATATCGTGATGTTCGGGCTGATCCTGGCCGTGGGGATGCTGGTCGATGGCGCCATCGTCGTGGTGGAATATGCCGACAAGCGGATTCAGGAGGGCACCGGCCCGATGACCGCCTATGTCGCGGCCGCCAAGCGGATGTTTTGGCCCATCGTCGCCTCGACCGGCACCACGCTCTGCGCCTTCCTGCCGCTGCTGCTGTGGCCCGGCGTACCGGGTGAGTTCATGGGGATGCTGCCGTTCACGCTGATCTTCGTGTTGTGCGCCTCGCTGGTGGTGGCGCTGATCTACCTGCCGGTGATGGGCGGCGTGTCGGGACGCATCAGCCGCAGCTTCGGTCGGGCGGCGACCGCGCTGCGCCGTCTGCCTTGGGTGGCGCGCGCGGCGATGGTTCCCGTGGCGATGTATCTGGTGTTTCTGGGTGCGATGCAGGCGCTGAACCCCGGCTATCTGTTCGGCGGGCAGCCACCGCTAGCGGGCAATGCGGCCTTCCTGCCGGGCATGATCCTGTTCATCCTCGGCGCAGCCGCCACATCGATCACGATGAGTGCCGCGAGTTGGCAGCGTGGACCACGCCGGCTGAAGGCCGGCTACCGTCGTGGCGTAATCGGCACCGTGACGTCGCTGATGGTCGGGAACCCGGTGATGCCACTGGTCATGATCGCCGCGGTGATCGGCTTCGTCGTCGCCACATTCACCTACTACGGCGAGAACAACCGTGGCGTTGAGTTCTTCGTCGAGATGGATGTGGAGAATGCCATCGTCTACGTCCGCGCCCGCGGAAACCTTGGGCTGGAGGACAAGGACGCGCTCGTCCGACAGGTCGAGGATGTGGTGCTCGCGACCCCCGGCGTCAAAAGCGTCTTTGCATTTGCCGGTGCGGGCGGTCTGAACACCAACACCGGCGGCGCCTCGGCGCCCATCGACTCGATCGGTCAGGTGCAACTGGAACTGACCCCGTGGGAAGATCGTCGCCACGACCCGACACTGTCGGGCAACGCGATCATGGATCGGCTGCAGGCGGAACTGGACCGAATCCCCGGCATCCGCACCGACACCCTGAACCAAGCGGGCGGGCCATCGGCAGGCAAGCCTGTCCACTTGCGCCTGAAGGGCGAGAACTGGGAAGACCTGACCCGCGCGGTAGAGATTGCCCGCTCCCGGTTCGAGGCGACCGAGGGACTGATCGATATCGACGACACCCTGCCATTGCCAGGCATTGACTGGCAGATCGATGTGGACGTGCAGCGCGCCGGCCGTTTCGGCGCCGATGTGGCAACTGTGGGCGGCATGGTGCAGCTTGTGACACGCGGTATCCTGCTCGACACGATGCGGGTAGACACCTCGGACGACGAGATAGAGATCCGCGTGCGCCTGCCAGAGGAGGATCGCGTTCTCTCCACCCTCGACAGCCTGAAGGTGCAGACCAACCAGGGTCAGGTTCCGATGGCAAACTTCATCACCCGCGACCCGGTGGTGAAGCTGGGGCGCATCGACCGTGTCGACCGACAACGCTATTACGACGTCCGCGCCGATGTGGCGCCGGGCCTGACCAATGACGCGGGGCGCCCCATCAACCCGACGGAACGCATCGAGCATCTGAGCGGCTGGCTTCAGGCGGATACCCCCCTGCCGCCCGGCATTAGCTGGGAATGGACAGGCGACCAGGCAGATCAGGAGGAGTCGGGCGCCTTCCTCGTCAAAGCCTTCGCGGGTTCGCTGGCGCTGATGTTCATCATTCTGCTGGCGCAGTTCAACAGCTTTTACAATGCGGTGCTTGTGCTCTTGGCGGTCGTGCTGTCCACAACCGGCGTGCTGGTCGGGATGCTGGTCATGAACCAGCCGTTTTCGATCATCATGACAGGCACCGGCGTGCTCGCGCTGGCGGGGATTGTGGTGAATAATAATATCGTCTTGATCGACACCTATCAGGAATACGCCCGCTACATGCCACGGCTGGAGGCGATCATCCGCACCGTGCAAGCGCGCATACGCCCTGTGCTTCTGACCACGATCACCACGATGGCGGGCCTGTCGCCGATGATGCTGGGCCTCAGCCTCGATTTCGCGGCCGGTGGCTATTCCATCGACAGCCCAACCGCGATGTGGTGGAAGCAATTGGCAACCGCAGTCGTATTCGGCTTGGGGATTGCAACGGTGCTGACGCTCGCCTTCACACCCTCGCTGCTGGCTCTTCGGGTCTGGCTGTCGATTGGCGCCTACAAGTCCGTTGCAGGCCTGCGCGCCCTGTCGCTCGGCCGCGGCAGCCGCGAGGCGCGCGACCGGGCGCTCATGCGAGATGCAAAGCGGTTGAAGGCAACCGAGATCATCTGGGACGATCCCACCGACGTGCCCCCGATGGCGTCGGAACCCGACCAGCCGCAACTTCCACTACAGGCGGCAGAGTAGGCGCCGGCCTGCGGCAGCCGACAAGCCTTTCGGACCGCGTTCAAGGCGCGCGGTCAAAACTTAGCAAACCGACAAACTTTTCCCTTGCGGTAGGATCGGCGAAGGCTATAGTTAGCCATATGTCTAAGTATGATGCTGACCTCTCACTGCTCTTCCACGCCCTGGCAGACCCTACGCGGCGGTCGATACTGACGCGCCTGGCAGAAGGCCCTGCCCCGGTAACCGAGTTGGCCAATCCTACGGGGCTGCGCCTGCCCACTGTCATGCGGCACGTCGCGGTGCTGGAGGAGGCGGGTCTCATTGCGACCACGAAGGATGGGCGCGTACGCTCCTGCGCAATCGTGCCCGAGGCGCTGGCCCCGGTGCGGACATGGCTCGATGAGCAGCGTGCGATCTGGGAAGCCCGGCTCGACCGCTTGGACGACTATGTGATGAAGTTGATGAAGGAGGGCGAGAAATGACGCCGGACCTCGATCCCGAAACCGACCTGAGCTTTACCCGCACACTGGCGGCGCCAAGACAACTGATCTGGGACTGCTGGACGCGGCCCGAGCATATCCCCAATTTCTTCGTGCCCGAACCCCACAAGGTGACTGCCATCGATCTCGACCTGAAGGTCGGAGGGCGGTTCAACACGACCTTCGAGGTCGAGGGCAAGACGATGGACAACCGCGGCGTCTATCTGGAGGTGGTCCCCGGCGAAAAACTGGTCTTCACCGACAGCTACAGCGAGGGCTGGAAGCCGGCGCCCGAGCCCTTCATGACAGCAATCCTGCTTCTGTCCGATGCACCCGGTGGCGGCACGAGCTACACGGCAATCGCACGCCACCGCAATCCCGGCTCGCGCAAATCGCACGAGGATATGGGCTTCTTCGACGGCTGGGGCACTGTTGCGACCCAATTGGAAGCCTATGCCCGGAGCATGATGAAATGACCGGCAGCTGCGCAACGCTAACCTTCAAGCGTCTGGTGACCGCCTCGGTCGAGACGCTTTGGCAGGCGTGGACGGCGCCTGCTGCCCGTGCGATCTGGGCATCCCCCTCACCTGTGGTCACGGTGGAGTTCGTGGAGTCGGAGTGCCGTGTTGGCGGGCGCGAGGTTTCCCTGTGCAAGGTGGAGGGGCAGCCCGTCATTCGTTGCGAATGCGGCTGGCTGGAGGTTCAGCCCGCGAAGCGCAGCGTGAACTACGAGGTGATATCCTCTGAAGGCGTGACGCAGTCGGCCGCGCTCGTGACGGCGGACTTCGCCGGCGAGGGTGGCGGCAGTCGGATGATCGTAACCGTGCAACTCTCCTCGTTGGCCGCGGATATGGAGGCGGGCTATCGACAGGGCTTTGACGCAGGACTGGACAACCTGGCAGACGTGGCGGGGCGGACCATGGTGCTTCAGCGTGTGATCCGTGCGCCAAGGCAGGTGGTCTGGGGTGCTTGGGCGAACCCGGAGACCTTGCCACAATGGTGGGGGCCGGACGGATTTTCCTGCCGCACCGAGAGGATCGACCTGAGGACTGGTGGCGAATGGATCTTCGACATGATCGCGCCGGACGGCACCGTCTTCCCAAATCACCATAAGTACGGGCTGTTCCGACCAGAGGACAGGATCGAGTACGCGCTTCTCTGGGGCCAGAATGGACCGAAGCATGCAGATGCTTGGGCTGAATTCGACGAGGACGACGGAGCGACAACGGTGACGCTGTGCATGGTTTTCAGCACGGCGAGCGAGTTCGAGTCAGCAAAGGGCTTCGGTGCGGTTGAACTGGGGCTGCAGACGCTGGGCAAACTGGCGCGGTTCGTCGGCGCCGAGTGACAACGCTTGCCTGACAATCACTGCACTGGCCATGACAAGACTTGCACCGACAGGTGAGGCCAGCATTCTGGGCGCCCGCCAAGAGTGGCCTTCCCGAGCTTCGTGCGATAACCCCTTCATGTCTCTGAAGGGAAGGAAGAGCATGACCTGGAACGTATACCTCTCGGGCGAGATCCACACCGACTGGCGCGAGGCGATAGGGAAAGCCAGCGCCACGCGTGGGCTTGACGTGGCCTTCACGGCGCCGGTGACCGATCATGCGGCATCGGACGATTGCGGCGTAGCGATCCTCGGCGTCGAAGAGAAGAAGTTCTGGCACGATCACAAGGGTGCGCAGATGAATGCGATCCGCACCCGCACGCTTATTTCGGCGGCCGACATCGTGGTGGTGCGGTTCGGCGACAAGTATCGCCAATGGAACGCGGCCTTCGATGCCGGCTACGCCGCGGCGCTTGGCAAGTCCCTGATCGTCCTTCACGGTCCCGACCACGCCCATGCGCTGAAGGAGGTGGACGCAGCGGCGCTGGCCGTGGCTGAGACGCCGGAACAGGTGGCCGCGATTCTCGACTATGTGGTGACGGGGCGGCTCGATCCCTGAAGCGGTACACCGGCGCGCCAGACACCGCCCAGCGTCCAGTCCGCTCGCAGATGCACGAGATCCGCTCGCACCCCGGCCCGAATCCGACCCAGATCCGGGCGGCCGATGACTGCAGCGGGTGTTGACGTCGCCATAGCCAGCGCACGTTCGGCAGGCAAACCGACGATTTCAACCATGACTCGCAACGCCTGCGGCAGCGACAGGTCTGCGCCTGCCAGCGTGCCATCTTCCAGCGTCAGACGCCCTGCCCGCCGCAGGATACGGCGGTTACCCAGCTGAAATTCGGTCAGCTCGCTTCCGGCCGCCGCCATGCAGTCGGATACCAGGAAAAGACCTGTCGGTCGCGCAGCCAGCGCGACGCGCATCGTTTCAGTTGCCACGTGGATGCCGTCGGCGATCAACCCGGCATACGCCTGTCCTGCCAGCACGGCACCCACGAGACCCGGTTCGCGGCTGCCAAGCTGGCTCATCGCGTTGAACAGATGTGTCACGGCACGCGCACCGGCAGCAAAGGCCGCGTGTGCGACCTCACGGTTGCAATCGGAATGGCCCAAGCTGACCACGACACCCGCTGCAGCAAGCCGCGCGATCTGGTCTGGCGTAGCGGCTTCAGGGGCCAGGGTGACCATCAAGGTGGGTAGACGCGCGGCGCCCTCGCATAGCTGGGTCAGATCGTTCTCAGTCATCGGCCGGATCAGCGCCGGGTCATGCGCCCCGCGACGGCGCGGGTCGAGGTGCGGTCCCTCAAGATGTAGCCCCAGAAAGCCCGGCACGTCCTGATCGGCGGCAGCTATTGCGCTGGCAATCACGCGCGCCGTGACCTCGGGTGTATCTGTTATCAAGGTGGGCAAGATACCTAGTGCCCCGAGGCCCGCGTGGATCTCGCACAGCCGGCGGAGCGCCGCCATGTCAGTAGACGCGCCCACCATCTGCCCGCCGCCGCCGTTGACCTGCAGATCCAGCAGCCCAGGGGCGAGGACGCCGCCATTCAGAACGATCTGCTGGCACTCGGGCATGTCGGATAGTGGGACCAACGCCACAACCCTCCCGTCCTCCACCAGAACGGCGGTCGCATCGTGAAGCACCTCGCCGTCGAACACACGAGCCCCGGTAAGGATCCGCCGCATCAGACCGTCTCCGTCACCTTGCGCAGATGGGGCGGGGTGTCGGGATCAAACCCGCGACGGCTAGCGAGTTCCTCAATAAAACCATAGAACCCCGCAACCAGCACCAGCGGCGCGACCAGCGGGTGCAGCCCGGCAACCGAGGGCAATGTCACGGCTCCCGGCACCTCGGCCCCGGTCAGGAAGACATCCGCCCCCTGCCCCGCCAACCGTTCAGCCGTCGCGGTCAGTTGTGGCAGCGCCGCATCCGCGACTCCCAGCGCCAGCACCGGAAAGCGCGCCTCGACAATCGCCGCAGGGCCATGCAGCACCTCGGCTGCGGAGTAGCTTTCGGCATGCAGACCGCAAGTCTCCTTGAACTTCAGCGCCGCTTCCTGCGCCACAGCGTAGCCAGGGCCGCGCCCAAGGACATAGAGCGACTGCGCCCGCGCAAGTCGCGCCGCAAGCGGCGACCAGTCGAGCGTCAGAGCTTGTTCGAACGCATCTGGCAGGCCTGCAAGCGCCGCCCGCAGTGCCTCATCCTGTTGCCAGTCGGCCAGAAGCGCCAGACCGGCCACAACGGATGCGACATAGGTTTTCGTCGCCGCCACGCTGCGCTCCGGGCCCGACTGTAGCGGCAGACAATGCGCGGCGGCACGCGCCATCGGCGAGCCATCGGCATTGGTGATCGCCAGCGTCAGCGCGCCGCCGCCGGCCGCCGCGCGCATCATCTCGACGATGTCCGGGCTTTCGCCGGACTGGGATATGCCGATGCAGGCCGCACCCGACAGGCGCAGCGGCCGCTTGTAGATCGACGCGACCGATGGTCCAATTGACGCGACCGGCACCCCCGCTGCCAGTTCAACTGCATACTTCAGATAGCTCGCCGCATGGTCGGACGACCCGCGCGCGACTGTGACGATCACGGCCGGATCACGAGCGCGGAGCGCCGCCCCGGCCTCGGCCACGGCGGCGGCGGAATTCTCAAGAAACCGTGCTGTGGCCTGCGGAATTTCGGCCACCTCGGCGGCCATGTGACTTTGGGTCATTGCGGCGTCCTTTCGACATCCGGCGTCAGTGTCAGATCCACGGCAAAGTCATAGGCGTCGCCCCGGTAGAGCGAGCGCGTGAACTCCACGACCCGGCCTGACGGCAGATAGCTGATGCGTTCGATCTTCAGGCAGGCCAGGCCGGATGCCACGCCCAGCATCTCGGCGTCGCGCGGATCCGGGTTTGCGGCCGAGATGCGCTGCACCGCACGCACCGGGCGCAGTCCCCGCGCCTCCAGCACGGCATAGAGCGACGCCTCGACGGACAATGGATCGGGTAGCATCGCCGCGCTCAGTGTCGCACGTTCGATGGCAAGCGGCACGTCGTCTGCCAGTCGCACCCGTTCCAGCCGCGCAACCATGTCCCCGGCGCCAAGACCGAGCGCCATCACCTCTTCTGGCACCGGCGCATAAAGGCCGCGGGCGCGCCAGTCTGACCGAACAGCCTTTCCGCGTCGGGCCATATCCTCGGTGAAGGAGGTGAGCATCGACAATGCCTGCTCCAGCCTCTCGACCTGCGCAGCAACGTAGGTGCCAGAGCCGCGACGCTGGACGAGCTTACCCGCAGCGACCAGTGCCTGAACGGCCTTGCGGACGGTCACGCGAGACAGGCCGGTCTTCGCCGCCATCTCGCGTTCGGGCGGCAGGCTGTCGCCGGGGGCCAGTCGCCCTGAGTCGATGGCATCGCCCAAGTGACGCTGCAGTTGCAGGTAAAGCGGTCCAGCACCGGCCGGCACGAAGCCCAGAGCGGGGGATAGCAACGCCATTCAGGCCTCCTGAAGCGCAAGATGCAGCGCCCCATCCAGCGCCGTGCCAAGCGGTTCGCGGATTGGCCAGCGTCCATTAAGCCGAACCTGATAAGCAGGGCCGAGCCCACCCATGAACACGACCGGCAACGCCTTGCCGTCCTGCAGCAGATCGATCGACTGCGCCACTTCCGCGGATCCTTGCGCCATCAGCTCGTGCGCGGCCGGGTCGTCCGTCACGGCTGCCCGTGGGGCCAAGCGCGCCAGATCGGCGGGCGACGCCGTGGCCGCCCAAGCGACAACCCCGTCAGGGTCACCGTGTTCGGCGAGCAGAGTCGAGAGCAGCGGGGTCATCTCGCGCCGTCCATCGACGGCACGCAACACCTCGGACAGCAACGCCCGGCCGAGCCAAGCGCCTGACGCCTCGTCCCCAAGCACCGGACCCCAGCCCCCGATCCGATGAATCGTGCCACCCCACTGCCGCGCGTAGACCGATCCGGTTCCCACCGCGGCGACGATTCCATCTGCATCGCCGAGGGCGCCCTTGACTGCGATGGTCGCATCGCTCTCAACCCGAACGCGGGCAAAAGGCAGTGCCGCCGAAAGCTGCGCAACTGCCGGGCCGACATTCGCACCGGCCAACCCCAGAACAGCCGAGACTTGATCCATGCCGGCCCCCGTACCGCCGAGCGCCTGTTCCGCGGCATGAAGGATATTGGCGCGGGCACCATCGGGGTCGGACACGATATTGGCCGAACCGGCCTGCCCCCGACCCAATACCCGACCTGACCGGTCGGCAACCACCGACCGACAACCGGTTCCACCACCATCTATTGCCAAGAACAGCATCGCCGGAAACTCCCTCGCATAACAATACCAAAACAAAACCAAAAGAAAAGCGGGGACACTTCGGCAGCCAGGAATCTAATAAAAAGAGGGAATACCGCCCTCGCATCTGGCTGAAGATGACATCGCTTTACTTTTGGTATTAATTTGGTAGCGTCAGACAAGAAGGGGATTCGTATGCAGCTTCGCAGCACAGAGGCACGATTTCCGGGGGCTGAACGGCTTCATTCCGCGCCCGCCCCAGACATTCTGAATCTGCTGCACAAAGGCCAAGCCGGCGCATTGGCGGCTGTCGCGGTTGCCAAGCCGCAGATTACTGAGGCGGCGGTCGCCGCGCTCCGGGTGCTTAAGCAGGGCGGCAAGCTTGGATATGCGGGGGCGGGCAGCGCCGGGCTGATGGCGCTCTCCGACTGCCTGGAGCTTGCCGGAACCTTCGGGATCGCGCCCGCGCGCACGCCAATGCTGTTTGCTGGCGGCGCGGCCGCGCTTCTGAACATGAGCGGCGCAGTGGAAGACGATACCGACGCCGCCTGCGAAGGCGTTGTCCGGGCCGGACTTGGAACCGGCGACGCGGTGATCTGCGTATCGGCGTCCGGCACCACCCCCTATACGGTCGCAGTGGCTGAGGCGGCGCAAACGGCAGGCGCAACGACAATCGCCATCGCCAACGTGGGTGGCAGCGGGTTGCTGAAATCGGCCGACCATCCGGTCTTCCTGGATACCGGGGCCGAAGTCATTGCCGGATCAACGCGCTTGGGGGCCGCAACTGCACAGAAGGTCGCGCTGAACATGATCTCGGTGCTGATCGGTATCGGGCTCGGCCACGTTCATGGCGGATACATGGTGAACCTAGTGGCTGATAATGCCAAGCTGGCCGACCGTGCCGAACGGATCGTTGCGGCGATAGCCGAAGTCAGCAAGGATGCGGCGGCAGAGGCGCTGGCACGCGCGGATGGTGCGCTTAAGCCCGCGATCCTGATTGCGACGGGCAGTTCGGCGCATGAAGCGCGGAACATGCTGGCCGAGGCGGACGGACATTTGGCCGTGGCATTTGCGGCGCGTGAAACACGAAACGGGCGACAGGCCCAGAAGACAGGGAGTGAACCATGAGGAAATCAGGCCTTCGCGCGGCCATCCTGGCCAGCACCATGCTGGCAGGTGCGGCCCACGCACAGGACGTCACGCTGACCATCGAAAGCTGGCGCAATGATGATCTGCAGATATGGCAGCAACAGATCATCCCGGCCTTCGAGGCGGCGCATCCCGGCATCCGGGTGATCTTCGCGCCCTCGGCGCCTGCGGAATACAATGCGGTTCTGAACTCCAAGCTCGATGCCGGATCGGCGGGTGACCTGATCACCTGTCGACCCTTCGACGCCTCGCTGCAATTGTTCGAACGCGGCTTCCTGGCTGACCTGACGGATCTGGAAGCAATGGCGAACTTCAGCTCCGTCGCCCGCTCGGGCTGGTCCACCGATGACGGCTCGGCGACCTTCTGCGTGCCGATGGCCAGCGTGATTCATGGCTTCATCTACAATGCCGACGCCTTCGAGGAACTGGGGCTGGAGGTGCCGACCACGGAGGAGGAGTTCTTTGCCGTGCTCGACGCGATCAAGGAAGACGGCACCTATATCCCGATGGCGATGGGCACCAACGACCAGTGGGAAGCCGCGACCATGGGCTACAACAACATCGGCCCGAACTACTGGCGCGGAGAGGAGGGCCGACTGGCGCTGATCGCCGGTGAGCAGAGCCTGACCGACGAACCCTGGGTTGCGCCCTTCCGGCAACTGGAACGCTGGGGCGAATATCTGGGCGACGGGTTCGAGGCGCAGACCTATCCCGACAGCCAGAACCTGTTCACGCTCGGCCGCGCCGCGATCTATCCCGCCGGATCCTGGGAGATTTCGGGCTTCCGCACCCAGGCGGATTTCGAGATGGGGGCGTTCTACCCGCCCGTGCCCGCAGCGGGCGATGAATGCTACATCAGTGACCACACCGACATCGCCATCGGGATGAATGCGGCCACGCCCAATGCGGATGCCGCGCGCACCTTCCTGAACTGGGTCGGGACGCCCGAGTTTGCCGCGCTCTATGCCAATGCGCTTCCCGGCTTCTTTCCGCTTTCGGACGAGCCGGTGGCGCTGGACGATCCGCTGGCGCAGGAATTCGTCAGCTGGCGCGAGACCTGCAATCCTACCATCCGTTCGACCTATCAGATCCTGTCGAGGGGAACGCCGAACCTGGAGAACGAGACCTGGAACGCCAGTGCCAACGTGATCCGCGGGACCGAGGATGCCGAAACCGCAGCCGCGCGCCTGCAGGAGGGGCTGGCAAGCTGGTACGGGCCGCAGCAATAGCCTGCCGGCCGGCGCGAGGGGGGCGCCCCTCGCGCTTCGCCAGGAACGCTGATCGACGGGGGTAACATCCATGGCGCGGCGCAGGGCTTTCCGGTGGCACATCGCGGTGTTCCTCGCGCCCGCCGTCCTGGTCTATTCCGCGATCATGATCTTCCCGCTGGCGGCGACGCTGAACCTGTCGCTGTTCAACATCGTCGATGGTCAACGGGTGTTCGTGGGGCTTGGCAACTTCGGCACGCTGTTTGGTGATCCTCGCTGGTCGGTCAGCTTCTGGAACGCGCTTGGCAACAACGCCTGGTTCTTCCTGATCCACATGCTGGTACAGAATCCAATCGGCATCCTGCTGGCCGCGATCCTCTCCACTCCACGCCTGCGCCTCGCTGCCACCTACCGCACCGCGATCTTCGTTCCCGCGATCCTGTCCTTCGTGATCGTGGGCTTCGTGTGGAAACTGATCCTGTCGCCGATCTGGGGAATCGCGCCCGGGATGCTGGACTCTGTGGGGCTGCGCTGGCTTTTCGCACCCTGGCTGGGCCGCGAGGAATATGCGCTGACCACGCTCGCCCTGATCTCGGTCTGGCAGTTCGTCGGCATCCCGATGATGCTGATCTACGCGGCCCTGCTGTCGATCCCCGACGAGGTGCTGGAGGCCGCGGAAATGGACGGCATCACCGGCGCGGCGCAGTTCTGGAAAATCCGGCTGCCGCTGATCCTGCCTTCCATCGGGATCATCTCGATCCTGACCTTCGTTGGCAACTTCAACGCCTTTGACCTGATCTACGTCAGCCAGGGCGCGCTGGCGGGGCCGAACTTTGCGACCGACATCCTGGGCACCTTCCTCTATCGCACCTTCTTCGGCTTCCAATTGCAGCTGGGTGATCCGCATATGGGCGCGGCCATCGCGACGGCAATGTTCCTGATCATCCTGATCGGCGTCAGCATCTACCTGTTCGGCATCCAGACGCGGCTGCGCCGCTATCAGTTCTGACGGGGGCCACGATGGCACGCGCCCGCACCTCCCTGCCCCGGACCGTCGCCGCGCACGCGATCCTGATAACCTGGACGCTTATCGCGCTGTTTCCCGTATTCGTGATCGTGATCAACAGCTTCAAGAGCCGGCGCGCGATCTTTTCCGACCCGCTTGCCCTGCCGACACCCGAGACGTTCGACCTGATCGGCTACACGACGGTGCTGGGTCAGGGGAACTTCTTCCTCTACTTCCAGAACTCGCTGATCGTGACCCTCGTCTCCCTGTTCCTGGTGCTGCTGTTCGGCGCGATGGCGGCCTTCGCGCTGTCGGAATACCGCTTTCGCGGCAACCTGCTGATGGGGCTCTACCTCGCGCTCGGCATCATGATCCCGATCCGGCTGGGCACGGTGGCGATCCTGCAGATGATGGTGGCCTCGGGCCTGGTGAACACGCTGACCGCGCTGATCCTGGTCTATACCGCGCAGGGCCTGCCGCTCTGCATCTTCATCCTGTCCGAATTCATGCGCAACGTCTCCGACGACCTGAAGAACGCGGGCCGGATCGACGGGTTGAGCGAATACCGCATCTTCTTCACCCTGGTCCTGCCGCTGGTGCGCCCGGCGATGGCGACGGTGGCGGTGTTCACGATGATCCCGATCTGGAACGATTTGTGGTTCCCGCTGATCCTCGCACCGGCCGAGGCGACGAAGACCCTGACGCTGGGCAGTCAGGTCTTCATCGGTCAGTTCGTCACCAACTGGAATGCGGTGCTGGCGGCGCTCAGCCTCGCGATCCTGCCGGTCATGGTGCTCTATCTCATCTTCTCGCGGCAGCTGATCCGCGGCATCACGGCGGGGGCGGTTAAATGAGGGTTCTGGTTGCGGGTCTTGGCAACATGGGGCGTAGCCACGCGCTGGCCTATCACGGCAACCCGGCGTTTGAGGTTGTTGGGCTGGTCAACCGCTCGCCAGTCGATCTGCCCGAGGCGTTGCGAGGCTATCCGGTCAGCACCGACTATCACGAGGCCGTGGCAAGGCTGTCGCCCGATCTGGTCTGCGTCGCCACCTATACCGACAGCCACGCCGAATACGCCATCGCGGCGATGGAGACCGGTGCGCATGTCTTCGTGGAAAAGCCGCTGGCGATGACCGTGGTGGATGCCGAGCATGTGGTCGCGGCAGCCGAACGGTTGGGGCGCAAGCTGGTCGTCGGCTACATCCTGCGCCACCACCCCAGCTGGCAGCGCCTGATCGCCGAGGCCCGCGCCCTCGGCGGCCCCTACGTCTTTCGCCTGAACCTGAACCAGCAATCCACCGGCCACGCCTGGGAGGTTCACAAGGCGCTGATGCAGACCACCTCGCCGCTGGTCGATTGCGGCGTGCACTATGTCGACGTGATGTGCCAGATCACCGACGCCGCCCCGGTCGAGGTGCGCGGCATGGGCCTGCGCCTGTCGGCCGAGGTCGCCGAGGGCATGTACAACTACGGCCATTTCCAGGTGTTGTTCGACGACGGATCGCTGGGCTGGTACGAGGCCGGCTGGGGCCCGATGATGTCGGACACCGCGTTCTTCGTGAAGGACGTGGTCAGCCCCAACGGCGCGGTGTCGATCCGCATGCCCGAGGACGCGAAATCCGACGACCACGAGACCCATACCAAGACCGCCGCCCTGCGCCTCCACCGGGTCGGCCAGCCCGACGTCGATCTCGATATGGCGGGCGAACCGGGTCATCAGGCGCTCTGCAACGCCGAGGCAGCCTTCATGGCCCGCGCCATCGCCGAGGACATGGATCTGTCGCGCCACATGACCGATGCGGTGCGCTCGCTCGCCGTCTGCATTGCCGCCGATGAAAGTGTGCGCACCGGTCAGCCGGTGAAGCTGTGAGCGGGCCGCCGATGACCGCGCTGAAGCTCACGGGAATCACCAAGACATTTGGTTCGGTCGAGGTGATCCGCGGCATCGATCTGGACGTGACCGAAGGCGAGTTCTGCGTCTTCGTCGGCCCGTCGGGCTGCGGCAAGTCCACGCTGCTGCGCATCATCGCGGGGCTGGAGGATGCGACCGCGGGCGACATCCTGCTGCAGGGCCGCCGGGTCAACGACGTGCCCCCGGCCCGGCGCGAGATCGCGATGGTGTTCCAGACCTACGCGCTCTATCCCCATCTGAACGTGCGCGACAACATGGGGCTGGCGCTGAAGCAGGCCGGCATCCCGCGCGCCGAGATCGCGAAGTCAGTGAAACGGGCGGCCGAGATGCTGTCGCTGGATCCGCTGCTGGACCGGCGGCCCGCGGAACTGTCCGGCGGCCAGCGCCAGCGCGTCGCCATCGGACGCGCCATCGTGCGCAGGCCAAAGCTGTTCCTGTTCGACGAACCGCTGTCGAACCTCGATGCCGCACTTCGGGTGGCAACGCGGATCGAGATTGCGCGACTGCACCGCGAACTTGGCGCGACCATGATCTACGTCACCCACGACCAGATCGAGGCGATGACACTTGCCGACAAGATCGTCGTGCTGCGGGACGGTCAGATCGCGCAGACCGGCGCCCCGATGGAGCTTTACAACAACCCGGCCAACACCTTTGTCGCAGGCTTTATCGGCTCGCCCCAGATGAACTTCTTGAAAGGCGCCGCCCTGAGCCTGCAAAGCGAGACCCTTGGCGTGCGCCCCGAACATCTCCAGGTCAGCCGCGACACCGGGGCAATCCCGGGCATGGTCAGCCACGTTGAGAAACTGGGGGGCGAAACGCTGGTCTATGTCAGGGCCGACCCGCACGGCCTGATCACCGTTCGCCTTTTCGGTGAGCACGACTTTGCTGTTGACGAGGCCATCCACCTGACGCCGGACATGCCGCGCGTATTTCACTTCGATGCCGAGGGCCGGCGACTGCCCTAGGTTATCAGGCGCGCGGGACTGCACGCTATTACAACAGACTGGATCGCAAAGCCGAGCTCGACTAGACTGAGCTGGCGGCAGAACGTCGCCAGGCTGCATGCCGGGTTACCGGCCATTTATCTGCGCCTGCAGCGGGATTGATTGCGATGTATCTGGACCATTTCGGCCTCAGGGATTTTCCGTTCCGGATCGCCCCGGACCCTGCCTTGATGTTCTGGACGGCCGATCACCACCGCGCCTTTGACCTGCTGTCTCGATCCGTGCGCGAAAACGTCGCCGTCACCACGATCCTGGGTGAGCCGGGCACCGGAAAGACCACGCTTCTGCAACACTTCATCGCGGGCCTTCCGCGTGAAACCAGCGTTGGAATGATCTCCAACTACTCCAGCGGGCTGGGCGGATTGGATCATTGGCTGCACTGGGCCTTCGACCTGCGCCCAGAGGGGGTGGAGGACGAGTTGCGTGCGGCGTTCGAGGGTTATCTGCTCTCCCGGCATCACGAGGGGGGACGTTGCCTGCTTATAGTGGATGAGGCGCAGAACGTATCGGATGACGATATTGTCGCCCTGACCAACCTTACGCGCATTCCGGCTGTGCCGGGCCCGTCAATGCGGTTGGTGCTCGCCGGGCAGCCACGGCTGCGCCGCCGGTTGCCCACCCATGCGCGCGGAACTGCCGCCGACAACTTTGGTTTCTTTCAGATCGGTGCGATGTCCCCGGAAGACACCCAGAAGTACGTTCACCATCGCTTGGCAATGTCGGGTTGTCTTGAGCCGATTTTTGATGACGAGGCGCTCGCCGGGATAGCCCGGCTCAGTGGCGGTATACCACGACTGGTGAATGTATTGTGCGAGTTGCTGCTCACCACGTCGTTCGGCGCGGGCGAAAGGCGGATAGACAGAGCCATCCTGGACCAGCTCCTGCGTGATACCCGCGAAACCGGTATGCTAGATCACCTGCTTGGCGATCCTGGTCAGGTCACACACCTACCCGCCATGCCAGTCCGGCGGCGATCAATGCCGGGGATGGCTGGACACAAACAGGCTGTCACTTCACCGCCAGAACTGACCGGTACAGCAGAGATGCAGCAAGCCGCGCGAACCGAAGGTCCGCGACCGAGCGAGGCTCTCAACCTTCACCATGCGCCGCAAGCGCAGCCGCTGACTGTGAGTCCTGCCCTGCCGACCCTGCCCGAAAACACGGTCATATTGCCTATCGCCAATCCGGGCCGAGCGAAGAAACGTTGGGCCGGCATGGCACTGGTGGCGGTCGGCGCGACGGCAGCCGCGATCGTGGTCGCCGTGCTCCCCGACCACTCCCCCATCCGGCCCGACGGATCAGACGCACCGGCGATTACCCTGTTGCATCAGACCGGCAACGCAACGCCCGCCGCAGCGACCATTGGGCCTGCGCTCGGCGCGCCATCGTCCCTGATAGCCGCCGAGATCGTGGATCTGCGCGACCTGGCGCTGAGCGCCGGGCAGCAGGACCCGTTAAAGGCCGCAATAGGCTATGCTCGGGCGGCGCTGCGAGGCGACACCCGTGCCGCCTACTATCTGGGCCAGCATTTCGAAACCGGGGATGGCGTGCCGCAGAATACGGCACTGGCTGCCGCCTGGTACACGACAGCAGCAGAAACGCAGCGGGGCGCCCGACGCGCGTTACAGAACCTCATCGAGACCACGTCTCTGCGGCCGACGGCGCCGCCACTTCTGCTGTTGGGAACGGCCAGTGCCGATGGCGCCGCAGAGTTCTTCTGGGCCGCGCCCGACGATGCACCGGCGCTATACCTGGTCGAACTCACCAAGTCACCGGAATTGCCGCCCGCACAGCATGGTCCCTTCGATACTTCGGCTGCATTGCTCGAACTGACCGATGCCGATCACCTTTGGCGTGTGGTCACGATTGACGCCGAGGGGGAAAGGTTGGTCGCCTCGCAATGGCACCTTGTCGACGCGGACCGGGTGGAGACGCTCGCGTCTGTACCATCCCAGCCGTTGCCGTGACCGCGGGATACCGACGCCCGCCGCGCGCCTGCCCAACGCTTGTCAGCAGCCGACGACCGCACATATCTGACGGCGATAGGCCTCATTCGCCTCGCTTTCGGCCGATCCGGATGCCGGCACGGCTGCCCCCATCTCACCGTCGCATTTCAGATCGTAACGCGGGCTGAGCCCTGCATTGACGCAACTGCCCACGTCCCAACCCGGCGGCAGATCGGACAGATCGACCTGTTGCCACTTTGGATGACCGTTCTGCTGCAGGTTTCGGAACCGGGTGCTGATCACGTGGGCAATATCGGATACAGAGCGGCAGCTTTCATAATGATAGGCGTTGCGCCGAGGGTTGTATTCATAGGTCATGAGAACCGCCTTCACAGCGACCACGTCGACCGGATCCGACTGGAAGGGATAGGTTCCCGCCGGGATCGATGTCGCTTGATAGACCGCCTGCAAGGTCGGGTCAGTGATCGGCAGCAAGTGGAAAGCTTCCGGGTCGATCTGAGGCGAAGTGAAGATCGCCGCTGGTGCGCCGGCGATGTAGAAGAAAGCATCGATTTCGCCCGCCAGCAAACGGCTCAGGGAATCGTCGGCATTCAGCATAACCCGCTCAGCCGGAACGACCTGCGCCAGATCGAGCACCAGAGAGGCTGTTAGGAACGTCCCGCTGTCTTCGACGCCAATGGAAACACGCCGCCCGGCCAGATCGGGCAGCGTTGCAATGTCGCGACGCGCGAGCACGTGGACCTCTTCGTTGTAGAGCGGAAAGGCGATGCGCACGCCTTGGACGGCACGGGCAAGCTCTGAATCCTCGGCAGCAAAGGTATTGAGGTATTCGAGCACGTCCGACTGTACGATGCCAAATTGCGTGTGCCTGCGTACACGGACGCCAAGGAAGTTCTCCAGCGACCCCGCACTTTCACGCACGTTTAGCGTAATGCCGCAGCGCGCCGCTTCCTCGGCAATGTTGCGCCCGAACTGGATGTAGGTGCCGGTCGGCCCACCGGTCAGGATGTTGCGCTCGATCCCCTGCGCGACCACAGGAGCGGTGGGGGCCGTGATGCCCAGCATGGTAACGCACGCCCAAATCGCGACGGTCCGGACTACCTTCATCTTGCGCCTCCCAAGTAATTCGATGATCCTCAACACGCTCCGAGAACCCGGACGAGCGCGACGAGCGTCTGCCGATTAATCGATCCGAAGACATCGCTGAGCGCGTCAGTCGGACAGACGCCGTCGCCCAGTAACTCTGCAAGCTG
>JBJHCH010000061.1:0-21355 GCA_050485905.1 Paracoccaceae bacterium | reverse complement strand
CCGCCGCACAGGCATCCGAGGCACCGGCGCCGCGCCCCGCCCGCGCGGCCGAGGCCGAGCGCCCGGCCCGCGCCGAGCAGCCCGCAACCCGCAAGCCGCGCCATGACTCGGACGGCTCGCGCAAGCCGCGCGACGGCGATGGCGCGAAACCCCGCAAGCCGCGCGAGGCGGGGACGGGCGCCCCGGCCCGCAAGCCCGGCCCCAAGGGCGGGCCACGCAAGCCCTACATGTCGGCCGAGGATGCCCCGCGCCGCCCGACCGCCAAGGGCAAGGGCGGAGCGCCGGGCAAACCGGGTGGCGGCAGACCCGGCGGAAAGCCGGGCGGCAAACCGGGCGGCGGCAAGGCTGCGCCGAAGCGCCCGTCAGCCGATGCGCGGGACACCAGCCGCCGATTCACGCCCCCGCGCAAGGGGGGCTGAGCCCCATGCCGCTTCCACGGGCGGCGACAGTCGCTTAACCTGCGCGGGGTAAGGTTTGCCCGCGACGGATTGGCGACGGGGATGCGCGACTATGAGGCGGCTGGGCACGGTTCTTCTTCTGGCGGCCCTGCTGCTGCCCGGCGGGGCGGCGGCGCAGACCGGCTGCGTGCTGGGCGATCCCGCTGCGCTGCGCGAGGTGCATGAGCGATTGAATGCAGCCCGGCGCCAGAACGGACTGCCGCCCGTGGCGCTGTCGGGCACGCTGGGCCGGGCGGCGGCGGGCCATGCCTGCGACATGATCCAGCGCGGCTTCTTCTCGCATCAGGGGTCGAACGGCAGCAGCGCCCACAACCGGGCGCAGCGCGCGGGCTACCGGTCGTGCCTGACGGCCGAGAACATCGCCTGGGGGCAGCCGACGCCGGCTGCTGTTTTCGACGCCTGGATGCGATCCCCCGGCCACCGCGCCAATATCCTGCGGACGGGGGTACGCGACGTGGGGTTGGCGCAGGCCGTGCCGCGGCAGGGGCAGAAGGGTCCGCAATGGGTGATGGTGCTGGCGCGGCCCTGCTGAGTCAGACCTCCAGCCAGATCGTCACCGGGCCGTCGTTGACCAGTTCCACCGCCATATCGGCGCCGAATTCGCCTGTTTCTACTGCGATCCCGTGCGCGCGCAGCGCCTGGGCAAAGGCGAGGTAAAGCCGTTCGCCTTCATCCGGCGGGGCAGCGGTGGAAAAGCCGGGGCGGTTGCCGCGGCTGGTATCGGCGGCCAGGGTGAACTGGCTGACCACCAGCGCCGCGCCGCCGGTATCCAGAAGCGAGCGGTTCATCTTGCCGCCCTCGTCCTTGAAGATGCGCAGCTTGGCGATCTTGGCGGCCAGCGTGGCGGGGGCGTCGTCGCCGTCGCCCTGCATCGCGCAGACAAGGATCATCAGGCCGGGACCGATTTGCCCGACGACCCGCCCGCCGACCGTCACCTGCGCCCGGCTGACCCGCTGCACCACTGCCCGCATCATCGCCCCCTTGTTTTGAAGGCAACCTGTCGGCGGTTTTGGTCCGCGTCAAGGCACCGGGGTTCCGCTACATCTCTGACAGATAGGCGACGATCAGGGCGAGCGTGACGGCGACCAGCACCGCCCCGGCGATCTTCCACACCGACCACGGCCGTTCGCCCTGCACGCGGCCCGTCTGGGCGTTGACGATGAAGCGATAGGACGTGCCGCGGTAGCGATAGGCGGCCATCCAGATCGGCAGCAGGACGTGCTTGAAGGTCTCGGCCGCGGTGGTGGTGTCTATGGTCTGGATGCGCTGCTGGTCGCCGCCGATGGCGCGGCGCACATCGCCGGCGATGACGCGGTCCATCTCTGCCCGCGCCAGGGTCCAGCCATCCGGCAGGTCCACCGTGTAGCCCTCGGCCCGGAAGCCGGCCAGGAAATCGGGGCGGTAGGGTTCCAGCGCGGCCAGATCCCAGGGCCGCAGCCCGTCGGCAAACCGGCGCGGCAGGCTGGTCGAGGCCATGACCGGCAGATCGTCGAAGAAGCGCGCGACGCGGCCCTGCACCGGGGTCCAGCGGATCTGACGCACCCGTTCGGTGCGGGTTTTGCCGCCGGAACCACGCACCGTGCGGGTGGTGTAGTAATAGGTGCCGCGCTGGCCGCGATAGCGGCTTTCGGTATCGGCATCGAAGGTCCAATAGGGGACGTAGAGCCCGTCCATCCGCCGCCCCTTGCGCGCATAGTCCACCAGCCCGTTCGGTGCGAACCACAGGCTGCCCAGCCATCTGGTCATGGCGTCCTTTGCCTCCGGTTCGGTCAACTGGAACGGCAGCACGGCCTGCGGCTTGATGTGGCGGTGGGTGCCGGTGTCGGTGACGACGGGCGTGGCGCAGAACGGGCAGGCGGCGGCATGGGTCGCGGGCTCGAATTCCACCTGTGCGCCGCAGGCGGGGCAGGAGAGGACGCGCGTCTCCTCCATCGCGTCGATGGGAAGGTGGTTGGAAAGCGCTGCGCGCAGGTCCAGTTCGCCGAGCGCGAGGTCGCGGGCGGGCACGTCGGCGGCCGGGATGTCCTGCACATGGCCGCAATGGTCGCAGGTCAGCCGGGTCTGCCCCGGCTCGAACCGCAGCACGGCCCCGCACTGATCGCACGGGTAGCGATGTTCCTCGACCTTGGCGCGCATGGCCCGTCAGGCGGCGGGCGGCGGGGGTGGGGGTGGCTGCACGGTGAAAAGCTGCGCCAGCTCCGCGATCTCGCCGGCAGGTTTCCAGCCGTCGAGCCCCTGCGTCCAGACCAGCGTGGCCCGGTCGAAGCCGCCCGAGGTGACCATCTGCCCCAGGTCGGCGCGGTTGTACGGCCCCTTGGTCTGCCCGTTCTCGGCAATGTGCCAGACCTTTTCGGCCGGTGGCGGCGGGGGCGGGGCGGCCTGCGCGGGGGCCGATTGCGGTGCCGCGCCCCAGGGGCCGGGCTGCATCATCCCCGCACCCAACATCATCCCCATCGCGCCGCCCATCGGATTGTCGGCAGCGGCGGCCTTGGTCATCGCCTCGGCGGCCGAGAACTGGGCGTATTTCTGCAGGTCGCCGACGATCCCCATGGAGGTGCGCTTGTCCAGCGCCTCCTCGACCGCGGGGGGCAGGCTGATGTTCTCGATGTAAAGTTCCGGCATCGACAGGCCGTAGTCATCGAGCGTCGGCTCGATCGCCTGGCCGATGATCTTGGACAGGTCCATCGTGTTCGCAGCCATGTCGAGCACCGGGATGCCGCTGGCGGCGATCACGCGGCTGAATTTCTGCACGATGATGTTGCGGATCTGGCCGGTGATCTCATCCGTGGTGAATTCGCCGTCGGTGCCCACGATCTCGGTCATGAACTTGGCCGCATCCTTTACCCGGATCGCATAGGTGCCGAAGGCGCGGATGCGGGTCGGCCCGAATTCGGGGTCGCGCAGCATCACCGGGTTCATCGTGCCCCATTTCAGGCCGGTGAAGCGGGTGGTGTTGACGAAATAGATCTCGGACTTGAACGGCGACGAAAACCCGTGGTCCCAGTGCTGCAGCGCCGTCATCACCGGCATGTTGTTGGTTTCCAGCACATAGAGGCCGGGGGTGAACACGTCGGCCAGTTGCCCCTCATGCACGAAGACCGCCGCCTGCCCCTCGCGCACGGTCAGCTTGGCGCCGTACATGATCGCGTGGCCGTGACGCTCGAACCGCCAGACCATCGTGTCGCGGGTGTCATCGGTCCAGGCGATGACGTCGATGAACTGGCCTTTGAGGAAATCGAACACCATGGCGGTCTCCTTCAGCAGGGTTAGCTGTCGCCGCCCAGCAACTCGGTGGCAATGCGGGTGACGATCGGGCGGGCCTCGTCCTCGGTCATGCCGGGGCGCAGGCGGGAATCGTAGAGGATGCGCAGCAGCAACTCGTCGTGGCCGGTCAGCGTGGCGAACTCCTCGCTGTCGTTGAAGATGGTGGGCCGCGCGGTCCTGCTGTCGTTGGCCAGCCCCATGCCCTGGGCGATCTCTTCGTGGATGCAGGACCGGCGCAGCAGATCCGGATGCTCGCCCCGGATCACGGCGACGGCAGCGGCATAGGTGTCCGCCCCGCCGCGTGAGAAAGCAAAGACGAGGCAGAAGGCCGAGCGCGGCATCTCGGTGATCGTGCGCAGGGTCAGGTCGTCAATGCCGGGGATCAGCCGTTGCAGGTGCGGGCCGGCGGCGCGGCGTTCGTCCTCGTTCAGGATCAAGACGTGGAAATTGGGCGATCCGCCCACGCTGACGGGATGGCCCATCGCCCGTGACAGCCGCGCGGCATAGGCGGTGATCTCTCGCTGGTCCGCCGCCCGCTGCGCGGCCGGCACGGTGCCGCCAAACTCGACCCCAATACGAACCGGCTGGTCCCAGCGGCGCAGGCGCGATGGGGTCGGCCGCGCGACAAGACGCCCGCCGACGCGGGCATATTCGTCGTAGAGCGCAATCTTGATGAAGTTCTCGGTCAGGTCGCGCACCGAAAACGGCGCATCCGGCCCGCCGCCATCGGTGCGCAACAGACCCTGCGACACAAGCCGTGCCTCGACCTGTGCATAGTATTCGCGCACCGACAGGCTGTCGGCCGAGGGCCGCACCGCCGCCTGCGGCCTTGGCGAGGCCGCAGGTGTCAGCACCGGCGGGGCCAGCATCTCGGGCGCGCAGCCAGCCAGCAGCATTGCGGTCGCTATGGCGAGAGGTCGGTTCATTCGCGTTTCTCAGGCCCCCGGAACGGCGCTGCCGACGTTGTCGCCCGCCCCGTCCTTGCGTGCGCGGGCCGAGGCGAGCGTATCGCGCAGTTCCGCTTCCATCTTTTGCAGATCCTCTTCGGCCGCCGCGCGCTTCGCCTTGCCCTCGTCGGCAATCTGCAGGCTTTCCTCGATCGTGGCGATCAGCGTCGCGTTGGCTTTCTTTACCGCCTCGATGTCGAAGACGCCGCGCTCCATCTCTTGGCGCACGACCTTGTTGGCTTCGCGCAGGTTCTCGGCATTGGCGGTCAGCAATTCGTTGGTCAGGTCGTTGGCCGCACGCACCGCCTCTGCCGCCTCGCGCGAGCGCTGGATTGTCACCGCCTGCGCAAGCTGGGTTTCCCACAGGGGCACGGTGTTCACGAGTGTAGAGTTGATCTTGGTGACCAGCGACTTGTCGTTCTCCTGCACCAGCCGGATCGAGGGCAGCGACTGCATCGTGACCTGCCGCGTCAGCTTCAGGTCATGGACGCGTCGTTCAAGGTCGTCGCGCGCGCCGCGCAGGTCACGCAGTTCTTGCGCCTTCATCACTTGCTCGTCCTCGGGCGCGGCGGCAACCTCGGCCTCCTTCGCCGGGATGGCGGTCGCGTCCAGTTCCTTCAGCTTTTCCTCGCCCGCCGTGATGTAGTGACCAAGCTCGGTGTAGAAATCGAGCGTTCTTTCATAGAGCTTGTCCAGCGACTTGATGTCTTTCAGCAGCCTGTGCTCGTGACGCAGCAGGTCGTCGGTCACCTTGTCGATCTGGCCCTGCACGGTCTCGTAGCGTGCGAGGAAGCTGGCGAAGGGCGCGACCTTTCCGGTCAGCCGCTCCCACCAGCTGCGGTTGCGGCGCACGTCCAGTTCGCTGACCGAGAAGCCGCGGATCGTGGTGACGATCTGGCGCAGGCTGTCGCCTGCGGGGCCGACGTCCTTGTTCTTCACATCCGCCAGCATCGCCTGGCTGATCTGCTGCAGATCGGCCTGTGCGGTCGAGCCGAAGGCGATGATCGACCCGGTATCGGACAGGTCCAGTTCCGCCATCCGGCGACGGATGTCCTCGGCCACCGCGGGCGGCGCGGCTTCCAGCGGCACCAGTTCGCGCGAGGGTTCGGGCAGGATGGCGGCGGTCACCGCCTCGACTTCGGCAAGCGCCTTTTCGGCTTCCTGGCGGACGTTGGTGGACATCATGATTCCTTTCTCAAAAGGTCGCTGCTGCGCTAATCGGCCCCGCGGTTCACGGCAAGCCCCTCGCGGCGCAGCCGGTCGCGCAGAACCTCGGTCTCGATGTCGAAATCGGTCTGGTCGTTCTCCAGCATCCGGCCGGCGCGGGCGGCGAAATTCGCCTCCAGATCGGCCAGCAGTGCGATGTAGTCGCTGCGCAGCCGGTCGTCGCGGGTCTGGGCATAGAGGCCCGCGAACTTCTGCGTCGCGTTGCGCGCGCCTTCCAGATAGACGCCCAGATAGCGGCGGGCGCCGGTCAGGTCGCGCGGATCGGCCTCGACCCGGCGGAACAGCGCGCGCGCCTGATTGGCGAAACCCGCGACAACTTCCTCCAGCCGCCGGTCCTGGGTGGTCAGGATCGCCTGCTGCATCGCCGCCAGATGTTTCTCGCCCTCGGCCACGGCGCGGGCCGCGCGGTCGGAGTGGAACCCGGCATCACCCTCCATCCCTTTGTTCTTCAACGGGTCTGGACCGAACGCGACAAGGTGCAGCACGGTTCCCGCAATCCCGTAAAGCGCCGCCTGAACCACGTCGTAGCCGGGGCCGAGGGCGGCGAGGGTGAGGCCGATGCCGGTGAGGGCGGCGCCGAAGATCTTGCGCGGGATCGCGGGGCGGCGGGCGACGGGGCGGGCGTCGAAGGCCCGGTGGGCGATCACCCCGTCGCGCGTCAGCCAGGCAGACAGCAGCAGGATCGCCAGCGCCGCCAGCTTCTGCACCATGTCCACCGGATCTGGGCCGATCGCGCGCAGCGCCAGCGGCAGCGGCGCGAAGAACAGCAGCGCCGGACCGATCCCCGCTCGGGGCGGGGTGGGGGGTGTCAAGCCCTTGTTTCCGTTGGGACTATACTGCCCGCCAAACCGTCGCGCCATGGCTAGCGCCCGCCCACGAACGCGACATAGACGATGAGCATCAGAAGCAGAAGATAGGCCAGACGGCGCAGCCCTTTCCCCGACATGACGGCCCCCGATACACCCCAAAACACCGCCGCGAACCACCCGTCGGCGCACGCCTGAGACTATAGGGCTGCGCCCGCCGTCATACTAGGGCAAAGCCGCCGCAGCGAAGGAAATCACGTGTGCATCCACGTATGATTCACGTGCATCCGGCGTGCATATCACGTGCATACGTTGCGCGCGGTGGCGCAAGGGTCCGTCAACCGGCCTCAGCGGCCCAGTTCCTCGCGGATCGCCTGCAGCCGGTCGCGCGCCCGGTCAAGGTCGGGCGACGCGCCGAAGGGCGTCAGCATCTGCACCGCCGTTTCGGCATGGCCCTCGGCCGCGAGCAGTCTGGTATCGTCGTCCCCGCCCTCGTCCGCATACCACAACAGCGCCAGCAGCAGCGCGAGGTCGGAATGCATGATGCCCGTCGCCTCGGGCAGGTAGCCGTCAGGCATCAGGTCGAGCGCGGCCGTCAGCGCCTCGGCTGTCTGGATCAGGTAGGCGGGATCGCCGGTCGCGTCCGCCATGTCCCACAGCACATCGGACATGAACACCAACGCCCGAAGGCGGTGCAACGGCATACCATCGGCAGGCCAGGCATCCAGCGCCGCGCGTTGCGCCGCCGCGGCCGCGTCCAGCAGCGACAGGTTTTCGGTCATCGCGCCCAGCCCGTGCAGGGCAAACCCCATCCGGTGCTGGATCAAGCCCCAGCGCGCACGGTCAAGATCACGCGGCGTGTCCTCCAGCGCGAGGCGATAGACGGCCACGGCCTGCGCCAGATGATCGGCGGATTCCCGCTCCCAGCCGATCCCGGTCAGCGCGTGGCCGAGTACGGTGCGGGTCTCGGCGCGCCCCGCCGGCGTCGGCTCGCCCTCCTGCACCGCCAGCGCCGCGTTCAGGTGGTCCACCGCCTGATCCAGCAGCGACGGGTCGCCGCCGAGGTCCACCAGCGTCACCAGCGCATTGCCGCGCCGGGTCTGGGTGCGCGACCAGTCAAAGGGCGCCTCGTCTTCCGTCCAGACCTCCATCGCGGCGCGATAGGCGGTCAGCGCCCCGGCGACCGCTGCGGGATCGCGCAGCGACTCCCCCAGCGTGTGCAGGGTCTGGCCCAGATTGGACTGGGTCTGCGCCCAGTTGGCCGGGCGCGCGTCGCGGTCAACGCTGGCTAGCGCGGCACGGAAGGCGGCGACGGCGGCCTGCAGTTGCCCGGTATCGCCGGTTTCCTGCGCGAGGAATTGCAGGATCAGGCCGCGGTCGTTCGCCATGCGGGCCGTCGCGTTCCCATCCGCCAGATCGGCATAGAGGGCCTGCGCCGCCTCCAGCAGATCTGCGGCCTGGGTCATCGGCGCGTGGGTTCGGTGCGCCACCGCCGTCATCCAGACCAGCCGGCCCGCCGCGTCCAGCCGCTGCGCACGCAGCCGCGGGGGCATGTCTGGTGGCGGAACGGCCGTCGGGTTCAGCGCGCCCGCGATCCGGTCCAGCGCTGGGGCGTGGCCGGGCATGTTCTCGGGCTGGGTGCGCAAGGAGAAGTTGAGCGCATCGACAGCGATAAGCGCGGGCAGCGGCGCGCCATGGTCGAGGGAAAGTTCCACCGGCGCGGCGGCGAAGCGGTCGCGGACAGGGGTTAGCGGATGGCTGAGGTGCAGGTCGAGCGTGCCATCGCCGAGGCGGCCCCAGATCACCAAGGTGGCGCCGATCCGCTGTGCCAGATCCTCGCCATGGTCGGCGGCGCGGCGCAGGGCGGCATCGTCGGGCGCAGTGTCGAGCAGCGGGCAGGGGATGGTCAGGAAGCGCAGGGCGGCATCCGTTCCGAACAGCGCCGCCAGGTCCGTCGCCAGCCGGTCGCCATGCTGCGCGCCGGGGTCGTCGGCGAGAGGGGTCAGGGCGATCGTGGTGGTGGCGGGGTCGCCCGGCCCGGCCGTGGCCGCAGCCTCGGCAATGCAGGCGGCCGTCGCATCGGACAGGGCAGGCGTGGCGGTCAGGCCGCAGGCCAGCAACAGTCCCAAGAATGATGGGCGCCGGGGCATGGGCGCTCTCCATGTGCAATGCGCAAGGCTAGGCGCCGCGGCGCCGGGCGGTCAAGCCCGCGCGGCCATGTGCCGCCGGTAAACCTCGATCATCCAGCCCAGCATCACGCCGTTCAGGATGTGCCACATGAAATGCGTGCCGATGGGGAAGGTATCGCAGACCGGCCCGTCGAGCGCCCGGAAGGTCAGCGAGAGGGCGAGGATGCCGGCGCCCAGGGCCAGCCCCCTTGCTGTGGCCGGGGCGCGGCGGGCGAGGATCGCCGCGTAGATCAGGATCAGCGCGGCGACCGAGGCGTAGATCGCATTCGCCCCGGCGCCGGAGATGACCAGGCCCACGCCGCGCGAAAAGGCAATGGCCCAGGGGATGAACAGCACCACCGGCAGCAGCGCCAGCCAGCGGCCCATCATCAGGTAGTCGCGGCTTGCGGCGTAGACGTAGATCAGGATGAAGATCAGGATCGGCAGCACGTCCATCGTGCCGGCCCAGCGGGTGGCATGGGTGTGCCACAGATACGACCCGATGCCGATGGCTGCCAGCACCGCGACCAGCGCCCAGGCCAGCGGCAGGCGCTGGCCGCGCAACCGATACGCCATGATCGCGGCGGCGATCAGGAAGGACGCATTTGTGATCGCGTTGATCGGCTCCGACCAGTAGGTGAAATCGGTCCGCTCGCAATAGGCGATGCTCTGCGCCGTCCAGTCCATTACCGCAACCCCTCGAAGAAACCCCGCATCAGTTCTGCCGCCGCATCGGCCCCGATGCCGTCATAGACCTCTGGCACATGGTGGCACTGGGGGTGCGCGAACACCCGCGGCCCCTGCGCCACGCCCCCCGACTTAGGATCGGCGGCGCCGTAGTAAAGCCGCGCGATGCGGGCGGCGGCGATGGCGGCGGCGCACATCGGGCAGGGTTCCAGCGTCACATACAGGTCGTGGCCCGTCAGCCGTTCGGACCCCAGCGCGGCGCAGGCGGCGCGGATCGCCAGCACCTCGGCGTGGGCCGTCGGGTCGGCCAGTTCCCGCATCCGGTTGCCAGCTTGCGCGACGACGCGCCCGTCCGGGGCCACGACGACCGCGCCCACCGGCACCTCGCCCCGCCCGCCGGCGGCGCGCGCCTCGGCCAGTGCGGCGTCCATGTGGCTGCGAAAGGCGGTCATGGGCCGGTGATGCCGCGCGGGGCGGCGCGGCGCAAGCGGGTTTCGGGCGGCGCGGCTTGGCGCTATGACACCGGAAACGGAAGGATGCGCCGGATGGCCGAGGACAAGACGGGGGAAAAGACGGGCGAGCGGATCGCCAAGGTGCTGGCGCGGGCGGGCGTCGCCTCGCGCCGCGGGGCTGAGGAGATGATCGCGGCGGGGCGCGTCGCGGTGAACGGTCAGGTCATCGACAGCCCGGCGCTGAATGTCACCCCCGCCGACAAGGTGCGGGTGGACGGCAAGCCGCTGCCCGAGGCGGAACCGGCGCGGCTGTGGCTTTACCACAAGCCGACGGGGCTGGTGACCAGCGCGAAGGACGAGAAGGGGCGCGAGACGGTGTTCGACCGCCTGCCCGAGGGGATGCCGCGGGTGATGCCGGTGGGGCGGCTGGATATTACGTCGGAGGGGCTGCTGCTGCTGACCAACGATGGCGCCTTGAAGCGGCGGCTGGAACTGCCGGCGACGGGGTGGCTGCGGAAGTATCGCGTGCGGGTCAACGGCGTGCCGACCGAGGAGATGCTGGAGAAGCTGCGCAAGGGGATCACGGTCGATGGCGAGCGGTTTCAGGGCATGACGACCACGCTTGATCGGCAGCAGGGGGCGAATGCCTGGCTGACGGTGGGGCTGCGCGAGGGGCGGAACCGGGAGGTTCGCCGGGCGATGGAGGCGGTGGGGCTGGTCGTGAACCGGCTGATCCGGGTCAGCTATGGCCCGTTCCGGCTGGGCGATCTGGCCCCCGGCGGGGTGGAGGAGGTGCGGGCCAAGGTGCTGCGCGACCAGCTTGGGCTGAAGGCGGGCGAGGGGGTGGCCCCCGATCCGAAACCGGCGGCGGGCCGGAGGAAACCGCAGGCTTCGGGGCGGGCAAAGGGGGGGCGGCCGGGGCGCTGAGGGGCCTTGTGCACGCGTGCACAAAAACTCAAGTCATTGGAAACGCTGGATTTCGTGTTTTTTGTTTACTTGCACTTAACCGGTTCGGGGCCGTGAGCACGCGAATCCGCGCCGCGCCGCAGCCCGGTTTGGCCCGCCGCTGGCCGGGCGGCGGGGGTGTCAGCCGATGCGCCGCCGCCGCGCGACGAGGCCGAGGCCGGCGAGGGCGGAGAAGAGCAGCAGCGCCGGGGCAGGCAGGGGGATCACCGCCATCTCGGCCCGCCGGGCATAGACGCTGAGGAAGGCGATATCGACTGGCGTCCCGGTCGCGTCGGTGAACATCGACTGGAAGGTGCCCGAGGTCGCCTCTGGTCCCAGCAGATAGGCGACGAGGCCGCCGGGAGCGTCGGCGCCGTCGGGCGCGCCGAACAGCAGCAGGACATTCAGCAGGGCCGGGTTCAGGGGTTTGACTGCGTATTCTCCGGCGGCGATATCGAAGATCAGGCAGTCCTCGCTTTTCGCGCAGCCGGTGTCCACGGCGGTCAACTCGCCGGGAAAGCCGGTGTAGGTTTCGAACAGCCGCCAGTCGCCGAAGCCGAAGAAGCCGATGGCGTTCACCGCATCCGGCCGTGGCGTGTCGTCGATCGCTTCGACGACATACTGGCAGCCCAGCGTGTCGGTGACGCTTTTCGCCACGGTCTCGGTGCAGTCAAGCGGCTGGACTGGCGCGGCCTCGGCCCGGTTGGCAAGGATCGCCAGACCGGCGACGACCGTCATGGCGGCAAAAAGCAGGGAGATGCGGCGATGCGCCGGAAATGCGGGTCTTGCCATGTTCTTTCCTTCTGCAGGCGACGCGAAACACGCGCGTCGCCGGATCGGGATGAAAACGACTGCACAGACAATCACACCATACCGGGCCGAAATGCCCGGGCCATCGCGGGGGCGGCCGCAGCGCGCGAGTGCCCCCTGACGTGCAAGTTTACGCCGGAACGCCGCCGCCACCAAACCAAACCTGCCCGTCCGGCGCGACTTTCTGCGCCGTGAGCGGCCGGATCGGCCCGACAGCCGCCACCGCTCAAAGCAGGAAGATGATCGCAAGGCCGGTCGGCAGGGCGGGAAGGCGGAGCAGTTCCAGGATGGGCTGACGTGCGGCGCCGATCACCGCGAAACTGATCAGCCACAGGCCCGCCGCGATCTGGGCCATTGCGGCCAGTGCGGCAATCGGGTTTCCGGCCAGTTCCAGAAGCGCGGGATTCGCGATGAAGGCGAGCGGGACGATGAAGAGGCCAACGCCCAGCCGCATCGCGTTCCCCGCGACGGGCAGCCATGGCGTGCGCGCGATCCCGGCCGCGATGAAGACATTGCCGCAGACCGGCGGCGTGATCGTGCACAGCAGCGCATACCAGAAGACGAAGAGATGGGCATAAAGCTCTGGCACGCCCAGGCCGACCAGCGCGGGGGCGGCGACGGCGGCGCAGATGACGTAGGCTGCGGTCGTCGGCAGTTCCATGCCCAGCACCAGCCCGGCCAGCGCGGTCAGCAGCAGCGCCAGCCACAGCCGCCCGTCCGAGGCCGACAGGATCAGCGAGGTCAGCTTTACCCCCAGCCCGGTCATGTTGAACACGCCGACCACGATGCCCGCGCAGATGATGACCGCCGCGATGATCGCCACCTGCTGCGCCGCCGTGATCACCGCCGCCAGCGTGCGCCTGTACCACCCGGCCAGCGACAGGCGGCCGTCAGGCTCGAACACCAGCGTGACCCATGTGACGGCGGTGGCGAAGACGGCGGCATAGGCCAGCGTGTAGCTGGTGAAGACCAGCGTTCCGATCAGGATCGAGAACGGCAGCAGGAAGAACGGCACCGACCGTGCGACCGCGGCCCAGCCCGGCAGCGCGTCGCGGGGCAGGGGGGCAAGGTTGGTGCGCAGCGCATAGACATGCACCCCGAACCATGCGGCAAGGAAGAACAGGATCGCGGGCAGCAGGGCTGCCACCATGATCTCCGTGTAGGGAACGCGCACCAGTTCGGCCATCACGAAGATGCCCGCGCCCATGACCGGGGGCAGGATCTGCCCGCCGGTGGAGGCCACGGCCTCTGTCGCCGCGGCCAGTTGCGGCGGGTAGCCCAGCCGCTTCATCGCCGGAATGGTGATCATGCCGGTGGTCGCGGTATTGGCCGCCGCCACGCCCGAGATGGAGCCGTAGAAGGCCGAGGACAGGATCGCCACCTTGGCCGCCCCCGCGCGCGCGCGCCCGGCGATCTGGGTGGCAAAGGCCATGAAGCCGGTGCCGGCCTGCCCGGCCGAGATGAAGCCGCCGAGGATCACGAACATCGCGATCGTATCGACCGAGGTGCCGGTCAGCGTGCCCCACAGCCCGCCCTCGGTGATCGTCAGCGTGCCGAGCAGGTAATCGACCGGCATGCCGCCGTGGCCGAACCGCCCCGGTATGTGCTGGCCGAGGAACGCATAGGCCAGGACCAGCGCCGCCACCGCCGGAAGGACGATCTTGATGGCGCGGCGGGCCATTTCCAGCACGACCACGATCAGCGCCGCCGCCAGCGCGATCTGCACCGGGCCGTTCAGCGCGCCATACTGGTGGATCAGGTCGCGCCGGTTCAGCATGATCAGCGCGCAGATCGTCAGCCCGACCGCCATGAACAGCCAGCCCGACAGCCGCGCCGCGCGCCCCTGCTGTGCCGCCGCGCCGAGGACGAAGATCCACGGCAGCGCAAGGGCCAGATGCGCGGGCCGGGTGATGAGGTTGGGGATCAGACCCGCAAAGGCGTTCCAGAGGTGAAAGCCCACCAGCAGCAGGGCAAGGGCGATGGCCACGGCCCCGAAACGCTGGCCGTCAACCTCGACCGAAAACCAGCCTGCCGGTTCCTTCACCGATCACTCCCTTTCGCGGTATCAGATGCGGCGCGGGGGCGCAGCCCGGAGGGCAGGCGGCGGTGCGCCCGCATCCGGATGTGGCCCCCGCGCGGCGGGGTCTCAGGGCATGTCCACGCCACGCTCGGCATAAAAGGCAACGACGCCTTCATGCAGCGGCGCGCCCAGTTGCGGCACCAGTTCGGGCGTCACGCCGGACCACCAGGGGTTCGTCGCCGCCATCTCCTCGCGCTGTTCCCAGAAGGCGCTGACAATCGCCAGGGCGGTCGCCTCGTCCATGTTGGTCGCATAGGCACCCACGGGGACCGCCATGGTGGCGATGTCATCCGCGATCCCGGCATAGGTGCCGCCGGCGATGCTGACCGCGCCCGCGCCGGGGTTGGTTTCGATGATCGCCGCCTGCTCCTCCTCGGTGAAGGACAGGATGCGCACGTCAAGCGTGGCGGCCAGTTCCTGCACCTGTGGCGTGGGATGCGACGAGCAGGTGGCATAGCCATCCACCTGGTTGTTGCGCAGGGCCGCCGGCGCGCCGGACAGTTCCATTTCGGGCGCGGTCACGCTGTCGGCGATGCCCAGCGTCTCGAATATCGCGGCGACCTGCTGCTGGCAGAAGGTGCCGGTGCCGCCGGATATGAAGCTGCGCCCGGCCAGATCGGCGACGGCGTTGATGTCGCTGTCGGCGCGGACCACCAGATGGATGGTGATGAAGGGCATCGGGAACAGGGTGCGGATGCCGTCATAGGTGCCCTGCTCGAACGGCTCGCGCCCGGCCAGCGCGTTGGCGATCAGGTTCGGTGGCGTGGTGAACAGAAACGCGCCGGGGCGACGCCCGGCCTCTGCCACGTTCTGCACCGAGCCCTGGCTTTCCTCGACCGTCGGCAGGATTTCACCGCCGGACTGGGCCTGCAGCATCTCTCCGAGCTGCACCATCATCACGTAGTAGGAACTGGTCGAGGACGCCGATTTCAGCGTCACGCGGGTCTCGGCCTCGGCCGTTGCCCCGGTGAGCGCGAGCGTCGTCGCGAAAGCCCCGGCAACTGCGCTGGCACGCAGGGTCAAGTCGAACATGGCATCTCCTCCGCCTGTGGGTGACAGGCAGTCGTCTCGCCACCGCCCGTGGCGCGACTTTGGACCGGGCGGAAGGCCGGTTCAAGAGCAGACGGCGGGATCGGGACCGCGCGGGGGGCTGGCAGTGTCTGGCCGGCAGGCATGCGCCACAGCCGCCGCGCCAACTGACATGCTAGAATGAAAGCCTCTTGGGGGCGGTGTTCTTCCACGCTACTGTGCCGAGCGAAAGGGAGGGTCGGGACGTCATGCAAAGGTTCACAAAGGTCTTCGGAACGGCGAAGCCCGCAATCGCCATGGTGCACCTGGGCGCGCTGCCGGGCGCCCCGTTGCATGATGCGAAAGCGGGGCTTGAGGGGCTGGTGGAGGCGGCGCGCGCCGATCTTCGGGCGCTGCAGGCGGCGGGCTTCGACGCGGTGATGTTCGGAAACGAGAACGACCGGCCCTATGAGTTCGACGTGGACAGGGCGTCCACCGCTACCATGGCCTATGTGATCGGGCGGCTGAAGGACGAGATCACGGTGCCGTTCGGCGTGAACGTCCTGTGGGATGCACTGTCGACTATCGCGCTTGCGGCCGCGACGGGTGCGGCCTTTGTGCGCGAGATATTCACCGGAACCTATGCGTCGGACATGGGGCCGTGGACGCCCGATGCCGGCAAGGCCATGCGCTACCGCGACCGGCTGGGGCGGGACGATCTGGTGATGCTTTACAACGTGTCGGCGGAGTTCGCAGATAGCCTTGACCGGCGGCCGCTGCCCGATCGGGCGCGGAGCGCGGTGTTTTCCTCGATCCCCGACGCGGTGCTGGTTTCCGGCCAGATCACCGGCGAGGCGGCGAAGATGGCCGATCTGGAGGCGGTGAAGGCGGTGCTGCCCGATGTTCCGGTTCTGGCGAATACCGGGGTCAAGCATGCGACTGTCGACGAGGTGTTTCGCATTGCAGACGGTTGCGTTGTCGGGTCGGCACTAAAGGCGGGCGGGGACACTTGGAACGCCGTCGATGCCGAGCGGGCGAGGGATTTCATGGCGCGCGTGCGCGCGGCGCGGGGGGGCGCATGAGAGAGCGGCTGAAACGCGATCTTGTGGATCTGATGCTGATACCGGGGCTTTCGGGGCATGAGGACCGGGTGCGGCGGCATATTGCCGGGCTGCTGGCGGCCGAGGGCATCGAGAGCCGCTCTGACCGGCTGGGCAACCTGATCGCCACCTTTGCCGGGGATGCCGATGCGCCATCCGTGATGGTGTTCACCCATATGGATCAGCTCGGCTTTGTCGTCCGCAAGATCGAGGCCGATGGCATGGTCCGGGTCGAGCGCATGGGCGGCGTGCCGGAACGGGCGCTGGCCAGTCAGGCGGTGAGCCTTTGCGTCGGCGAAGGGCGCGACGTGCCGGGAGTCATCGGCAACAAGAGCCACCATGCCACGCCCCCGGCCGAGAAATACGTCGTGCTGACGGCACCCGAACTGCATATCGACACCGGCCACGGATCGAAGGCCGCGGTCGAGGCGGCGGGCGTCACGATCGGCACGCCGGTGGTCTATCGGCCGAACGCCATCGAACTGGCGGAGGGGCGGGTCGCGGGGACGAGCGTGGACGACCGGGCAGGCTGCGCGGTTCTGGTGGAGATCGCGCGGGCGCTGCAGAACCGCGCCGGCGGGCCGACCGTGCATCTGGTGTTTTCCGTGCAGGAGGAGTTCAACCTGCGCGGTGCGGTGGTGGCGGCGCAGAACCTGAAGCCCGATATCGCCATCCAGATCGACCTGATGCTCGCCTGCGATACGCCGGACATGGCGGACCGGGGCGAGATGGTTCTTGGCGGCGGGCCGGGCATCTCGCTTTATTCCTTCCATGGGCGCGGCACCCTGAATGGCGTGATCCCGCATCCTGCAATGGTGCGGCTGATGCAGCAGGCGGCCGGGGCCGAGGGGCTGACCTTGCAGCGGAGTGCGCAGGTCGGCGTTCTGACCGACCTGTCCTATGTCCAGCTTCTGGGCGAGGGCGTGGCGTCGATCGACGTGGGCTTTCCCTGCCGCTACACCCATTCGGCGCTGGAGATGTGCGATCTGGACGACCTAGAGGGGCTGACGCGGCTTCTGCTGACGGCGCTGGCCCGGATCGGGCCGGAGTTCGAACTGTCGCGGGACGCGCCATGACCTGCACGCTGGGCATCGATATCGGAACCTTTGAGTCCAAGGGCGTTCTGGTGGACGGCGCGGGGCGGATTCTGGCCGAGGCCCGCCATCCGCACCGGATGCTGGTGCCGCAGCCGGGTTGGGCCGAGCACCGCCCGGACGAGGACTGGTGGGGCGATTTCGTGCGGATCACCAGGGCGATCCTGGCCACGCCGGGCGTGAAGCCCGAGGATATCGCCTGCGTCGCGGCAAGCGCCATCGGCCCCTGCATGCTGCCGGTGGATGCCGATGGGCAGGCGCTGATGAACGGGGTGCTTTACGGTGTCGATACACGCGCCGCGCAGGAGATCGAGGACCTGACGGCGGGGATCGGTGCGGAGCGTATCCTTGACCGGTGCGGCAATGCGCTGACCTCGCAATCCGTCGGGCCGAAGATCCTGTGGCTGAAGCGAAATCGGCCAGAGATATTCGCTAGCGCCGCGACGATCCTGACATCGACAAGCTACATCGTCATGCGGCTGACGGGCGAGCGGGTGATCGACCATTACACCGCCGCGAACTTCTCGCCGCTTTACGATGTCAATCGGCGCGACTGGACGACCGAGCTTGACGACACGGTCGGGCCGGATCGGCTGCCCCGGCTGATGTGGTCGACAGAGATCGCCGGGCGGGTCACGGCGGCGGCCGCCGCCGAGACGGGGCTGGCAGAGGGCACCCCCGTCACCTGCGGCACCATCGACGCCGGTGCCGAGGCGGTGAGCGTGGGCGTTTCGGCGCCCGGCGACATGATGATGATGTATGGCTCTACCATCTTCATCATTCAGGTGACGGCCGAGCGGGTGCGCGACGCGCGGCTGTGGTATGCGCCCTGGCTCTTTCCCGGACAGCACGCGTCAATGGCGGGTCTTGCGACCTCTGGCACGCTGACGCACTGGTTCCGGGACCAGATGGGCCGCGACCTGCCCGCAGAGGAGGCGTTTGCGCGGCTGGCAGAGGAAGCCGAAGCCGCACCCCCCGGCGCCAACGGGCTGCTGATGCTGCCCTACTTCTCGGGTGAGCGGACACCAATCCACGACACCCACGCCAAGGGCGCGATCTACGGGCTGAACCTGACGCATACGCGGGGGGACATCTACCGCGCGCTGCTGGAAGGGATCGCGATGGGGACCGCCCATGTGATCGAAACCTATCGGGAGGTCGGGCAGGCGCCCACGCGGGTTCTCGCGGTCGGTGGGGGCACGAAGAACCGGGTCTGGCTTCAGTCCACCTCTGACTTTGGAGATGTGCCCCAGATCGTGAGCGAGAAGACCCTGGGCGCCAGCTACGGTGACGCCTTTCTGGCCGCACTTGCGGTCGGGGCGGCCGAACCGGGCGACATATCGCGTTGGAACCCCGTCGCATGCCGGGTCGAGGCAAAGGGAACGGGCGCGCACCGTGCACAATACGCATTGTTCCGGCGGCTTTACGACCAGACGAAGGATATCGCCCGTGAACTCGGCTGACGTGAGGGCAGCGGATAAAGCCCGCGCCAAGCAACGCGGCCAGTCCCCAACTAGACGAACAACCAAAGGCCAATGGAATGTCCAGCATGTTTGACGCGGCCCTGTCGGAACTCGCTGACGTCGCCGGCCGCATCGCACCGGATGAGATCGAGGCTGCCTGTGCGGTCATCGCCGGGGCGCGACGGATCGTGCTGTACGGCTGCGGGCGCGAGGGGCTGCAATTGCGCGGCTTCGCCATGCGGCTGCATCATCTGGGCAAGCAGGTCGCCATGCAGGGCGACATGGCGGCGCCGCCGGTTGGCAGGGGCGATCTGCTCCTCGTCTCGGCCGGGCCGGGGGAGCTGTCGACCGTCACCGCGCTGATGCGCGTCGGGCGCGAGGCGGGCGCCGACATCCTGTTCCTGACCGCCGAGCCGGAGACGCCCTCGGCCGAACTGGCAACGCAGGTGCTTGTGGTTCCGGCGCAGACCATGGCGCGTGACACCGGCCCCGCCGTCACATCGGTCCTGCCGATGGGCTCCGTCTACGAGGGCGCGTTGTTCGTGCTGTTCGAGGTCATGGTGCTGCGGCTGCGCGATCTGCTTGGTGTCAGTCCCGAGGATATGCGGGCACGCCACACCAACCTGGAATGATCCGATGCGACTTGAGTTGATGCGCCCCCATCAAATCCGCGACGCCATCGCGCGGAACCTGCCCGTTGTCCTGCCCATCGGCGTTGTGGAATACCACGGCGAGCATATGGGCGTCGGCATGGACCTGCTTGCCGTAACGCGGGTGCTGGACCGGCTGGAGCGCGAGGCCGAAATCGTTATCCTGCCACCCTTTGCCTATGGCGCGGCGAGCTATGCGGTCGAGGGGCCGGAGGGCACCGGGACGCTGCATGTGGATGCCGCGAGCATCGCACCATTTGCCGAACAGATGTTCCTGGGTCTGTTGAGGATCGGCTTTCGCAATATCCATGGGATCGTCCACCACCAGACCGAGAACTTCGTGGCAGGGATGCCGACCGACCTCGCCTTTCGCTTTGCTGGACGGCAGGCGGCGTTTCGCTTTCTGGAACGCGAGCGGGGCGAGGGCTGGTGGGGCCGGGCCGAGATGCGGGACTATTACGCGCAGCACGACGCCGGGAGCGATCCATTCAACTGGATCAAGGTGCATCCCCTGATGTCACAGGCAGTCACGGCGGCCTATCCGTTCGATCACGCCGGGGTGGGGGAGACATCGCTCATGCTGGCGCTCGCCCCCGAGGTGGTGGAGATGGATCGTCTGGCCGAGAACCGGGCGTGGTACACCGACAGTGCCGCAGAGGCGACGGCGGAGCTTGGCGAGCGGGGCGTGGACCTGATCCTGGCACATGTCCGGCAGGTGCTCGGCCTCTGAAGCGGCTACTTCACCGCACCTGCCGACATGCCCTTGATGATGTATTTCTCCAGCAGGATCGCCACGATGATGAGCGGCAGGATCGCCGCCGACGACAACGCAGCCATCGACCACCAGGAAATGCCCTGAGAGCCCGTCTGACTTGCCACCATGACCGGAAGGGTATTGGCGTTGGTCGAGGTTAGAAGCGCGGCAAAGAAATACTCGTTCCACGTCAGAACGAGGCTCAGGATGAAGGCCGCGACCATGCCGGGCAGCGCGATCGGCAGGATGATCGTCAGGAATGCCCCCCAGTTCGACAACCCGTCCACCATTGCCGCCTCTTCCAGTTCGCTGGGGATAGAGGCGAACTGGTCGCGCATGATCCAGATCACGATGGGCAGGACAGTCAGCGTATAGAGCAGGATCAGGCCGATCCGCGTGTCGAGAAGTGCGAGTTCCTTGTAGAGAACCAGAAACGGCAGAGCGAGCACGACGGGCGGCAGGATCAGTTGCGACAGGAAGAAGAACGAGATGTCGCCATTCCTGAGGAAGCCGAGGCGATAGTTGAAGCGTGACAGGCCATAGGCCGCGCAGCTACCCAGCAGGACCGCCAGGGTCGATGCCGACAGCGAGACGATGGTCGAATTCCAGAACCGCTTCATGAACTCTGCCCGCACCGTCGATTCCGCAAAGATCGTCTCGGGCGACAGACCCAGCGAGCGCAGGCCCAGCCATTGCGGTTCGAAATCCACCCAGGGGATCAGGTTGCCCTGCATGACGTTGGGCGCGGCCTTGAACGAAGTTGTCAGCGTCCAGTAGATCGGAAACAGGCAGACGAAGGCCCAGAGAACCAGAACGAGGTACACGGCGACGCGACTTAGCCGCCAGCTGGGGCGGAAGGAACGGTCGACATCGCTGTCACGGAAGATTTGCTCTGACATCTCAGTATCTCGGCTTCATCCAGCGGTCGGCCAGCTTCATCAGGATCGTCATCGCGATCACGATGAGCAGCAGGTAGAAGATCGCCAGCAGCGTGCCATAGCCCACATTCGAACGGTCGCGGTATTCGCGGAATATGAAGCTGGTCACGCTGTCGGTCGCCCCGCCTGGACCGCCGGCCGTGATGTTGATGATGATGTCGGCCAGCTTCAGCTTGAAGATGATCCGGATCAGGATTGCGGTGATCGACACCGGCAGCATGAGCGGAAAGGTAACCTCCCAGAACCGCCGCCAGCCTGTGGCGCCGTCCACCTCGGCCGCCTCGTTCAGCTCCCTCGGGATCGCCTGCAGCCCCGCCAGAAGCATGATCATCATGAAGGGAATGAACGTCCACGCGTCCATCGCCATGATCCAGAAGCGCGCCCATTCGGGCGTGCCGAAGAAGGTGATGTTCTCGACCCCCAGCCAGCGCAGGAAGCGGGCCACCGGGCCGAAGCGAATCTCCAGCATCGACTTGCCGATCATCCAGCTGACCGCGACCGGCG
>JBJHCH010000060.1:0-21557 GCA_050485905.1 Paracoccaceae bacterium | reverse complement strand
TTCCAGCCGCATCCTGCGCACCGCCCGCGGCTGGGACCAGCCATCGGACCACGCGCCGGTCTTCGCAAGCTTCGATCTCTAGGCTAGGCTCGGCCGATGGGCGGCCTGCTCGACCTCTTTGCCACCTATTCGCTGCCGGCGCTGGCGCTGGCGGCGCTGGTTGCCGGCGCGCTTTACGTCATCCGCGCCGCCGCCGACCGCAGCATCGCCGCCGCCTTCGACCGCCGCGCCCGCCAGATGACGCTGGCCCTCGAACGCCGCTCGCGGTTCGAGGAAACCATCCTGATCGAGCGCTACCAGACCGTCAGTTCCTGCCTGATCCGGCTGGCCGAGTTTGCCGCCGACATAAACCGCCACCGCGCCGGACAACAGGTAGAGGGGCTGATGCGCGGCAGCGAAATCGCCCCGCTGACCGCGTTGATGGGAGAGATCGCCGCCAAACGCCATGTGCTGACGGAACGCTTTCACACCCCGCTCGACCGTCTGGCGCAGGGCCTTCTGAACCTCGCCAATGCGGGTTCCGCCGAACAGGCCGCCGCCCATGCCCGCGCGTTTGCGCAGGGCCGCACCGCGCTGCAGGACGATATCGCCGCCGCCTTCGGGCTCGATTCCATCGCCGGTCCAGACCGGCCGGGGGCCAGCGGCGGCTGACAGCCCCTTGGCCTCGGCCTCGTGGCGGCACATATATGGCGGGTCACGGCCGAAAAGGCCCGCAGGGACATGGAAGGAATTACAGATGCTGGAACTGGGCGGAAAGCCGCAGGCCGCGGGCGCCGGGGCAGCCGCGGGCGATCTGATCAAGGACACGACAGAGGCCACATTCATGGCCGACGTGATCGAGGCCAGCCAGACGGTGCCCGTCATCGTCGATTTCTGGGCGCCGTGGTGCGGCCCGTGCAAGACGCTCGGCCCGGCGCTGGAGGCAGCGGTAACCGCCGCCAAGGGCCGCGTGCGCATGGTCAAGGTCGATGTGGACCAGAACCAGCGCATCGCCGCGCAACTGCGCATCCAGTCGATTCCCACGGTCTATGCCTTCTGGCAGGGCCAGCCGGTCGATGGCTTTCAGGGCGCGCTGCCGGGGTCCGAGATCAAGACCTTCGTGGACCGCGTCGCGGCGCTTGCCGGTGACGGCGGCGACGGCGGGCTGGCCGAGGCGATCGCCGCGGCGGAAACGATGCTGGCAGAGGGCGCGGTGGTCGATGCCGCCGAAACCTTCGCCGCGATCCTGGGCGAAGAGCCAGAGAATGCACCGGCCTACGCTGGCCTTGTCCGCGCCAATCTGGCGCTCGGCCAGCTCGATCAGGCCGAGGCGATGCTGGCCGCCGCCCCCGCCGCCATCGCCACCGCGGCAGAGGTCGAGGCCGCCCGCGCCCAGCTTGACCTTGCCCGTCAGGCCGAAAGCGCCGGGCCGGTGACCGAGCTGCGCGCGCGGGTCGATGCCGACCCCGCCGATCATCAGGCGCGCTACGACCTCGCCCTCGCGCTTCATGCCGCGGGCCAGGTCGAAGCGGCGGTTGACGAGTTGCTGGACCTGTTCCGCCGTGACCGCGAATGGAACGACGGCGCCGCCAAGACCCAGCTTTTCAAGATTTTCGACGCCCTGAAACCGCAGGATCCCATCGTGCTGAAGGGCCGCCGCCGGCTCAGCTCGATGATATTTGCCTGACCGGCGGGGCGGGCTAGCTGATGGGAATGTTCAAGGCGACCGATCTGCCGGATACGCTCCCGGTCTTTCCCCTTCCCGGTGCGCTGCTGCTGCCGCGGGCACGCCTGCCGCTGCATATTTTCGAGCCGCGCTATCTGGCGATGCTGGACGACACGATGAAGACCCGGCATCGGCTGATCGGCATGATCCAGCCGCGCGAGGTGCCGGGGTCCGAGGAAAAGCGCCTGCACGCCATCGGCTGCGCCGGGCGCCTGACCGGGTTTTCCGAAACCGAGGACGGGCGCTACATGATCACCCTCACCGGCATCTCGCGCTTCCGCGTCTCGCGAGAGGTGGCGGGCTTCAGCCCCTACCGCAGGGCCGACGTCACCTGGGCGGGGTTCGAGCGTGACCTGGGCGGCAGCGAACACGATCAGGGCTTCGACCGCGCGGGATTTCTTGAAACCCTCGGCCGCTATTTCGCCGCGCAGAGCCTTTCGACCGACTGGAGCAGCCTGAAGGAAGCCGACGACGAGCTTCTGATCAACTCGCTCTCGATGCTCTGCCCCTTCTCGCCCGAGGACAAGCAGGCGCTGCTAGAGGCGCCCTCGCTCTCCACCCGGCGTGAAACGCTGGTGACGCTGCTGGAATTCGCCCTGCGCGGCGGCGGCACCGACGAAGAGGTGATGCAGTGAGCGACGACCGCACCCCGGACGATCAGGCCATCGTTCCCAGCCAGATCCCCGCCCCCGCGGCAGATGGCGACCCGCCGCGGCGCAGCCCCGCCTATGACCGCCACATGCTGGAGGCGCTGGTCTGCCCCGTCACCCGCGCCGCGCTGACCTTTGACGCCGAGGCGCAGGAGCTGATCTCGCGCGCCGCGCATCTGGCCTTCCCGATCCGCGACGGCATCCCGATCATGCTGGTGGACGAGGCGCGCAAGATCGACTGACCGGCCCGCCAAACTGGCTCGGAAACCCGTGCACAACGGTTAAGTGCAGGTTAACAGAAAATCGAATATCGTTCGTTTTCAATAACATGACTTTTTGTGCACGCGTGCACAACGATCAGATCGCCTGCCCCCGCATCAGCCGCGGTAGATCGCCCGACAGCCCCGCCGCCTCACGTATGAAGGCCCGCCGCAGGGCCGGCACCCGCCCCACCAGCCCCATCCCCAGATCCCGCCCCACCCGCAGGATCGGGTTGTCGTTCGAAAAAAGCCGGTTGAACCCATCCGTCGCCACCGCCAGCGCCGCCGTATCGAACCGCCGCCACCGGGCGTAGCGATCCAGCACCGGCCCGGTCCCGATATCCTCCCCCCGCCGCCGCGCCTCGACCAGCACCTCGGCCAGCGCCGCCACGTCCCGCAGGCCAAGGTTCAACCCCTGCCCCGCAATCGGATGCACCCCATGCGCCGCATCCCCCACCAGCGCCACCCGGTCGGCGGTAAAGGACTGCGCCAGCGACAGCGACAGAGGATAGGAAAACCGCGCCCCCGCCAGCCGGATCTCGCCCAGAAAATCCCCGAACCGCGGCCGCAGCACTGCCAGAAAGGCGTCATCCTCCAGCGCCGCGATCTCCTCGGCCAGCTCCCGCTTTTCCGACCACACAATCGACGACCGGTTCCCCGGCAGCGGCAATATCGCCAGCGGCCCGCCCGGCATGAAGAACTGATGCGCCACGCCGCCATGCGGCTTCTCATGCTCGATCGCGCAGACCAGCGCGGTCTGGCCGTAGTCCCAGCCCTGCCGCCGTATCCCCGCCCGCGCCGCCGTCCCGCTGCCCCGCCCGTCGGCCCCCACCAGCAGCGATGCCCGCAAGCTGCGCCCGTCCGACAGCGTGACCGCCACGCCCGCCCCCGCCGCCTCCTGCACCGTGGCCGTCACCCCGTCCAGCAGCGTGATCCGATCCTCCGCCGCCATCGCGGCGGTCAGCGCCCGGCGCAGAAATCGATCCTCGATCATATGGCCCATCGGGCCTTCCTCGATCTCGGCATGGTCGAAATGCAGGAACAGCGGCGACGCGCCCTCTCCCGCCCGCCCGTCGCTAGCCTTGATCTCCAGCATCGGTTGCGCATTCGCCGCCAGCCCCCGCCACAGCCCCAGCGCCCCCAGCATCCGCACCGAAGCCAGCGCCAGCGCGTAGGACCGCCCGTCGAAATTGTCATCCGCCCGCGCCGCCGCCGGCAGGGCATCGACCACGACCGACCGCATCCCGCCCTGCGCCAGCGCCAGCGCCAGCGCCGGGCCGTTCAGCCCGCCGCCCACGATCACCACATCCGCATCCCGGCCCATGCCCCAGATATGCGCCCCCGCCGGGGATTGTCCATCGCCGATGGCCCGGCTAGCGTTGCGGCAAATCGGCCGCGAAAGGTCAGGGGGACGGGATGGCAGACGACTGGCTGCGGATGAGTGCAAGCGATCTGGGCAGGCGTATCGGCGCGGGCCTGATCAACCCGGTGGAACTGGCCGAGGCGTTCCACGACGCCATCGCCGCCCATCCGCACCGCGACCGCATCTATACGATGACCACCCCCAACCGCGCCCGGACCGAGGCGATGGCGGCGGCAGCCCGCGCCAAGGCCAACCAGCGCTGCGGCCTGCTGGACGGCGTGCCGCTCAGCTGGAAGGATCTGTTCGACACCGCCGGCCGCGCAACCGAGGCCGGATCGGCGCTGCTGAAAGGCCGGGTGCCGGATAACGACGCTCAGGTGCTGGCCACCGCCACGCTGGGCGGCTCGGTCTGCATCGGCAAGACCCACATGACGGAACTCGCCTTCTCCGGCCTCGGGCTGAACCCGGTCACCGCCTCGCCGCCCTGCGTCAATGATGCCAGTGCGGCCTCGGGCGGGTCGTCCTCGGGCGCCGCCGCCTCGGTCGCCTTCGGTCTGGCGCCCGCGGCCATCGGGTCCGACACCGGCGGGTCGGTCCGGGTGCCTGCGGCTTGGAACGACCTTGTGGGGCTGAAGACCACGTCGGGCCGGGTGTCGCTCGGCGGGGTCGTCCCGCTGGCGCCGCGGTTCGACACCGTGGGGCCACTGACCCGCTCGGTCGAGGATGCGGCCCGCGTTCTGGCACTGATCGAAGGCGGGCGGCCGGCCGATCTGACAGGCGCGACGCTGGCGGGTGCGCGGCTTGCGGTGCTGGAAACCGCCGCGCTCGACGATCTCCGCGATGTCCCCGCCCGCGGCTTCGACGCGGCGCTGGCGCGGCTTTCCGCCGCTGGCGCCACGATCACGCGGCTCACCCTGCCAGAGGTCACCGAGGCGCTGTCGATGTCCGGCATCCTCTATACGTCGGAAGCCTACGGCATTTGGGGCAAGGCAATCGAGGCCGCGCCGGAAAAGATGTTCGCCCCGATCCGCGAACGCTTCCGCGCCGGGGCCGAGTTCGGCGCCGCCGACTATGTCGCCGCCTGGCGGCGGCTGGATGTGCTGCGCGCCATCTGGGCCGACCGCACGGCGGGTTTTGACGCGGTGATCATCCCCACCGCCGCCAACGCCCCGCCCGATGCAGCACGGCTGCTGGCCGACGAGCCCTATTTCGTGGCTGAGAACCTGCTGACGCTGCGCAACACCCGGATCGGCAACCTCTTCGGCCTTTGCGCCCTGACACTTCCCACCGGCGTACCCTCTACCGGCGTGTCGCTGATGGCACCACCGATGGCGGAGGAGCGCCTGTTGCGCACAGGGGCAGCGGCCGAGGCGGCGCTAAGGGGCTAAACGGCAACAATTTTGCCGCATCAGCGACGATGACGCCGCCGTGAAGCTGGACCGGACGGCCCCGGCCCGGTATGTTGACCGTCGAACGGGGCGCAACGACCCCGACATTGAGGCAGAGATGGTGTTTCCTGAGCGGTTTTCGAACCTGCCGGATTATGCGTTCCCGCGCCTGCGGGCGCTTCTGGATGCGCATGCGCCGGGGGGCGAGCCCATCGCCATGACCATCGGCGAGCCGCGCCATGCGTTCCCGGCCTTCGTCGGGCAGGTTCTGGCCGATAACCTCGCCGGTTTCGGCGTCTATCCCCCGAACGAGGGCTCCCCTGACCTGCTGGCCGCGATCTCGGGCTGGATCGGGCGGCGGTATGGTGTCACCGTGACGACCGACCGGATCATGGTTCTGAACGGCACGCGCGAGGGGCTGTTCAACGCGGCGCTCGCGCTCTGCCCTGAATCAAAGAACGGCGCGCGCCCGGTAATTCTGACGCCAAACCCCTTCTACCAAGTCTACGCCATCGCCGCGCTGGCCGTCGGGGCCGAACCCGTCTACGTGCCGGCCACCGCCGAAACCGGCTTTCTGCCCGACTATGCCGCGCTGCCGGCCGAGGTGCTGGACCGCACCGCCATCGCCTATCTCTGCTCGCCCGCCAACCCGCAGGGAGCGGTCGCCGACCGGGCCTATTGGGCCGACCTGATCGCACTGGCCGAGAAGCACGACTTCCTGATCTTCGCCGATGAATGCTATTCCGAGATCTGGCGCGACGAGCCACCGGTGGGCGCGCTGGAACTTGGCGGCGACCCCGAGCGTGTTTTCGTGTTCCACTCGCTGTCGAAACGCTCGAACCTGCCCGGTCTGCGCTCTGGCTTCGTCGCGGGCGGGGCGCAGGGCATCGCGCGGATCCGGCAGTTGCGCAACTACGCCGGCGCCCCGCTGCCCCTGCCCCTGCAGCGGGTGGCGGAAAAGGTCTGGGCGGACGAGGCGCATGTGATCGAGAACCGCGCGCTCTATGCGGCGAAGTATGCGGCCGCCGATCAGATCATGGGCAACCTGCCCGGCTATCGCTCGCCCCAGGCCGGGTTCTTCCTGTGGCTTCCGTCGGAAGACGGCGAGGACGCCGCGCTGCGGCTCTGGCGCGAGACCGGCGTGCGGGTGCTGCCCGGGGCATATCTGTCGCGCGACGTGAACGGGCAGAACCCCGGCAAGGGCTACATCCGGGTGGCGATGGTCGCCCCCGAGGACGAGTTTCGCCGCGGCCTGACCGCGCTGCGCGATTGTCTGTACGGTTGAGAGGGAGAGAGCATGGCATCCTGGCAGGCACGACAGCGCGATCCGCTTCTCGACAGCACCACGCAGGCGGCGCTGGAAAAGCGCGGCAAGGAACTGCTGGGGCTGGGTCTGCTGGCGCTGGCGCTGCTGGTCGGGTTGATGCTGGCTTCCTATGCGCCGGATGATCCCAGTTGGATGTCGGCCACTGACGAGCCGGCGCAGAACGCGCTGGGTCGGATCGGCGCCTCCATCGCCTCGACCCTGATCATCGTCACCGGGCTGGGGTCATGGGGACTGGTCGCGGTTCTGGGTATCTGGGGCGGGCGGTTCGTCGGCCATGTGGGTGAGGAACGCGTGCTCAGCCGCATCGTCTTTGCGCCCATCGTGATCGCGCTGGCCGCAGTCTTTGCCTCGACCCATGTGCCGGGCGCGGGCTGGACCCATTCCTTTGGGCTGGGCGGGCTTTTCGGCGACACGGTGCTGGGTGCCCTGCTCAGCCTGCTGCCGGTGACGGCGACGATGGGGTTGAAGACGATTTCGGTGATGATGGGCGCGGGGCTGATCCTGCTTGGTCTCTTCGTCCTCGGTTTTGACCGGCGTGAATTGCGCGCGATTGGCCGATTCCTTCTGATTGGCCTGATCCGCAGCTACGCCGCGCTCGTGGCCCTTATGGGACAGGCGGCGGCCGGCACGCTTCGCGGCGCCGGCGCGGCCCGCGAGCGGCTGGAGGCCCGTCGTCAGCCGGCGACCGCCACGGGCAATGCGACGGTCCGTCGCGCTGGCAACCTCTCTGACGAGGAGCCACCATTGCGCGCCGGCAGCCTGCGCCCGGCGCCGCTGCTTGCCCATGCGGACGAGGACGGCGAGCGCGGGCGGCCCGGCCTGCTGGCCCGGATGCGCCGGGTCATCGACCCCACGCCAGAGCCGGAACTGATCGAGCAGGGGCATTACACCGGCGATCTGGCGAACGCACCCTCCGAGGATCGGATCCGCGCGCGGATTGCCGATGCGATCAAGGCCCGCGCCCGCGGCCTTGGCGCTGCGGAGCCCGCCCGCGGCCCGCGCCTGTCGGAACCGCCCGTGACCGCCTCCGCGCGCACCGCCATGGCGACGGAACCGCAGGTTGATCAAGAGGACTGGGAGGAAGAATGGGACGCGCCAGAGGAGGTGGATGCGCTCAGCTACGACGCCAACGCCGCGCCTGACTGGGCACAGGCTGCTCCCGCTGGCCTGCGCCCCCGCGTCGTCCAGCACCCCGCGCGCAAGCCCCCCGCGCCGTCGCGCCAGGCCGAGGCAGAGGCCCAGCCCCGCCTGCGGCTGGAGGAACCGGCCGCGCCCGAATATAAACGCCCGCCCCTGTCGCTGCTGACGAACCCGGTGGAAATCACCCGCCATCACCTGTCCGACGAGGCGCTGGAGGAAAACGCCCGGATGCTGGAATCCGTGCTGGACGACTATGGCGTGAAGGGAGAGATCGTCAGCGTCCGTCCCGGCCCGGTGGTGACGATGTACGAACTGGAACCCGCGCCCGGTTTGAAAGCGTCGCGCGTGATCGGCCTTGCCGACGACATCGCGCGCTCGATGTCCGCACTGTCCGCCCGCGTCTCCACCGTGCCGGGGCGGTCGGTCATCGGGATCGAACTTCCCAACGCCCACCGCGAGAAGGTGGTGCTGCGCGAGATCCTCTCGGCCCGCGACTTCGGCGATTCCAACCTGCGGCTGCCGCTGGCGCTGGGCAAGGACATCTCGGGCGAGCCGGTGGTGGCGAACCTCGCCAAGATGCCGCACCTGCTGATCGCCGGCACCACCGGCTCGGGCAAGTCCGTCGCCATCAACACCATGATCCTGTCGCTCCTCTACAAGCTTTCCCCCGAGGAATGCCGGCTGATCATGATCGACCCCAAGATGCTGGAACTGTCCGTCTACGACGGGATCCCGCACCTGCTGTCCCCCGTCGTCACCGACCCGAAGAAGGCCGTCGTGGCGCTGAAATGGGTCGTGGGCGAGATGGAGGAGCGCTACCGCAAGATGTCCAAGATGGGCGTGCGCAACATCGAGGGCTTCAACGGCCGCGTGCGCGAGGCGCTGGCCAAGGGCGAGATGTTCAAGCGCACCATCCAGACCGGGTTCGACGACGACACCGGCGAACCGGTGTTCGAGACCGAGGAGTTCGCCCCCGTCGCCCTGCCCTACATCGTGGTCATCGTGGATGAGATGGCCGACCTGATGATGGTTGCGGGCAAGGAGATCGAGGCCTGCATCCAGCGGCTGGCCCAGATGGCGCGCGCCAGCGGCATCCACCTGATCATGGCCACCCAGCGCCCCAGTGTCGATGTGATCACCGGCACGATCAAGGCGAACTTCCCGACCCGCATCAGCTTTCAGGTCACCTCCAAGATCGACAGCCGCACCATCCTGGGCGAGATGGGGGCAGAGCAACTGCTAGGCATGGGCGACATGCTCTACATGGCCGGCGGCTCGCGCATCGTGCGCATCCACGGCCCCTTTGTCAGCGACGAGGAGGTGGAGGAGATCGTCACCCACCTCAAATCCTTTGGCCCGCCGGAATACATGTCGGGCGTGGTCGAGGGGGTGGACGACGAAAAGGCCGACGACATCGACCTGGTGCTGGGCCTGGGCGGCGACGGCAGCGACGACGCGCTTTACGATCAGGCCGTCGCCATCGTCATCCGCGACCGCAAATGCTCCACCTCCTACATCCAGCGCAAGCTGGGCATCGGCTACAACAAGGCCGCCCGCCTCGTGGAGCAGATGGAGGATCAGGGCGTCGTCACCCCCGCGAACCACGTCGGCAAGCGCGAGATTCTGGTGCCCGAGGCGTGACGGCTGGGCGACCCAAAATGCCTCAGCCCTCCGCCCAACACCACGAGGCCAGATCGGCAGCGCCTGCCCCCAACAAGGCGCTGCCGCTTTCTGGAGAGACGGACCTGAACTCCACGGCCGTCGTTCCATGCGCGGCCCTGATAGGGTGGCGTGGCAGCTTTACCGGGCTCCGTGCCGGCCTGCCGACCTCTCGTGTCACGTCCTACCGAGATGCAACTAACCAACGAGGTCACAGTTCCTACCTGCGCCCCCGCCGCGCTTTGCTGCCTCGCTGACCGGCCCGCCCGGCCGTTGACCGTCCGCTGGCCGCACCGGCCGCTTCCACGGCCTCCTCAACGGCCGACTGTCGCGCCAGCGGGTCGTCGGCGACGGCAAGTTCCACCGCCTCGAGCCGTTTGATCTCGTCGCGGACCCGCGCGGCCTCCTCGAACTCCAGGTTCTCGGCAGCCTTGCGCATCTGCAACCGCAACCCGTCCAGATGCGCGGCAAGGTTCGCGCCGACGAGGGGTTTTTCCACCCGCGCCGTGACCCGCGCCATGTCGGTATCGCCCTTGTAGAGACCTGCCAGAACATCCTCGACGTTCTTCCTTACCGTCTCGGGTGTGATGCCGTGCTCGGTGTTATAGGCGATCTGCTTCTCGCGTCGGCGGTTCGTCTCGCCGATGGCGCGCTCCATGCTGCCGGTGATCCGGTCGGCATACATGATGACGCGGCCGTCGGCGTTGCGGGCCGCACGACCGATGGTCTGAATCAACGAGGTTTCCGAGCGCAGGAACCCCTCCTTGTCGGCATCCAGAATTGCCACCAAGCCACATTCGGGAATGTCCAACCCTTCGCGCAGCAGGTTGATGCCGACGAGGACATCGAAGGCACCCAGCCGCAGGTCGCGCAGGATCTCGATCCGCTCGATCGTGTCGATGTCCGAGTGCATGTAGCGCACGCGGATGCCCTGTTCATGCAGGTATTCGGTCAGATCCTCGGCCATGCGTTTTGTCAGCGTGGTAACGAGCGTGCGCAGGCCCTTGGCGGCGACTTTCCGCACCTCGTCCAGCAGGTCATCGACCTGCATCGACACCGGGCGGATTTCCACCTGCGGGTCCAGCAGGCCGGTGGGACGGATGACCTGCTCGGTGAAGACACCGCCAGCCTGTTCCAGTTCCCACGCCGCCGGGGTGGCGCTGACGAAAACCGTCTGCGGGCGCATCGCGTCCCATTCCTCGAACTTGAGCGGCCGGTTGTCCATGCAGGACGGCAGGCGGAATCCGTGCTCAGCCAGCGTGAATTTCCGGCGGTAGTCGCCGCGATACATGCCGCCGATCTGGGGAACCGAGACGTGGCTTTCGTCGGCAAAGACGATGGCGTTGTCGGGAATGAACTCGAACAGGGTGGGCGGCGGTTCGCCCGGTGCCCGGCCGGTCAGGTAGCGCGAGTAGTTCTCGATCCCGTTGCAGACGCCGGTCGCCTCCAGCATCTCCAGATCGAATTGGGTGCGCTGTTCCAGACGCTGGGCCTCAAGCAGCTTGCCCTCGGCCACCAGTTGATCCAGCCGCTGGCGCAGTTCGATCTTTATGCCCTGAATCGCCTGCTGCATCGTCGGGCGCGGTGTCACGTAGTGACTGTTGGCATAGATGCGGATCTTGTCGAAACTGTCGGTCTTGGCGCCGGTCAAGGGGTCGAACTCGGTGATCGATTCCAGTTCTTCGCCGAAGAACGAAAACCGCCATGCGCGGTCCTCGAGGTGGGCTGGCCAGACCTCGAGCACGTCGCCCCGCACGCGGAAGCTGCCGCGCTGGAAGGCGGCGTCGTTGCGCCGATACTGCTGGGCGACCAGTTCCGCGATGACCTTGCGCTGGTCATAGGCCCCGCCGACCATCAGGTCCTGCGTCATCGCCGAATAGGTCTCGACCGAACCGATACCGTAGATGCAGGAAACGGACGCCACGATGATCACATCGTCGCGTTCCAGCAGCGCCCGGGTGGCCGAGTGGCGCATCCGGTCGATCTGTTCGTTGATCTGGCTTTCCTTCTCGATATAGGTGTCCGACCGCGGCACATAGGCCTCTGGCTGGTAGTAATCGTAGTAGCTGACGAAATACTCCACCGAATTGTCGGGGAAGAATCCCTTGAACTCGCCATAAAGCTGGGCGGCCAGGGTCTTGTTCGGCGCCAGGATGATGGCAGGTCGCTGGGTTTCCTCTATCACCTTGGCCATGGTGAAGGTCTTGCCGGTGCCGGTGGCGCCCAGCAGCACCTGGTTCTGCTCGCCCGCACGAACGCCCCCGGCCAGTTCCGCAATCGCCGTGGGCTGATCGCCGGCCGCCGTGAACTCGGTATGCATGACAAACCGGCGCCCGCCCTCCAGCTTGGCGCGGGTCAGCACCTCGGGCCGGGCGACAGGGGCGTTGGTGTTGTTGTGGGGCATGGGCGATTCCCTTTCAGACCTCACAGTTGGTCGCCTTTCGTTCCGGTTCAACCCCGGTCGGCACGTCTTGTCTTCGCGCCCCGCCCTCGGCTATCTTGCTGCCGCAGAAAACAGGGGTAAGACAATGCGCGCGAGGATCTATCAGCCGGCACGAAGCGCCACGCAATCGGGCAGTGCCCGGTCGCGGCACTGGCTGCTGGAATTCGCCCCCGCCAGCGCGCGAGAGGTCGATCCCCTGATGGGCTGGACCAGTTCCGCCGACACGCAAAGCCAGGTGCGCCTGCGTTTCGACAGCCGCGAGGCCGCAGAAGCCTATGCCCGGCAGCACGGCATCGAGGTGACAGTTCTGGCCCCGAAGGAGCGGCGTCCGAACCTCCGCGCCGGCGGCTATGGCGAGAACTTTGCAACCAATCGGCGCGGCGCATGGACACACTGACCCACCGCATCGCGCGAGAGGACCCGCGCGGCGCCGATCTGGCCCTGCTGATGACCCGGCACGCCGCCGACTGCCAAGCCGAGACCCCGCCCGAAAGCTGCCACCGACTGGACCCCGCGGATCTGCATCGGCCCGAGATCGCCTTTTTTGTCGGCCGCATCGACGGCCAGCCGGTGTCGATGGGTGCGGTGAAGGATCTCGGCGGCGGCGAGGGCGAGGTGAAGTCCATGCATGTGCTGGCAGAGTGGCGCGGACGCGGCCTGTCGCGCCAGATGCTAGAGCATCTGCTGGCAGAGGCGCGGACGCTGGGGCTGAGGCGCGTCAGCCTTGAAACCGGCGCGCAGCCGATCTTCGCGCCGGCCCGCGCGCTCTACGAAAGGGCGGGCTTCACCGACTGCCCCCCCTTCGCCAGCTACCGCCCGGACCCGGCAAGCTGCTTCATGACGCTTGCGCTGGCCTTACCCATCGCGCAAACAAGCGGCCGACGGCCCCGTAGCTCAGCTGGATAGAGCACTCGCCTTCTAAGCGAATGGTCGCAGGTTCGAGTCCTGCCGGGGTCGCCATGGTTCCTCTCTCTCTGGACGGGAAGGCCCGCCGTCTGTGCCCCCCGTCCATGCCAAGGTCCCCGACCGCGTCTCCCACGCGAACCTCGCGGGCCACGGGTGTCGGCATGTTTCCGCGCTCTCGCTGCCTCGTGAAGCGTGCGGGGCTGCAAAGCTCTGTCGTCGTGACCTATATGCGCAGAATGAACAGACGCACGCTCCTCCTGTCGCTGCCCATGCTTGCCCTGCTACCTGCAGCAGCGACAGCGCAGGCGATTCCGCTGTCCGAGATATCCAGTTATTTCAACAGCTTCTCGACGGCCCAGTCAGAGTTCACGCAGGTGAACGGCGACGGAACGATTTCGACCGGGACGCTCTATATCCACCGGCCCGGCCGGATGCGGTTCGAATACGACCCGCCCGACAACAGTCTGGTGATCGCCGGGGGCGGCACGGTGGGCATTTTCGACCCCAAATCGAACCAGCCGCCAGAGCAATATCCCCTGTCGCGCACGCCGCTGAACATCATCCTGGAACAACGCGTCGATCTGTCCCGCGCCCGGATGGTCGTGGCCCATCGCAGTGATGGCCCCACCACGACGGTCGTCGCTCAGGATCCCAGCAACCCGGAATACGGCTCCATCGAACTGGTGTTCACGGCCAATCCGACGGAATTGCGGCAGTGGGTGGTACGCGATGACACGGGCGGCGCGACCACGGTGATCCTCGGCGATCTGCAGCGCGGCGGCACCCTGTCGTCGTTCCTGTTCAACGTGGCCTATGAGGCAGAGCGCCGGATGGGCGGTCGCAACTAGGCCCCGTCACGCCCGGCCACAGGCCTGCAACTGCGCGCGATACATCTCTGACCGGGTCGCCACCCGGTCTGCCACCGTCAGCAGCCACGGTTTGGCGTTGTAGCTGCCGCGGGCATAGCCGGCCCGGCCTTCGTGATAGGCAAGATACTGGTTGCGCGCATCCCACTTGGAGATGCCGAGCGTTTCCTCGGACTTGTTCATGTACCAGCCCATGAAGTCTGTGGCGTCACGAATATCCTCGCGCCGCGCGCGGCGGTTGCGGGTCTCGGTCAGATACTCCTCCCAGGTGCCGTCCAGCGCCTGCGAATAGCCATAGGCCGACGACTGCCGGCCCATCGGGATCACGCCCAGCGTATAGCGGAACGGCGTGCGCGCATTGCCGATGAACTTTGATTCCTGATGGATCGTGGCCATCTGCACATGGATCGGCACGCCCCACTTCCGTTCGGTCGCGCGCATCGCGGTCAGATAGCGCGGCCGCTCGGACACGATGCTGCATGCGTTTTCCAGATCGCGCGGTGCCGAAAAGTTCTGCCCACACCCGGCGAGAAGCAGCAGCAACGCCACCGCACCGAATACCTTGCCCATCTGCCCCTCGTCTCTGCCCCGGTTTTTCGGTCTGTTTTGCAGGAAGCATAGGGCAAATGTGCTTAAAGGGAAATTGTCACCGGCCAGCGATCAGATCAGAAACGCGAGAGCGAGCGGAATCGTCACCACCGACAGCAGGGTGGAGATGACCACCAGCCCGGCCACCGCATCCGCATCGGCGCCGTATTTCTCGGCCAGAAGGTACGACGTGACGGCGACAGGCGTCGCAAGCTGCAACACCAGCACCGAGAACGCGACGCGGTCGAGGCCGAACCACCACCCCGCGCCCGCGGCCACGGTGATCGCGACCGCCACCCTGAACAGCGACAGCCAGACCGCCCGCCCGAACCGTTCCGGCTGCAGGCGCGCGACGGCGACGCCAAGGGTGATCAGCATCAGCGGAATCGCCATCTGCCCGATCAGGTCGATCGCATTGGTCAGGAACCGCGGCGTCTGCCAGCCCATCGCCAGAAACAGGATGCCCAGCGCCGTCGCCCAGACCAGCGGCTCGCGCAGCACCTTGTTCGGGGCGCCGCCCCCGGAGATCAGCCAGACCCCAAAGGTAAAGGACCAGATCGCGCTGACCGCAAAGATCACCAGCGCATAGCTCAGCCCCGCGTCCCCAAAGGCGAACAGCGCCAGCGGCAGGCCCACGTTGCCGGTATTGCCAAAGATCAGCGGCGCCAGATAGCTGCGCCGTTCCAGCCCGATACCGGCCACAAAGACCCAGAACAGCACCGTCAGCGCGCCATAGGCCGCGATGGCGGCCAGCGATACGTTGGCCAGCGCCTGTGGCGAGATCTCCGTCTGCATCAGCGCCCCGAAGATCAGGCAGGGCGTTGCAAGCGTCATCGCCATGCGGCTGACGAACTGCATCCGGTATTCCAGCCCCAGCCGCACCCAGGCGAAACCGACCGCCGCCAGCAGGAAGACCGGCGCCACGATCTCTGCCACCGTCAGGAACACCACCATTCACGTCTCCTCGGCTGGGCGGGCTGCCGCATGGACAAGCCCCGGCGCGCGCAGTAAACCATGAGGCAAGGGGAATCCACGCCATGCTGAAGACGCGCGCGAAATATCATCTGGGCCAGATCGTCCGCCACAAGCGGCACCCGTTTCGCGGGGTGGTGTTCGATGTGGACGCGATGTTCTCCAATACCGAGGAATGGTATGCCTCGATCCCCGAGGAGAACCGCCCGTCCAAGGACCAGCCGTTCTATCACCTGCTGGCCGAGAACGATCAGAGCTATTACGTCGCCTATGTCTCGGAACAGAACCTGGTGCCGGACGAGACGGGCGAGCCGGTGGACCATCCCGACCTTGCCGACCTGTTCGGCGATCTCGAGGACGGGCGCTACCCGCTGCACTTCCACCTGAACTAGATCATCCGCTTGATCGCCGCGGCATGGTCCGGCGCCGCGGACAGGGCGTCGGCGGCAAGCGCGCGGGCGTCATCGTTCAGTGTCGCAGGCTCCGCGATCCGGTCGATCAGGCCCCATGATAGCGCCTCGGCCGCCTCGACCCGCGCGCCGGCCATCAGGATCATCCTGGCGCGGGCCGGGCCGACCAGCGCGGCCAGACGGCCGGGATCGGACGGCTGCGGCAGGAAGCCGAGCTTCATCACCGGGTAGAAGAACCGCGCCCCCGGCACGGCAAGGCGCAGGTCGCAGGCCAGCGCCATGCCAAAGGCACCGCCCGCCAGCGTCCCGTTCAGCGCCGCGATGGTCAGGCAGGGCAGCGCGGCAATCGCGCCCGACACGCGCTCCCACACCGGGTCGGTGGCCAGCCCCGCGCGGGCCTCGTCCAGATCGGCCCCGGCGCTGAACACCTTGCCCGCACCGGTCAGGATCAGGGCGCGGGCGCCGTCCCATCCCGCACGCTCCGCAATCCCGGCCAGTTCGCCAAGCATGGCGCCGGTCAGCGAATTGGCCTTTTCCGGCCGGTCGAGCGTCACCGTCCACAGGCCGCCCTCGACCGCCAGCCGGATCACGCGATCAGCCCGATCTGACGCCGGATTCCCTCGTCCCGCAGCGAAACCTCGGCGCCCAGAAAGCCGTCCGCCGCCCGGCCGCACATCCAGACCAGCGCGCGGGCCGGCCATTCGGGCGGGATATGGGCCGACCAGTCGAGTTGGCTGACCGGGTTGACGCCGCTGTCACGGATCGTCGCCTGCATGTCGGTCGCCACCGTGCCCGGCGACAGGCTGAGCACCCGCAGCCCCTGCGCGCGGTATTCCAGATCGGCCGCGCGGGTCAGCATGATCGCCCCGGCCTTCGACGTGCAGTAGGCGCTCCACCCCTCCAGCGCGTTGTAGGCCGCCCCCGACCCCACGGTCAGGATCGTGCCCGCCCCCTGCTTCGCCATCACCGGCAGCGCGGCGCGCATGCCGTGAAAGACGCCCTTCAGGTTGATGTCGATGGTCGCGCCCCAGGCCGCGGGGTCGGCATCGGCCAGGCTGGCGATGGGCTCCACCACACCCGCATTGTTCACCAGAACGTCCAGACGGCCAAACCGCTCAACCACCTCGGAAACCGCGGCCTCCACCTCGGCTGCCTGCGCCACGTCGCAGCGCAGCGCCAGCCCGCCGATCTCCTCGGCCAGCGCCTTGACCGCCGCCTCGGTCCGCGCGGCGAGCGCGACGCGCGCGCCCGCTTCGGCAAAGGCCCGTGCGGCAGCCGCCCCGATGCCCCGGCTCGCCCCGGTGATCAGCACTACCCTGTCCTTCAGTTCCGGCATTTCCATCCCCTTCCAATCCTTCTCATTTCGTAGCTCAGCGCCTGCACGAGTTCCAGTCGCCCCCCTTGACCTGCGCGCGCCGGGGGCGGATGCTTCGCGCAACCGAATTTCAGCAGGAAGGGTTCGTCATGAGGCAGTGGACATCTCTGGGCGCCGGCACGCTTGCCGTCGCGCTCCTTGGCAGCACGGCGCTTGCCGACATGACGGCCGAACAGGTCTGGCAGGACTGGCAGGCGCTCAGCACCTCGATGGGCCAGACGATGGTGGCCGGCAGCACCGACATGTCGAACGGCACGCTGACGGTAAGCGACATCGCCATCTCCGCCACCGAGGACGAGGTGACCGTCACCGGCACGATCGACCAGATCGTCTTCCGCGAGCAGGGCGACGGCACGGTGGAAATCACCATGTCGGAAAGCTACCCGCTGACCATCGTCGCCCCCGGCGAGATGGGAGAGCCGGTGACGATGACCATGGAACTGACCCAGTCGGGGCTGGTGATGATCGCCAGAGGGGCCGAGGGTGACGTCACCTACGACCTCACCGCCGACGAGATTTCGGTAGCCCTTACAGAGCTTTCGTCGGGCGAGGACATGCCGACTGTCGACATGAACGTCGCCATGGCCACGATCACCGGGCGCTACCAGGTCTGGGACAGCCAGGATTTCTCGACCGGGCTGCAAGCCGCCAGCATGTCGGTGACCATCGCCGCCGAGGAGTTGGAGGACGGCGCCAGCTTTTCCGCCGATCTGTCGTTCGCGGATATCGAGGTCAGATCGGCGATTTCCAGCCTGAACATGACCGCGATGGAAGAGGCCAGCGCCGCGCTGCGTGCGGGCTTCGGCATCGACGTCGACATGACCCACGGCGCAGGCGAATTTTCCTTCAGCGGCGCCGATGACTTCTCGGGCGAGACGGCGATTTCCGGCACCCTAAGTTCCGGCGGGCTGGGCATGTCGATGGGCGAGGATGGGCTGCGTTACACCACCACCGCGCGCGACATCGACATGACCTTCGCCTCGGACGAGATGCCGTTCCCGCCGCTTTCGGTCGCCATGTCGGAATCGACGCTGGTGTTCCGGATGCCGCTGCTCGCCGCCGAAGATCCGCAGGAGTTCTCGCTGGAAACCCGGCTGGTCGATCTGGCGGTGGATGACATGCTCTGGGGCATGTTCGATCCCGGCAACGTGCTGCCGCGCGATCCGGCGACCGCGATCCTCGCCATCGGCGGTACGCTGCGGCTGATCGCCGACCTGATGGAGGCACCCGACAGCCCGACCGGCACCGTCCCGGCCGAACCCGTCGATCTGGCCCTGCGCGAATTGCGGCTTTCCGTGGCCGGTGCCGAGCTGACCGGCGATGGCAGCTTCACCTTCGACAATACCGACACGATCACCTTTGACGGCATGCCCCGGCCCGAGGGCGCGGTGAACCTGCGTCTGGTCGGCGGCAACGCACTGATCGACAAGCTGGTGCAGCTTGGCTTCCTGCCCCCGGATCAGGCGATGGGCGCGCGGATGATGATGGGCCTGTTCGGCCGGCCGGGAGAGGGCGACGACACCCTGACCTCCACCATCGAGGTGCGCGACGACGGCGGCATCTACGCCAACGGCCAGCGCATCCAGTAGGATCCGCGGCGGCAGCCTGTGGCTGCCGCCACCACCCTCGGCCGAATGGGCCAAAGATTACACTAAATCACAATATAATCAATATCATAGCCTGATTTCAGGTCATTCCTCTGCCCCCCTCGCACCGGCGCGCGCGATCGACTAGGGTTTCGCGGAAGATCATCAAGCGGACAGCGCCATGCCGATAGCCACCGATTTCGCCGCCCCGGACGCAGACGCCCTGCCGCTCTGGCTGGTCACGCCCGAGGGTCTGGAGGACTGGTGTTTCGCGCGCGAAACACCCGCCCGCGACTGGCTGGCCGCCACCGGGTTCGCGGCCAAGGAAGGCGAAATTGCGCTGCTTCCGGGCGGCGACGGTGCGCTGACCGGCGCAGCCCTCGGGCTGGGGGGGGCCGACAAGCGGGCGCGCGGCCGGTTTGCGGTCGCCCGCGCCGCCACCGCCCTGCCCGCCGGCACCTGGCGGCTGGCCGAACCGCTAGGGGATGACGACGCAGCCGAGGCCGCGCTCGGCTGGCTGCTGGCCGGCTACCGCTTCGACCGCTACAAGGGCGCGGGCAAGCCCCCTGCCGCCCGGCTGGTCCCGCCCGCAAATGTCGATACCGCCCGCATCGCCCTGATCGCGCAGTCCGAGGTGCTGACCCGCGACCTGATCAACACCCCCGCCGCCGACATGGGACCGGCGGAGCTGGAGACGGCGATGCGCACGCTGGCCGAGGAGTTCGGCGCCGCGATCACCGTGACAACCGGCGACGATCTGCTGGCCGCCAAACTGCCGATGATCCACGCCGTCGGCCGCGCCTCCACCCGCGCGCCACGGCTGATCGACCTGCGCTGGGGCAATACCGGTCCGCTGCTCACCCTCGTGGGCAAGGGCGTCTGCTTCGACACCGGGGGTCTGGATATCAAGCCCGCCTCGGGCATGGGGCTGATGAAGAAGGACATGGGCGGCGCGGCAAACGTGATCGGGCTGGCGCGGATGATCATGGGCGCGGGCTGGAAGGTGCGGCTGCGGGTGCTGGTGCCGGCGGTGGAGAATGCGATCTCGGGCAACGCCTTCCGCCCGCAGGACGTGCTGACCGCCCGCAACGGTCTGACGGTGGAGGTCAACAACACCGATGCCGAGGGGCGGCTGGTGCTGGCCGACGCGCTGGCGCTGGCGGTAGAGGAGGACCCCGCCTGCCTGATCTCCATGGCCACGCTGACCGGCGCGGCGCGGGTGGCGCTCGGCCCCGATCTGGCACCCTACTACACCGACGACCCCGCGCTTTCAGCGGCGCTGGAGGGTGCGGCGGCGAAGGTGCGCGACCCGGTCTGGCGGATGCCGTTCTGGACGCCCTACGAGTCGATGATCGAGCCCGCCATCGCAGATCTGGACAATGCGCCATCGGGCGGGATGGCGGGGTCGATCACCGCCGCGCTGTTCCTGCGCCGCTTTGCGGGCAGCGCGCGCTACGCCCATTTCGACATCTACGGCTGGCAGCCGACCAAGGCGCCCGGCCGGCCCAAGGGCGGCGTGGGCCAGGGCGCCCGCGCGCTGTTCGAGGCGCTGCCCGCGGTGCTTGCGCCGTGACCGACCGGCGGCTTATGCCCGCCAACGGCCGCGTGGCGCTGGACAGCCTCCGCGGCGCCGTTCAGGCGGAGCATTATGTGCCGGGCGAATGGCAGCGCGTCACCGCGCCGCTGACCGACCTTTGCGAAACACCATCCGGCCCGCGCGACCGGCAACTGCCGATGGGAGCTCGAGTTAGTGTGCTGGAGACGCATGAGGGCTGGGCCTTTGTCCAGGCAGAGCGCGACGATTATGTGGGCTACATCGCTGCGAACGATCTGGGGTATGGCGCCACCGCGACCCACTGGGTCGCCGCCCCTGCCACGCACCTCTATCCCGCGCCCGATATGAAACAGCGCGAACTGGCGACGCTGACCCTCGGCGCGCATCTGACCGTGACGGGCAGCGAGGGGCGGTTCCTGCGCACCGATGCCGGGCACTTCGTCCCCGCTACGCATCTGCGCGAGATCGGGGACTGGCGCGACGATCCGGTGGCGGTGGCCGAAAGCCTGCTGGGCACGCCCTATCTGTGGGGCGGGAACGGCTGGTCGGGGATCGACTGCTCGGGGCTGGTGCAGATTGCGCATCTGGCCTGCGGCCTCCCCTGCCCCGCCGACAGCGACATGCAGGCCGCCGGCTTCGGCAACCCGCTACCCGACGACGCCCTGCTGCAACGGGGCGATCTGCTGTTCTGGAGAGGGCATGTGGCGCTGCTGACCGGTCCCGACCGGATCGTCCACGCAAATGCGCATCACATGGCGGTGGTTCACGAAGGGCTGGAAGAAGCCATCGCGCGCATCCGCGCTGCAGGCGGGGGCGAGGTCACGGGGCGGCGTCGCCCGCCACCGGTAGTCAGGGGCTGAGCGAGAAGCAGGTGGTGCCGCGCGCCTGCAAGCGGCGGCAGGCGAGGTCTGCCTGCTCACGCGACAGGCCGACGAAATTCGCCTGGAACCCGCCACCGGACTGCACCACGCGGCGCAGCGCACCGTCGAGCGCGCCTGCCTCGGCCAGCGCAGTGCGCAGCAGCATCCGTTCGGCCTCGTGCCGGGTGGTGTAGCTGCCCACCGTCACGCCCCAGTAGCGTCCGCCGGAGGAGGAGACGCGGGTCACCACTTCGGGCGCATCGCCCTCCTCGAACTCGTCCGATGTCAGCGCCGCCAACACCTCAACCTCTCGCGTGACCTCCTCGGGCTCGGCAGCGGGCCTCTCGGGCGGGGCGGCGACGGCGGCCATGACCGGCGATGCCTCTTCGTCCGGTGCGGCGGGGGTCTCGTCCTGCACCGTCGCCACGACCATGGTGGCACCGGCCTCGTCCGGGCGGGCCGCGGGCACGATGGTCATCACCGGCGCCAGGGCAGAGGTGGTGG
>JBJHCH010000059.1:0-21692 GCA_050485905.1 Paracoccaceae bacterium | reverse complement strand
CTCCCGGGCGACCAGTGCTTCCTTGAAATCATCACTATCCCTCCTGAATCTTCCCGTTCTCAGGATAGTGCGCCACACAGATTGAGGCAGAGCCCCGCCGCGTCCGATCCTGCCGCTCGAGCCTGCCTCCCGCCAAAGGGTCGAGGTGGCGCTGCGTCCGCTGCTCCAGGACGCCGTCTGATCAGGGGACTGTGCTTACGCCGGGAATGTCTTGAAAGGGCTCAAAGCTGCCTTGCGGCAGTGCAGCGAACCCGGCGGGTTGCCCCGCCGGGCCCGAGGGGGGGGACCCCGTTCTCAGAACGGGATCTCGTCGTCGCGGTCGACCAGCTCGGGGTTTTCGTTCTCGGCCGACTTCGGGCGGCTCAGGAAGTCGACCTTCTCGGCGATGATCTCGCAGCCGTAGCGGTCGTTCCCCATGCTGTCGATCCACTTGGTGTAGTGGATGCGGCCGTGGACGAGGACCTTCATGCCCTTTTCGCAATGCTCCGCGACCGTCTTGCCGAGACCGTTGAAGCAGGTGATGCGGTGCCATTCGGTGTCCATGACCCGGTAGCCGTTCTCGTCGCGCAGGACGCGACCTTCCGAGAGGCGGGGGCGGGAGGTGGCGAGGCTGAAGTTGGTGATCTTGGTGCCGCCCTGGGTGATGCGGGTTTCGGGTTTTTGACCGATGTTGCCGGCGAGGATGACGATGTTTTGCATGGTAAGCTCCTATGTGTCCTGTCTTCGGGACCGTCCCTTCGACAAGACCCGGAAAAAGCCCGTCGGGTGATGCTTGCACGGTGGACAGCATGGACACCGGAAACCCCCAAAGGACCGGGGTGGAGCGGGCAGGACGCCATAGGCGGCCAACTCGGCCCGGGCTGACGCGGGGTTGCGCGCGAGAGCCCGAACGGGATTAGGGGATTGTCAGTCGAAGGGATGGACCAGAAGCCAGAGAGGCGCGGGGAGCCCATGCCAGAACACGTCACCCGGCCAATCGAGACCGCCTGACCCCAAGTTCAGCACCTGCCTGGCGGCAAAACGACGGTCACCAGCCTTTGCCACCCCTGCCCTAGCCTTCCGGGAGTTGCGGCGCCCTGCATCGACGGGCTATCGATACCGGAACATTCAGGACACGAGGCATAGTATGGCTGATACGATCTCGAGGCGCTGTCGCTCAGCGAGCTGAAGAAAATGCAGAAGGACATCGCCAAGGCAATCTCCACCTTTGAGGATCGACAGAAGGCGGAAGCCCGCACCAAGGTCGAAGCTCTCGCCCGGGATCTAGGCTACTCTCTGGCCGAGCTTGTCGGCACTGAGGTGAAAACCACGCGGATGCCTGCCGCGGCGAAATACCGGCATCCTGAGAACCCGTCGCTCACCTGGTCCGGTCGTGGGCGTAAACCGCAGTGGTTCGTAGAGGCGCTAGCTGCTGGGAAGACGACAGGGGATTTAGCCATCAATCAATAAATCGGATTGGAGCGGTTACGGCTATGGGTTTGACCTGTGAACTGGTCCGCATGATTTTTTGCGCTGTGTGGAAGATGAGCGCTGAATATTTCGCGCATACTTCGATTTTGGGCGAGTTCGAAAACGGATGTATCGCAGCTATTCCTTCGGTGTGCCCTTTGCTTCAGGCGGGCGGTGTCCGATGACCAAGGCGCTCGCCAATCCCTGAACCGCCAGGATGGCGATCATCAGCATCAGAAATGCGACCGGTAATGCAAGACCTGGAGTCAGATACTCGATGGCGCGCAGGACGGCATCGCGTGACCACAAGACAAACAGGCCCAATCCGACCCCCGTTGCGACGAGTGCGCCCGCCGGGATCGGCGCGGGCCCCGTGCGGAAACCACGGACCCGGTTTTCCCGGTAGAGCAGCGTCGCATAGACCGTGATGCCCACTGATGTCGCAAGGGCAAGCCCGACCGCGCCGAGCATCGGGGCAAGCACGATCTTCAGTGCGATGTTGACGAGCGTTGCCACAACGAGGAGGCGAAGCGGAGTTCGGGTATCCCCACGCCCGTGGAATCCGGCGACGAGGGAGCGCAGCGCGAGTGCCGGAACCAGACCAAGGGCGTAAGCGGCGAGGATGGCCCCCGATGCTTCCGCCGCCGCAAGATCGAAGGCGCCGCGAACGAACAGGATGCGGATGGCCCAGTCGCCCAGGGTCGCCATGATCACCGCGACCGGCACCCCCACGACAAGACAGATCACGAGCGCCCGGTCGAGCACGCGGCGCATGCCGACCTCGTCACCGAGGCCCGCGCGGCGCCCGATGTCGGGCAGGATGACCGTTCCGAGCGCAACACCGATCAGGCCGATGGGCAGTTGGTAGAGCCGGTCGGCGTAGTAGAGGTGCGAGAGTGATCCGGCCGGCAGGAACGTGGCGATGATCGTGTCGGCGAAGATCGCGACCTGCAGCGCGCCCGAGGTCAGGATCGCGGGACCGAGGCGGCGGAACACCTGCCTTGTATCGGGCGACAGGCCCAGCCGGGGACGCGGCAGGGGCAGGCCCGCGCGCCACGCAGCTACGACCAGCAACGCAACCTGCGCCACGCCTGATGCCATCACGCCCCAGGCGGCGGCATGGGCGGCGCTCGGGAACTGCGCGGCCATAAGCAGCGCGCCGATCATGAACAGGTTGAGCAGGATCGGGGCGGACGCCGGCGCCGCGAAGCGGTCGCGCCCGTTCAACATGGCCGAAAGGAAGGCCACCAGCGACATGCAGAACAGGTATGGAAAGGTGATCCGCGTGAGCGTGACGACAAGCGGCCAGGTCTCGTCGGCGGGCGACAGGCCGGGTGCGAGCACCGCCAGCATCCAGCCGGTCGCACCAAGCGCCAGCGCCAGAAGCACGAGGTTGGCCAGCGTGAGCCAGCCCAGAACCTCTGCGCCAAGGCGCGAGCTGTCGTGCCTGCTTGCGTCCGCGGCAGCCCATGTCGGCAGGAAGGCGGCGTTGAACGCACCCTCGGCCAGGATCGCGCGAAAATGGTTCGGCAGGCGAAAAGCCAGCATGAAGGCATCCGCCACCGGCCCGGCACCCAGCGTTGCGGCCAGCACGACATCGCGCAGGAAGCCGAGGATGCGACTGACCAGGGTGAGGCCTGAGACGGTGCCTAGCTTGCGCAGCATGTGAACGGCTGATCCCGAGGAGCGATCTGCCGCGTCCCGTCGGTTTCGGGCCATCCAGACAGATTGCGATTGAAAACACGAGTAGCTTTATCGTTTATTGTGGGAAAGTGCCACTGCCTTGAGAGAGTACCCGCCCATGAGTCTTGACCAGATCTTCGTTCTCGCGCTCGTCGGCGTCGTCTTCCTGAGCTTCATCCGGGAGATTTACCCACCCGAGGTCACGGCGCTCGCCGCCTCGGCGGCGCTCCTGGCGACGGGAATTGTCGAGACGCGGGATTTCCTGACTGTGTTCAGCTCTTCGGCCCCCATCACCATCGCGATGATGTTCATCATATCGGCCGCACTGGAGCGGACGGGTGTGCTGACGATCATCGGCGACGTTCTGAAACAACAGGCGCGCGGTTCGTTCCTGCGGGCAATGCTGATGATGATGGTCGGCACGATGGGCGCTTCCGCCTTCATGAACAACACGCCCGTGGTGATCCTCCTGACGCCGATCATGATCTCGGTCGCGGCTTCAGTGGGCGTGGCACCCTCACGCATGTTGATCCCTTTGTCCTTTGCCGCAATCTTTGGCGGCACGCTGACGCTGGTCGGCACCTCTACCAACATCCTAATGAGCGGCGTGGCGCAGGAGGCCGGACAACCCCCCATCACTATGTTCGAGATGACGCTGCCCGGGCTGATCCTGGCGGCCGTGGGCATGGCGTACATGATGTTCGCCGGACGCTACCTGTTGCCCGACCGTGCCTCTCTGTCGAGCCTTCTCGGACAGGAGGGCAAGCGTCGGTTCCTTGCGCGCCTTCTTATTCCGAACGGGTCCAAATACGTTGGTAAGCAGCTTGCCGATCTACCCTTCAACACCACCGAGACGCGCATCCTCGACGTGGTCCGCGGCGAGGTGTCGATGCGCCGCACGATGAACGATCTCGTGCTCGAAGTGGGCGACCGTCTGGTCCTCAAGACCGGCACGGGTGAGATACTCGGGCTAAAGGAAGACGGGCAGATCGCATTTCGGGATCGCGAAGATCACGATGTCGAGCCGGTGACCGCCGACCAGACCATCACGATGGAGGCCAGTGTCGGACCGAACTCGCACCTGCGCGGGCGGCCGATCAAGGACCTTAAGCTGCGTCGGAAGTACGGCGTCTACCTCATGGCCGTACATCGACAGGAACAGAACATCAGCCAGGAATTGCAGGACCTGCGCCTGCAGTTCGCTGACACGTTGCTGCTCGAGGGCCCGCCCGAGGGACTTCAACGGATGATGGAGGATGGCGGTATCGTCAACCTGTCAACGCCGACCGAACGTCCGCAGCGTCGTGCCAAGGCACCCATCGCCATCGCCACGATCTTCGGTGTGATGGGGCTGGCCGCGCTGAACGTCATGCCCATCGCGGGCCTTGCGGTAATCGGAGCTGTCGTGGTGATGATGACCCGTTGCGTCGACCCCGAGGAGGCGTTCGACGCTATTGACTGGCGCATCCTGTTCCTGATCTTCGGGATGCTTGGTCTGTCCCTTGGCATGGAGGAAACCGGGACCGCCCGCGTGATTGTCGAGGCGGTGGTGGGGGCCGTGGGCGGGATCGGGCCAATTGCCATCCTCACCGCCGTCTACGTTCTAACCAGCGCGCTGACCGAGATGGTTTCGAACAACGCGGTCGCGGTGCTGATCGGGCCGATCGTCATCGCGTTGGCCATCGAACTGGGCTTCGACCCGCGCCCCTTCATCATGGCTGTGATGTTCGCGGCCTCGGCCAGCTTCGCGACCCCTATCGGGTACCAGACCAACACGTTCGTCTACGGGGCGGGTGGCTACAAGTTCACCGACTTCATCAAGGTGGGCCTGCCGCTGAACGTGATCTTCGCCGTGGTCGCGGTGGTGATCATTCCGATCTTCTTCCCGTTCTGAAACACTTCATCATGACATTCGCGCCGATATCGGCGCGATCCTCTCGACGAGGCGGCGCTCCGCGCGCTCGAGCCAGTAGTGTTGCCCCGGGCCTTTGATCCATTCAGGGGCCACCGGGAGGCGAGCGCGGCCGGCAAGATCGACGAGGACTGCTTGGTACTCCATAGATGACAGACCGCAATCTCGATGCGGCAGAACGAGGATCCGAGGCGCCGTGTCGGGCGAGAGACGATTGCGCCACATGATGAAGTAGCGGGGGCCAGCCAGCCGGACATACCACCCAAGTGCTTGGGCATTGCGGACCCACCGCTCTGGAAGGAACGGCTGGGCCCGCCGGGTAGGCGCCGTTGTTGTGATACGGGAGAGAGCCCGGATCATCCACTGCCACTGCATTCCATCGCCGACCATGGCGAGCTCACGCTGCGGTGAACGACCGCACGAAGTCGGTCGCGGGCTTCGCGCGGATTTCGGCAGGTTTGCCCACCTGCTCGATACGGCCCATCGACATGACAACGACGAGGTCGGCCAGTTCCATCGCCTCCTCCTGGTCATGCGTTACGAAGACAGTCGTAAGGCCCGTGCGGTCGTGAATCTCGCGCAGGCCATGGCGCAGTTCCTTACGGACCTTCGCGTCAAGCGCGCCGAAGGGTTCATCAAGCAGCAGCATCCGTGGTTCGATCGCCAACGCGCGGGCCAGGGCCACACGCTGCCGCTGACCACCGGAAAGCTGGTTGGGGTAGCGTGTGCCGATATCGGGCAACTGGATCAGGTCCAGCAGCTTGTTGACCCGGCGGCCGATTTCCGCCTCGGCCGGGCGCTCCTTGCGCGGTCGGGCGCGCAGACCGTAGGCGATGTTCTCAAACACCGTCATGTGTTTGAAGAGCGCATAGGACTGGAACACGAAGCCCGCGCGGCGTTCCTGCACCGACAGGCCAGTGGCATCCTGCCCGCCAAAGAGCACGCGGCCCGAGGTCGGGAATTCGAGGCCCCCGAGGACGCGCAACAGCGTGGTCTTGCCCGATCCGGAGGGCCCGAGCAGCGCCACCAGCGCGCCCGAGGGGATGGACAGCGACACCGGATGCAGCGCCCGCGTGGTGCCGAATTCCTTGGCCAGGTCCTCAATCTCGATGTTCATGGATTTGGTCCTTTCTCAATGACGCCGCGTGGCTGCCAGCAGGTCCGCATGGCGCCATTCGAGCAGGGATTTCAGGAGGAGGGTCAGAAGCGCCAGCATCGCCAGCACGGCAGCCAACGTGAAGGCCGCGACCGAGAGGTATTCGTTGTAGAACATCTCGACCATCGTGGGCATGGTCGCCGTCTCGCCTCGGATCTTGCCCGAGACGACGGCTACGGCGCCAAACTCGCCCATGGCGCGCGCGTTGCACAGGAGCACGCCGTAAAGCAGCGCCCAGCGGATATTGGGCAGGGTGACGGTGAAGAAGATGCGCCAGCCCGAGGCCCCGAGCGTCAGCGCGGCCTCTTCCTCGGCGCGGCCCTGTTCGATCATCACCGGGATCAGCTCGCGCGCGACGAAAGGAAAGGTGACGAAGAGCGTGGCCAGCACGATGCCGGGGAAGGCAAAAACGATCGGCATGTCATGGGCGATGAGCCAGCCGCCCAGCGTGGAATTCGCCCCGAAGAGCAGCACCAGCATCAGCCCCGCCACGACCGGCGAGACCGAAAAGGGCAGGTCGATCAGCGTGATCAGAAACGCCTTGCCCGGAAAGTCGAACTTGGTGATCGCCCAGGCCGCCGCGATGCCAAAGGCGGCGTTGATCGGCACGGCGATGGCCGCGATGGTCAAGGTCATGCGGATCGCGGCCTGCGCGTCGGGCAGGCGCAGCGCGTCGATAGCGGCGACCCAGCCTTGCCGCAGCGCCTCGACGAAGACAGTTACAAGCGGCGCGAAGAGGAAGAGCGCCACGAAGATCAGGGCCACGCCGATCAGCAGGGCGCGGATCAATGGCGCTTCTGTGGTGACCGGCACGGGGGGTGTCAGAGCGATGTCAGACATGCCGCTCCCTCCTGTTCGGTCGCGGCGTCAGAAACGGCAGCAGGGCGAAGATCAGCGCCAGCACGGGCCCGCCGACAAACCACAGGACCAGGACGGACCAAATAGGTTTGCCGGTCAGGATCGCGGCCCCGATCAGCGGCAGCGCCGACATCATGCCGAGCGCCACAGCGGCCATGCCCGAGCCTTCGTGCGCGTAATCATCGTGTCGGGGGCGGTTGATGTGCATGTCAGACAAGTCCGATCCTCCGTCTGCTCCAGGTCTGGATGGCGTTGATGGCAAGCAGCATCGCGAAGGAGATGACCAGCATGGCGATGCCGATCGCGGCTGCGGCGTCGTAATTGTATTCTTCAAGCCGGATCACGATCAGCAGCGGCGCGATCTCGGTCAGGTTCGGGATGTTGCCCGCGATGAAGATGACCGAGCCGTATTCACCGACCGACCGCGCCAGCGCGAGCGCGAAGCCCGTCAGCAGCGCGGGCGTCAGCGTGGGCAGGATCACCCGGCGCAGCGTATAGGCACGGCGGGCCCCCAGCGTGGCGCTGACCTCCTCTAGATCCGCCTCCAGCTCCTCGATGACCGGCTGGACGGTGCGCACCACGAAGGGCAGCCCGATGAAGACGAGCGCGACCCAGATGCCGATTTCCGTATAGGCGACCTGAAGGCCCAAGGGGGCCAGCGCCTGCCCGAACACGCCGTTCGGCGCGTAGAGTGCCGTCAGCGCGATGCCCGCCACGGCGGTCGGCAGCGCGAAAGGCAGGTCCACCGCCGCGTCGATGAAGCGCCGGCCCCAGAAGCGGTAGCGCACCAGCACCCATGCCAGCAGGAGCCCGAAGACGAGGTTGAAGAGCGACGCGATGAGTGCGGCGCGGAAGGACAGGGTCAGTGCCGACCAGATGCGGCGCGAATTGACCATGTCCCACAGGTCGGCCGGACCAATCATCAGGCCACGGCCCAAAAGCGCCCCGATGGGAAGAAGGACCACGATGGACAGAACCGTCATCATGATCCCGAAGCTCAGCCCAAACCCCGGAAGGGGTGAGGGCGAGCGGAGGATGCTCGCCCGCATGGCTTATTCCTCGTAGATCTGGTCGAAGATGCCGCCGTCGCCGAAGTATTCGGGCTGCACGACCGGCCAGCCTCCGAAATCCGCGATGGTGACCAGCTCCAGTTCGGGGAAGCGTTCGGCGTCTTCGGCCGCGGCGAGCGACGTGTCCCAGGCCCGGTAGTAATGCCGCAGCGCCAGCGCCTGCGCTTCGGGGCTGTAGAGATTCTGGAGGTAGGCCTCGGCCGCCGCCCGCTGTGCGTCGGACGTGATGTTGCCATCCACCAGCGTCACCGGCGGCTCGGCCAGGATCGAGACCGATGGCACGACGATGTCGAAGGCATCCTCGCCCAGTTCCGCGAGCGCCAGAAACGCTTCGTTCTCCCAGGCCAGCAGCACGTCGCCGATGCCCCGCTGGGTGAATGTCGTGGTCGACCCGCGCGCCCCGGTGTCCAGCACCGGCACGTTCCGATACATTGCGCCGACGAACTCGGCCGGATCCAACCCGTTCCGCTCCGCATAGGCCCAGGCGGCCAGGAAATTCCAGCGCGCGCCGCCCGATGTCTTGGGGTTCGGCGTGATGACCTGCACGCCATCGGCCACCAGATCGTCCCAATCCTCGATCCCGCGCGGATTGCCCTCGCGCACCAGGAACACGATGGTCGAGGTATAGGGCGAAGAATTGTGCGGGAGACGAGACTGCCAGTCGGCCGGGAAAAGGCCCGCGCGTTCCGAAATCGCGTCGATATCCGCTGACAAGGCCAGCGTCACGACGGTCGCCTCCAGCCCGTCGATCACCGCCCGCGCCTGTGCGCCGGCGCCGCCGTGGGACTGCCGGATCGTGACGGGCGCGTTCCCCTGCGCCGTCCACCACGCGTTGAAGAGGTCGTTGTACTCCCGATAGAATTCCCGGGTCGGATCGTAGGAGACGTTGAGGATCTCGACACTGTCCTGCGCTGCCGCGGGGGTCGTGCCGCCAAAGGCGAGTACAAGACCCGTCAAACCTGCCAGCAGACCGCCGCGCAGATGACCGCCGGTCAGGGCCTTGCGGAACGCAGTGTGAAAACTGACCGTCTCGCTCGACCTTGGGGTCGCGACTGGATGCCCCGACAGGCGCGCATGGCCTGCGTCGATTTCAATCCGGCCATCGCCGAGACTTCGGAGGAAGATGCCCTGGGCGAGCGCGTGCCCGCCGATCTGGATGGTGCGATACATGGCCTGTCCTTTTGCTGATCCCTGTCGAACTCTGGTGCCAGGTCGGCGGGGAAGCGGTCCGGGAGGGATCATCCCTGCCTCGAACACGCCACCAGCGCCGCCTGACACCTAAATAACGACAGACTTAATCGTGATTAGCAAAGGAAGAATCACGCTCTTTTTGGTCGTGATTTTAGAAGATCATTCTCCGGCAGCGGGTTCCGGCAAGCCGAAGCTTTCCAAGGGCCGCGCATCCTTCTGGAGATCTGCGACCGTGAGCGATTCGATCATCAGGATGTAGGTGGCGTAGAAGCCTCCGAAGACAGCGCGCACCCGGCAGGTCTGTTCGTCGGTGCAATCCTCGCAGCGCTGGTAAGCTTTGCGCGACAGGCAAGGCAGCGGGGCCATCGGGCCGTCGATCAGGCGCAGCACTTCGGCCAGCGAGACGCGTCTGGGTTCCTTGATCATCTCGTATCCGCCCTTGCGACCCCGGCGGCTCCCGATCAGCCCGGCGCGCTTGAGATCGAGCAAGATGTGCTCGAGAAACCGTTTCGGCGCGCCGGAGCGTTCCGCGATCTCCTCGATGCGCAGGGCTGTGCCTTCACCAGCCTTTTCATCGGCGAGCACCATGAGGGCTTTGAGCGCGTACTTGGTCTTGTGGGTGATCATCGGTCGTAAGTGGCTCTCAAAACTGCGACTAACAAGATCAACATTATCAGGTTTTGTGCACAAAGCGAGGGCGAACACATAAACACGATAAAGATGATCGACATTTGAGAGAATTGTGGCATCCTTGCTCCGACTCGGTGGTGACAGCCTGTAACGGCCAGAGAGGAGGCGCGATGACATTCGACCGGATCGATCTGAAGATCCTCGACATCCTGCAGCGGGATGCGACCGTTCCGGTCGCCCGTATCGCCGACCAGGTTGGTCTGTCGCAGACGCCCTGCTGGAAGCGCATCCAGAAACATGAGGAAGCTGGCGTCATCCGCGCCCGCGTAGCCTTGCTGAACCCTGGCGCGCTTGGGCTTTCGATGACAGCCTTCGTGATGGTGGAAGCAGTGGAGCACACGGCAGAATGGCGCACAGAATTCCTTGCTGTCACCGAGACGCTCGAGCCGGTTCGCGACATCTATCGTCTCGCCGGAACCCATGACTTCATGCTGCGAGTGGTCGTGCCCGACATGCCGGCATTTGACGCATTCTACGACACACTGACATCAAGCATCAGGTTGCGGAGCGTGAGTTCGGTTTTCGCCCTCGAACAGATGAAAGCCAGCACGGCGCTGCCGTTGTCGGGGCTGTTTCCAAGTCCGAACTAGGACCAGTGGCTTTGTTGACCTTGTTGCACACCAGGAATGTCCGTGGCCTCGCAACACATTTACACCCCATTGTCTCTTAGCCTACGGCGACCCCGAACAGCGCACCGACCCCGGCTGTCGCCGCCATTGCAAGCGCTCCCCATAGCGTGACCCGCGCGGCCCCACGGACGACGCCTGCGCCGCCGGCCGAAGCGCCCAATCCGCCAAGAACCGCAAGGCCGAGGATCGTCGATCCCGCCACCAGGGAAGCGATCTGCGCCTCCGAGACCAGCAGCACGACGATCAGGGGTAGCACCGCCCCAACTGCGAAGGTCAGTGCGGACACCAGAGCCGCCTGGATAGGGCGGGCCATCACGGTTTCCGAAATGCCGAGCTCGTCGCGCGCATACGATCCGAGCGCGTCGCGTTCAGTCAGTTGCACGGCAACCTTTTTCGCCAGGTCGCCGTCCAGCCCCCTTTCAACATAAATCAGGGTTAGTTCCTCGAGCTCGGCCTCGGGCGTTTCCTCGAGTTCACGGCTCTCTCGGGCGAGGTCCGCCTGTTCGGCGTCAGTTTGCGAGCTGACCGAGACATACTCCCCCGCCGCCATCGACATCGCGCCAGCCATAAGCCCGGCCAGCCCGGCGATCATGACCTCGGGCTTGCCGGAGCCTGCGGCCGCGACGCCGACGACGAGGCTCGCGGTCGAGACAAGACCATCGTTGGCTCCGAGAACGGCGGCCCGCAACCAGCCGATGCGATGCACCATATGGATTTCAGAATGTGAGAGGCGGCTCATGGCTTGGCTCCTTGAACGATGTCTGCTTGCTCTGACATGATGGCCTGGGATTTGCCCGTAGCTGGCTCCTGCGGCGCGATGCGCAGCGCGCGCAGGGCGTTCAGGATCACGGCAACGTCGATCACTTCTTGCAGAAGCGCGCCCTGAACCGGCGTGAGGTAGCCGAAAGCGGCCGCGATCATGCCCATGACAGACAGGCCGATCCCGGCGACAACGCTTTCGACTGCGATCCGGCGCGAGGCGCGCGCGATCTCGATGCCGGGCCCCAGCCGGTCGATCCGGTCGACGAGCAGCACCACGTCGGCGGCCTCGGCCGAGGCCGCGGCGCCCCGTGCCCCCATTGCCACGCCTACATCGGCTGCGGCCAGGGCGGGCGCGTCGTTGACACCATCACCCACCATCATCACCGGCCCGTGTTTACGCTCGGAAAGCACCAGCAACACCTTTTGATCCGGCGTCAGACCGGCCCGCAGCCCGTCGAGGCCCAGCCCCTCGGTCACGCGCTCGGCCACGTCCGCGCGGTCGCCAGTAGCCAGAAGGATGCGCGCGATCCCTTGACGGCGCAGACCGTCCAGCATCGCCCCCGCGCCCTCTCGCAACGGGTCAGACATCACCAGATGCCCCGCCAGGTGACCGTCAACTGCCACTGCGACAAGGACCGATCCGGCGCCCTTGGCGGGGTGATCGCCCGCCCTCTGCCCAACGCGGGACACAACGAAACCGTCACCACCGACGATCACGCTGTGGCCCTCGACATGACCCATGACCCCTTCACCCGGAAACTCGGCAACCTCGGATGGCACGGGCAACGAGAAGCCGCGCGCCTTCCCGGCCGCGACAATGGCCTGCGCAACAGGGTGCTTGGAGGCCTGATCGAGCGCAGCAGCGAAGCGCAGGATGTCGCCCTCGACCATGCCGTCGTGACTATCGATCGAGACGATCTGCGGCCGACCGTCGGTCAGCGTCCCCGTTTTGTCGAGGATCAGCGTGCGGATCCGCGCCATCGTCTCGAGCGGCCCTGCGCCCTTGATCAGCACGCCAAAATGCGCCGCACGCGAGAGACCCGCCACCAGCGCGACCGGCACGGCAAGGATCAGCGGACAGGGCGTGGCGACCACCAGCACGGCGACCGCGCGGATCGGATCGCCGGTGAACCACCAGGCCGCAAGGGCGATGCTGACGGTGACGACCAGAAACCCCAGCGACCAGCGGTCCGCCAGCCGGGACATCGGCGCTTTGGAGGCCTGCGCTTCCTCGACCAGGCGAACGATCCCGGCATAGGTGCTGTCCTTGGCTTCGCGCGTCGCCGTCAGGTCGAAGGCCTCGCCCGCATTGGTCGAGCCGCTCATGGCGTCGGCCCCGCGCGCCAGCCGGACTGGCAGGGACTCGCCGGTCAGCGCCGAGGTGTCGAGGAAGGCGGTGTCGGAGGCCACTGTGCCGTCTACCGGCACCACGTCGCCCTGCCGGATCAGCAGGCGATCACCGGGGGCGAGTTCGTCGAGCGGCACCTCCTCCAGCGCACCGTTGCGGTGCCGGGTCGCGGTCCGGGGCACGCGGGACAGGAGGTCCTGCATCGACCGACGGGCGCGGCCCTCTGCGAAGGCTTCGAGGAAGGTGCCGCCCGAATACATCACCGCAACGACCGCCGCTGCGAGCGTCTCGCCGAAGACGAGCGCCGCGGTCATGGAGAGCGCGGCGACGATATCGAGGCCCACCTCGCCGCGCCCAATGCTCCGGACGATTTCGACCACAAGCGCTGCGAGCGCGGGAACAACTCCTGCAATCCAGATCAGGTTCGCGATCTCTGGTTGGCCCGCAAGGTAGAATGCGAGTCCCACGATCAGCCCGGTTGCGGCCATCAGCAGGAGTGCGGTCTTGAAGCGATCGGTACGGGTCTGTTCCATGCGGCTCATCTTCCCCCGGCTGAGGCGATTGCCGCTGGTTCTTCGGAAAAAAGACGCCCGACTCCCACGCCCATTGCATTGCCTTCATCATCGCGCAGAAGAAACAGGGCGTCGAGTCCACGTTGTCTCGCGAGGTCCGCACCCCTCTCCGCACCGAGCACCATGAGCGCCGTCGCCCAAGCATCGGCCTCGGCACAGGTGCGGGCCACCACGGTGACGGAGGCCGGCGAGGCGATCAGCGGCGCGCCACGTCTCGGATCCATGGTATGCGACAGGCGGCGCCCCTGAACCTCGACCCAATGGCGGTAGTCACCGGAGGTCGCCACGGCGGCGTCCTGCAGCGCCAGAACCGAATGCGGCGTCCGGCGATCAGGGTCCGGCGCTTCTACCGCGATGATCCATGCCTCGCCATCGGGGCGCAGGCCCATGGCACGCATCTCACCGTCGATGCCGACAAGGGCGTCGGCAATCCCATGATCGCGCAAGGTCTCGGCGAGCCGGTCGACGGCATAGCCCTTGGCGATGCCGTTCAGATCCAGCGCAATGGGCGCGGTCTTGCGCAACTGCATCCCCTCGATCTCCAGCACCTCCTGCGCCGGGCGGCGGGGGGCGTCCATCACGGCGCGGATACCCTCGGGCGCGGCGGCCCCGGGCCCGAAACCCCAGGCCGTCACCGCATCGCCCATGCCGATATCGAAGGCCCCGCCCGAGGCGCGCCCGATCTCGAGCCCGAGGCGCAGGACCGCCCGCAGTTGCTCCGGCACCACCACCCAATCGTCCACCGGCGCCGCATTGATCCGCATGAGCGCGCTCTCCGCGTTCCACGTCGACATCTGCTTGTCCACCTCGTCGACAGCCGCCTGAAGGGCGGCACGGATTGCATCCGTGTCGCGGCCCCGATCCGCGAAGAACAGCGCCGACCAGCGCGTGCCCATGGTGGGGCCGTTCAGGGCGATGCGCGCGCGCTCAGTAGACATCTTCGACATACCGCCCCTCTGCCTTTAGGACTGCGGGCGTAAGCCCGGCAGGTGCGAGGATCTCGGCCAACGCATCGCTCACGCCCGTGGCCATGTCGCGCCCGCCGCAGACCATCACACGCGCCCCGTCGCAGATAAGCCGGGCCACCTGCGCCGCGTCGGCGCGCAAGGCGTCCTGCACATAACTGCGCCGCGCGCCGCGCGAGACGGCGGTGACAAGCCGGGTCAACCGCCCCTCAGCCTGCCAGCCGGGCATCTCTTCGCCATAGAAGAAATCGCTGTCCGCATGCCGCATCCCGAAAAACAGGTGCACGGGCCTGTGCCGCGCATTGCCGCGGATGAAGCCCGCCAGCGGCCCGATGCCGGTGCCCGCCCCGATCAGGATCAGCGGGGTGCGACCGCGGTGGGCGTGAAAGCCGGGATTGCGGCGCAGGAAGGCCGTGACCCTAGCGCCCGGCTCCAAGGCGGTCAGCTGGCCCGAGGCCAGCCCGCCCGGATGCTTGCGCACAACGATCTCCACGAAGCCGTCGCGGCGACCCGAGGCCAGCGAGTAGAGACGTGGCACGGCGCTGCCCTGCGGCAGGACACCGATCAGGTCGCCCGCCTGAAACCGTGCGAAACCCGCCCCGGTCAGCCGCTGCCACAGCGTCGCGCGCGGCAAGGCGAAGCGCAGGATCGCGGCCCCCGCCTGCATCTCGGCCCCGTAGTTGCGCCGCGAGACGAGGGTCAATGTTTCGGTGCGCGGCGAGACGGGCTGGTGAGAAAGCTCGAGAGAGATGCTAAGCGCCTCGCCAAGAGCGCGGCCCCAGCGCGCGAAATCCTGCGGGGACTGGCGGTCGATTGCGTCAAGCGGCAGAAGCTCCGGCCAGTCCTTCGCTTGCGCTGCTGCCGCAACGCCCTTGGCAAAGGCGCAATAGGCCGGAAAACTCCGATCTCCGAAACCAAGCACAGCCATGGGAATATCCGGCGCTCCGTCGAGGGCGTTCAACCGGTCGAGGAAGCCCTTCGCCGAGGCCGGCGCAGCCCCGTCGCCATAGGTCGCGGCGAGCACGATGATGCGCTCGGCTCGGGCGTAGCGCTCTGGCGCGAAGCCCGACATCGGGCCAACATGGACGCCCTGCCCCGCTGCCGTCAGCGAGGCATGCAGGGTCGCGGCGAAGCCCCAGGTGCTGCCACCCTCGCTGCCGACAAGAAGGATCGTCTCGGCACGGCCCGCGGGCTGGTTGCCGCGGATGCGCGGCCGCCCGCGCCGCCCGGCAAACCAGATCAGGACGCCGGTCACGCCCATCGCCGGCACTCCGAGCGCCATCATCCCGAGCACAAGGCCGAGCGTCGCGGCCCCCTGCCCCGTGTGCAGCATGTAAATGGTTTCCGAGACGCGCTCCCACCCGGTCAGGTCGGCCCATGCCACGAGCGCGCCGGTTCCCTGGTCAAGATAGCCGGTGCCCCGGTCGGTCTTCAGTGTGAACACGTCCGTCGCATCGCCGGGATAGGGAAAGCTCAGTTCGCGCAGCTCGGCGACGGGCGTCTGCAGCAGCGTGGCCATCTGATCGAGAGCGAACCCAATCTCTCCGCTCACTTCGGTGGGATCAGTCGGCAGGCCGCCACCGTCCGGCAAAAGATCGAAGGTGGAGGCTGTCATCCAGAGGGCGGTGGTGGAGGACAGAACGAGGCCGATGACGGCGATCCGGGCGATCTCGACATGCAGCCTGCCCGCGAACGGACCGCGCAAGGACGCGAACCAGTGCCGCCATCCGCCCGCCCGTCGCGCGACCAGCATAGCACCCGAGAGCGAGAGGACCAGCATCGCCGCGGCCCCGGCGGCCATGGCGATGCGCCCGCCATCCCCGAGGAAGAGCGAGCGATGAAAGTTGGTGAGCCAGCGAAGGGCCTGGTTCGGGTCGGCCGAGGCAACGCCCGCGCCCGTCGCCGGGTCGATCACGGCAGCACCCGGCGCGCCCTGATCGAACCAATAGGCGGTGATCCGACCGGAGGGCGACCGCCGGATCTGCTCGACGCCCGGATAGACGGCCTGGATGCGGTCCGCGAGGGTGGCGACTGTCTGACCAGTCTCCACCTGCGGCGCGGTGATGCGCTCGACTGCCGGAAAGACCGAGAGCGCAGCGCCGCTCAGGCTCAGGATCGTGACGAGCGCGAGTGCCAGTAGACCCGGCCAGCGATGGAGTGTACGGATCATGGCCCTGCCCCTCACATGTCGTAGGAGAAGTTGGCGATGTAGCGCCGGCCGGTCACCGGCGTACCCGCGCCCGCCGTCGTCAGCGGCACGGCCACCTCGTTCGGGCTGTCGCGCATATCCTCGACCGCCGCGTCTATGTGAAGCGTGTAGCCCGCATCGAACAGCGCATCGGCCAGATCGAGCGTGATCTCGAGACTGCGGCCCGCGCCGACGCTGGCGCCGGTGATACCGTTTACCTGAGCAGTGTCGCCGCCGGTAGCGCGGTACCAGTCGCTCAGGTGCTCGTAGTACTTCGACTTGTTTCCCGCCATCCACAGGCTGCCGACATAGGCACCGGAGGCGTCGGTGACGTAGAGCGCAAGATAGGCGCCGTCGCCGCCGTAATTGTTGAGGGTCGTGGTGAGCGTCACCGGCCTTGCCATGGCGAGGCCGGGAAGCGTGAGTGCGGTGGTCAGCGCGAGCGTTGCGAGAAGTGATTTCATGGGAATGATCCTTGTTCAGGGTGCTTCGGAGCTGTTCAGTTCACCTGAACCTGCGGAGGGGCGCCGTTTCCGAAGAGGCCGTTCTGCGGAGGAGCGACCGTTCCAGCGGGCGCGGGATTGCGGGCGCCACCGCGGTCGTCGTCATCATCCTCGTAGTCCATCTCGACGATCTGCAGCGTCGCCGGATCGAGCTTCACCTCGATCTCGCGGCCATCCTGGTCTCGGCCTTCGATTTCGTAGCAGCCGTCGTCGATCTCGAAGTCGCGCACCGTCCAACCGTTCTGTTCGGCCATCTGCATGGCGGCCTCGCGCGGCTGCCACTGGTCACGGGGCGCATTGCAATCATCGTCGTCGGCCAGCGCAGCGCCGGCGGGCAAAAGTGCGATCAGGGCAAGGGCGGTCAGGGTCTTTTTCATGGCAAGGGGTCCTTTCGTTTGATGAGACCAATCTGGCACCCCGACCTGAGGGCATCCTGACGCCCCAGCGATTCCTGCTTCAGCTTGCCGTCAGGAAAATGGCCCCGCCGATGAGGGCGGGGCCAAAAAAAGATGCGAGCGCAGGCTACAGGGCTGGCATGGCTATGCGCCCTGCCCCGCGTTCAGGTGAATTCGAACTGCTCGAAGCGGACACGGCGAGGCGTTTGACCTTGTGCTTTCAAGCCCTTGAGAATCCCGTCCTTCAGACCGGTTGGGCCGCAGAACCACAAATCGGCTTGCCGGATCGCGAAAGGGACCGCGCCAATCAGGCGCTCGGCCGTGAGCCTGCCATCGCGCGTCGTGACGACCACCTCGAAACTGAACCTCGGGTTGCGGGCAGCCGCAGCGCGCAGCGTCTCTACCCCAATCGCCTCCCCTTGTGTCCGAACGCAGTGGATGAGGTGAATGTCGCGGCTATCCGCCTCTGTCAGGCTTTCCGCCCAGGCGAGGAACGGCGTGATACCGATGCCGCCGGCAAGCCATATTTGGCGCGCACCGCCCTTGCGGAAATTGAACCGTCCATATGGCCCTTCGACCTGCACGCGCGTTCCGGTCCGCAAGATGGCGGGTAGGCTTCGTGTCCAGCCACCCAAGCCCCGGATGGAGAACGTCAGGGTGCCGTCAGGGCGCGGGGCGCTGGCGATCGTGAAGGGGTGCGGCTCGGACAGTCCTGCCTCTGGTGCGCGGAAGAAGGCGAATTGCCCCGGCCGCCACCGCATGGCCCGCCCCTCGGGGCGGAGGGTCAGCGTGGTGGTGTCCTTGGTCTGGCTGATCTCTGTGACGGTGAATTCTCTACGCCGCAGGTACGGGGCGACCAGCTCGGTGAATATCCACGCGATCACTCCCGCGATGCCGAATGTGTTCAGTAGCACCGAGAGCGATGGATCTACCTCTGTCGGCAGGTCGACGAAGAACTGGTGAAAGACCACGATTGCAAAAAGGGCCCCCATGAAACGATGGCTGAACCGCCAGATCTGATAGGGGATTTCCAGTGGGGTGAAGGGCAATCTCCGGAACCAGCTGACAGCAACCAGGGCGAGAAGCGCGTTGAAGGCAAGTTCGCCTGCCTCTTCACCAAGTTCACCAAGGGAGGTTTCACGCACCAAACGCTCGAAATCCGGCTCGATCTGCTGGTGCAGGATCATCAGGATCATTGCGGAAATACCGAGCCACTTGTGGACCCGGTACATGCGATCGAGACCGCCGAACAATGGTTCCACCAGTGGCGGCCGTGCGGCGAGGATCAAGGTCTGTGCCATCGCGACAACTGCCGCGGCCCCGACGGCAATGCCAAGTGCTGCATCCGCGCCATAGGGCGCATAGGTGTTGAACCCGATCAGTGCCGCCAGCAGGCATGGCAACGCAACCAGCACCGGGCCCGTCAGAGCTAGAGGAGAGTTTAGGGAAAGCCGGGAGAGTGGCGGCAGGCCCGGCACCGGGACATTACCGTCGCGACGCGCTGCATCAGTCATCGTCGCGTCTCTCGTGATCCCGCTCGCGGCGATCATCCTCGTCGTCCTCGTATTCGAACTCGATTATCTCCAGCGTGGCCGGGTGGACAGTCACCTCGATCGCACGCCCCTCGGCATCCCTCCCATCGATCTCGTAGCAGCCGTCATCGATCTTGATCCGGCGCACCGTCCAACCATTTTCCTCAGCCAGCATGGCAACAGCATCGCGCGGCTGCCAGTCGGCCATCGGCACGAAGCAATCGTCGTCAGCCAGCGCCGCGCCGACCGGAAAGACCGCGAGAAAGCCGATAATTGTCAATGTCTTCTTCATGGGGCACACTCCTAGTGGCTCGCCTCTTGATGCCATTCATGCGCCGCGAAGCTGACGGCAGCCTGAAGGGGCTTGACCCACAAGCTTCAGCTTCGTGTCAGCCAGACGGATCATGGAGGGACATCAGGAAAGGACGGGTACGACCATGCGCATATTGCTGATCGAGGACGACACGACTCTTGGCGCTGCCGTGCGCGACCAGATCGCATCTGATGGCCAGTCAGTAGACTGGGTCACGCGGCTAGACGCGGCGGCAGACGCGATGAGCGCAACCTCCTACGACCTGCTCCTGCTCGACCTCATGCTACCAGACGGACGTGGTATCGGGTTCCTCAAGGGCCTCAGGACGCGTGGAGACGTGACGCCGGTCATCATCCTGACGGCGCTCGACCAGGTCTCCGATAGGATCGAAGGCCTCAATGCGGGCGCTGACGACTATCTTGTGAAGCCCTTCGACCTGTCGGAACTGTCGGCACGGATCGGATCGGTCGCGCGGCGCTACAGCGGCAACCCCAACCCGATCCTGACCCACGGACCGCTCGACATCGACCTTGCCGCGCGCAGCGTCCATCGGGATGGCAGACATGTGCCGCTGACGGCGCGGGAATGGGCGCTCTTCGAGGCCTTCCTGGCGCGTCCCGGGCAGCTCCTGTCCAAGGCGCAGTTGGAGGAGAAGCTCTACGCTTTCGACGCCGAAGTCGAGAGCAACACCATCGAGGTGCACGTGAGCCGCCTGCGCAAGAAACTGGGGAGCGCCATCATCGAGACCGAGCGCGGCATGGGTTACCGGCTGGGCAAGCCATGATGTGGCCATCCAGCCTTCAGGTACGGCTCGGCTTGTCACTCGGCCTTGTGCTGACGATCCTCTGGCTCGCCGCCGCCACGGTTACCGCGGTGATCGTTCGGGGCGAGATGGATGAGGTCTTCGACAGCGCCCTACGCGAAACCGCCGAGCGCATCCTGCCGCTGGCCGTGACCGACATCGTCGGGCGAGAAGATCAGGGTGTGACGCAGCGCCTCGCGCCGATCCGGGAGCATGACGAGTTCTTCACCTACATCGTACGCGATGCCGAGGGACGCATTTTGCTGCAATCCCATGCGGCGGACCCTGCCGTGTTTCCTCCATACGATGGTCCGGGATTTGGGCAGAACGCCACACATCGCCTCTACAGCGACGCGGCGCTCCAGGGGACGATCAGCATCACCGTGGCCGAACCGTTGGCGCATCGCGCTTCGGTTGCTCGGGAAATCCAGATGAGCCTCGGCCTGCCGCTGCTGGTTGTGCTGCCGTTGGCGCTCGCGTCGATTATTCTCGCTGTGCGCTTTAGCCTCGCCCCTCTCCATCGGTTCCGTACGCGGCTTGAAGCGCGCGGCGTGCGCGACCTGTCAGAAGTACCCGCGGCCGACCTGCCGACAGAAATCCGACCGCTGGCTGCAACCTTGAACAGCCTTTTGGCTCGGTTGCGCGACGCGTTCGAGGCTGAGCGAAGTTTTGCAGCCAATGCGGCTCATGAACTAAGGACACCATTGGCGGGCGCTATCGCCCAAGCGCAGCGACTGCGGTCAGAGACCAAAGATCCGACCATCGACGCGCGCGCCGCCGAGATCGAGGCGACGCTCAAGCGTCTCGCTCGGCTGTCCGAACGTCTCCTGCAGCTTGCGCGGGCGGAAGGCGGTAGACTTCGGATGGACCAGAGCGCTGATGTCAGAACCATCACTCGGGTCGTGGTGGAAGATATTGCGCGCAGCACAGAGAACGGGCGCCTTATGTTGAACTTGCCGGACACGCCTGTCTTGTCTGATATCGACCCCGACGCATTGGGAATTCTGTGCCGGAATCTGGTGGAAAACGCCCTACGCCACGGGGCGCAGAATGCCCCAGTCGCGGTTACACTCACGAGCGACGGGCAGTTGATCGTGGCGAACGAGGGCCCCGCGGTAGCAACCGAAACACTCGAACGCCTGACAGGGCGCTTCGAGAGGGCAGATGCAAAAACTGATGGTAGCGGGCTTGGCCTCGCTATCGTCTCAGCCATCGCAGAACGGATCGAAACCTCTCTCTTGCTCCAGTCACCACGTCCCGGTGAAACTTCTGGATTTCAGGCATCCGTCAGATTGCCAACAGATGCTCCAAATGCCCATGTGAAAGATCGGGAGCATTGGCCTTGAAGTCTGACGCATCACCGGCGACGTCATCGTTTGAAGAAAATCGCAGAAACGTAGGAAAGCTTTCTTATAGGAGAGCTATTTTCTTATATTTTTTCTGCACTTAGGACTGCTCTGTAGAGCAGGCCCGCTATCGGCGATAGCCGCTTTTGCGCCAAGCCCTCGGGAAGTGAGGCCGAAGCCTCACCCGAAGGGATCGTATTCCGAGACGATCACGACCTCGTCGCCGTCGATTTCATCGGCGGGGACGGCGCCGAAGGTTCCATCCCCTGCCTGGAAGACGACGATCGAGACCATCAGCGTGGCGGCGAGGGAGGCGGCGAAGGCGTGA